>JBJHCR010000173.1:0-13792 GCA_050486105.1 Vulcanimicrobiota bacterium
CATCCCGGTGAGTTGTCCCGAACCCACCAGCCAAACGACGGTGGCATAACTGCCGAAGATCAGCAGCGCCAGTTCCACGGCTGCAAGCTTTTCTCCACCGAGTGTCGCTAGCGTTGTTTTCCCGCGCTCTCGGTCTCTGCGCAGGTCTCTGAGGTTGTTGGCGTGGAGGATGGCAGTCACCAGACAAGCGATCGGAAGACTCAGCAAAAAGGGCGAGAGGGCAAGGGTAGAAGTCTGCACAAAGTAGGCACCGAGCACCATAACCGGACCCATGAAAACGAAAACCGTGACTTCACCCAGGGCAAGATATGCCAGAGCGACTGGTCTAGCGGTGTAGAAGTATCCTGCGGCTATGCTGAGTAGACCGGGAATAAGCAGCAACCAACCGCATTGAGCAACCAGATAAAAGCCACAGGCTGCACCGAGAATAAAACAAACTATGCCTGCAACTTTAACCGACCTTGGTTTGAGAAGGCCACGCTGAATGACCATACTCGGTCCAGCAAGATGAACCCCGTCCTCTTCTAATCGATCCACTCCGCTGAGGTAATCATAGAAATCGTTGGTAAAGTTTGTGCCGGCTTGAATCAGAATTGAGCCCAGGAGGGTGACCGAAAAGAGCCACCAGCAAAAATGCCCATCGGCCCAGGCCAACACTCCGCCGAGCATCACCGGTATAATCGAAGCGGTGAAAGAAAAGGCGCGAGAGGCTTCCCACCAAATTTTCAGCTTGTCCATAGTACCAACCTTCCCGGCCGCAAAGACCCGTCAAACCAAAAGTCGCTTTTGGACGGGAGGCTCGACCGGAATCAGAACCGAAGGCCCAGACCATGACTCGAACGATTCCCTTGTCACCGGACTGGTATGGGCAAGACAGCGCGCATGACTGTCGCTTCGCTCTGAATCCGGTGGACCGCGGACTTCGCCTCATCTTGGAGGTCCACAAGTCGGCCTATCTCCCTCAGAGGCATCAAGCCGGGGATTTCGTCGAAGGCCTTTGGACTCAAGATGTCGCCGAACTCTTTGTGGCTACTGGAAGCTCCAGCTATCGCGAGTTCAACTTCAGCCCAACAGGAGCCTGGTGGGCTGCTCAGTTCAGGGACTATCGAGATCTAGAGCGAAGCCTCCCAGACGTGCGACCAGAGATCTCAACGTCCCTCACTCTGGACTCTTGGCGGGTCGATGTGCTTCTGCCGACCAAGAGTCTCGGGACAGAACTCGAGGAGGATCCGTGCTCTCTCCGAGTCAAGGTGTGCTCAATCCTGTATACGAGCCCAAGCGTTCCTCCCACCTACTTATGCTCGACCTCGCCGACTCAAGGCCCCCCGGATTTTCATCGACTGGAAGATTTCAGGGAACTTCGAGTCTTCATCTAGCGGTGAAGCGATGCGGTCCTCCGCAGGGCTCTGATCCGGTTAGCATTGTCAAGCAACTTCAGTTTTTGCTGAGTTCGCTTCATCTTGGACACGGTGCTGTATCCCAATCCAGCCACCGCAGCAAGGGGCAAAGTTACGGCACTCAAGAGTAGGGGCGCTTTCAGCAGAGCCCCCACTCCTAGGAGACCGGCCCCCAAGCTTCGAGCCGAGGGGCGGGATTTATTTTCACCAGATTGTTCGGCGCAAGCCAAGAAAGCCTCGCAGAGCCCTGAAAGTTGACTCCGAACCTTCGAGACCAATTCGTGATGGTCACCCAGCGCTCGAAATTCCGAAAGATCGGTCGCTATCTCGACCGGCTTAACGATGGCCTGCAATCCTGAACCAGAGTGGGCTCCCTGGAGCAAGTGCGGTCCATCGATCAGAGCTCCGTGATGGAGAAAGTACAACTGCTCTGGAGCCCCCGGTCTCCAGGGAACCTCTAAGAGCAAAGGTGCCTCGCCCGAAGGGAGAGTCACCGACAGTCTTCTATCGAATTGGAACTCGTAGGGTTTGGCGGCAAGGTTCCAATAGGTTTCGTCTTCCCAAGCGACCGGCTGCCCGGAGATTTTCGGTCTGGGAATCACGAACGACTCCAACTCAGGGCTTTTCACCGCTGTTTCCCAACGGAGCAAGCCTCCTAGGGCCACCGCGCTCTTAGCGCCGGAGATCAATCGTCCGTCCAGATACAAGGGAGCGGGACAAAAACGGCAGCGGAAATACAGGCACTGCAACTCTTCGATGGTCTGTCCGACTCGCCAGTGAAAGAGAGAACCCGAACCCTCCCCCTGAGACAAGACCAACTGAAAACCTTTAGGAAGCTGATCGCTTGCATCCCCCAGGGTGTGCTCACCTTGGTGAATTCTCACGGAAGTGGCTTGGCCTTGGTGAGCGCATGCCCATAGCACGGTTCTTTGAGGGTCATAGATGGACCGCAAGCCCACTGTCAGATGATTCAAAGCCGGGTTGGAACTTCGCTCGGCAGAAACCAAATTTTCCAAGACTTCTAATGCCGAGCACCCTAAATCTCCGTCAAACGAAAAGGAGACCCCCCGTCCCAACAGCTTAATGTGAATCTGCGATGAATCGCTGGCCACAGCCGCTTGGACCAACTTCACCAACCATAAACCCGGACTTGCCAACTGAAAGTTTCTGAGCTTCTCCAAGGCCCGGCCGGCTGCCAGGGTAAAGCTGTCGCTCCGGGAAACGGTTTCCCCCTGCTGCTGAAAGCGCGCCAAAAGGTCTTCTACAGAGTCGGTCAACCCTTGAAACCGTCCTGGTAACTGTGACTCAATCTACCTGTCAAGTGGGATTTCATCATTCCTGTTTGAATAGGACTTCCGTGTATTGGTTAGACACCCTCCATGCCCGCGTACGCAACAACGGACTGTTCTTCAGTGGAGGCTGGGGAGACACGGAGGTCCTGAAGCTCTCTCTGGTCCAAAGAGAACGACCAGAACCCATCGAGCCGGTCCTCATCGAGGTTGAAGACGGTCCTAACTGCACCTTCGAAACCTTTGAGTTCCTGTCTCCCTACCACGACAAAGGGCTCCCGGAAGAAAGCCAAAAGGGGCACTTTCTCAAGGTGCTACCTCGAGGGTGGGATCACAACCTTCCCATCTGCCTTCATCTCCCAGCTACCGGAGACGAAGGATTCAACAATCGACGCGATCTCCTGGCCATTCCCCTACTACAAAAGGGCATCGCTTCCGTGATCCTGGAAAGCCCCTTATATGGAATTCGTAAACCTCCCTATCAAGAGGCCACCTATATAAGAACGGTGAGTGACCTCTGGATCATGGGACTGTCGGTGGTGGCGGAGAGTCGAGCCATTCTCCACTGGCTCCAGGCGTCTGGTTTTCAGCGAGTCGGAGTCAGCGGAATCAGTATGGGGGGACAAGTAGCCTCTCACACGGCAGCACTCTTCGGTGAGCCACTCGCGGTTTGTGCCTGCATTGCGCCTCACTCGGCTGCTCCCGTTTTCCTGGAGGGAGTGCTGCAAAAGTACTGCGACTGGAAGGCGCTCGACCCCGACGCTGAAAGAGCCAGAGAAAAACTCGGAGCGCAACTCCAAAAGACCGACCTTGGATTGTTTCCCGTTCCCCCGCGAACCGACTGTTGTATTTGGGTAGCGGCGAGTTCCGATGCCTACGTCCATGCCCAGACATGCCGACAGGCTCACCAAGCCTGGCCAGGTTCCCAACTTCGCTGGATCGCCAGTGGCCATGTCTCTTCGGTACTATTTCGACGAAAAGCCTTCATTCGAGGGATCGCAGACTCATTCAGCCTCCGCGATATGCCGCCTTTTCATCCCCAGAGTTGGCTTCCTTAGGATCTGGCCAGATCCTTAGGGAAGAGCCTCGCTCTCCTCGCGTTCCTCTGCTCCGGGTGTCTCTTCGAGCCTTCGATGGAACGCCAGATTCTCAAGTCGGTCAGCTAACTGCCGAAGCTTGGTTGCCCCGATCTTTGAAGCTTCGTCCTTGAGTCGATGAGCTTGCTCTTTGGCCTTGTCCGTATCCCTCTCAGCGATCGCGCCTCTCACCAGATTCATGCAGTGCTCAACCTGTTTCACGCGCTGCAAGATCTCTTCAGAACACAATTCCACCGAGGCCAACGGCACGGACTCAATGCTGTCTTCAAGGATAGGGGGGCGGAGGTACTTCTGCAAGATTTCGAGCAACTCGGACTGTCTAAGTGGCTTACTGAGATAATCATCCATGCCGGCCTCCAGGCACCGCTCCCGGTCTCCCTTAATGGCTTCAGCGGTGAGAGCGACAACGGGAACCGGAGGGAGTCCTTTACTTTTCTCCCGCTCGCGGAGAGCTCTGGTAGCTTGATATCCGTCCATGACGGGCATCTGACAGTCCATCAGGACCAAATTGTAGGGCCTCTGCTCCAGGGCGTCGAGAGCCTCGGCCCCATTGACCGCTAAGTCACAGCTAGAGTAGCCGGCCTTCTCCAATAGTCTCATGGCCAACTTCTGATTGACGGGATTATCCTCTACTACTAAGATCCTGCTCTCTCGAACAGGCGCGAGATCATCGGGCAGAGCCTTCGCTCCTCCCTGGTCGCTGGATTCCCAGGGCAAACAGCCGGACAGACGTCCCAGCAACTCCTTCAGCCGGCTCAATCGAACGGGGTGAGAACAAAAGGACAGATTCTCCTGCATCCTTACGGCTTCAGAAAGTTGCCCTCTTCGTTGACCGATGGCGAGAATGCGTGGGATTCTCACAGACTTTCCCATTCCTTGGAGTTGACGCATCAGCGCTTCGGACTCGAGTCCGCCACACTTGAGGTCCACGATGAGCACTGGGGGACACGAATTCCCATCAGTCCGCGCCAATAGGTCCTCGATGAGATCAGGACTGTTCTCGACCTTCTCGACCGAGCAGCCCCACGACTCGAGGGTGCGGTAGAGAAATTCCGTATAACCTTCACAAAAACCTAGCAAGAAGAAGGTGACGCCGTTCAAGTCCGGTCCATACTCTTGGGAGGGGTCTGGCAGAACTTCTGTGACAAGCTCAAGGGTAAAGACGCTCCCTTGGCCTTCGACACTCTCCACCAGAATTCGTCCTCCCAAAGCCTGTGCAAGCCTCTGAGAGATAGCAAGACCAAGCCCTGTTCCACCGTATTTTCGAGTGGTTGATGCATCCACTTGAGAGAACGGACGAAAAAGTCGGTCCAAGCGCTCGACAGGGATTCCGATTCCGGTGTCTGTGACCGAAATTGTGAGAAATTCAGAGGCAGCCTTGCTCTGGTTTCTTCGAACTTCAACCAGGATCTTTCCACGCTCGGTAAACTTAGCAGCGTTGCTCAGAAGATTTAAGAGGATTTGGCGAATTCTGGTGGGATCAGAACGAATTCTCTTGGGGACATCAGGCTCGATCAGTAAGTGAATTTCGAGACCTTGGCTGTGGACTCGAGGAACCAGGAGTTCCACGACCTCTTCAATACAATCGTGAAGATCGAATTCCAGGCTTTCTAGTTCCACATATTCGGCCTCGATCTTGGAAAAATCGAGAATGTCATTGAGAATAGAGAGCAATCCCTCGCCTGAATGTCTAATGGTCTCGGCATAGTCCCTCTGCTCGACGGTGAGACCAGTATCGAGCAAGAGGGTGGTCATCCCCAGAACCCCATTCATTGGGGTCCGAATTTCGTGGCTCATGTTGGCCAAGAACTCGGATTTCGCCGAATTTGCTTTGCGCAATCGCTCCTGAGCGAGATGCTCTTGATAGACAAAGATAGCAGCAAAGAGGAAAACACAGACAATCAGCAGCGTTTGGCTATTTCTCCAGAAGCCCATCGTTGCCGGATTCTGGAAATACTCAAGAGTTTCAGCTTCGGTCAATTGAACGAAATGGATAGCCGATCGCTGGATGGCCACCACCGCGCAAGTCCAGAAAACCCCGTCCACAAGACGAGCGGTCGACAGAACAATCAGGGGAACTACGGTGAGCCAAATCAAAGTTGATGAAAAAACCCCTCCGGAATGCTTGGTCAATATGAGGAGTATGAAAACCAGGCAGAATGCCAGGGCATGACTAGCGAGCCTCGGTGACCGAGTGGCTTTCTGCAGTACGGGCAGAACGATCCCCAAAGTTGAACCCAAAAGAAGAATTCTTAACGGCTCATAGTCTTCTAGGACATAGCGCAGGATGGCGAAGACCAGGCCAAAGCCGGTCAGAAGTCCACAGTAGACCACCAACAGAGTCGCTCGACGCTGGTCTCGGTCGTTCAGACCCGAGGGGATGAGCCGCTCCAAAAATGTCAAATTATCCGCTCCCCCCTTCGACGGAGTTCAACACACCCGACGGAGTCTTTCGACAGCATCCTCGAAGTTCTTTCCATGCGGACAAGCTTGCCCAAGATCGAGGCCTAAGACCGAGCGCCGGAACCAGGTGACCATTCGCGCCAACCGTCTACCAGGGGAAAATAAAGACCCAGCTTGATCGGTCTGGTCCCATTCTCGGAAAGCAATTTGGCGTAGCGTTCAAGCTGGGGACGATATCTCTCTTTTTCGGCATCGAGGAATTCGTCGAGTTCTCCCCCCTCATGAAACCCCGTCTTGTAGTCAACAATCCAGAGCACCCCCCGGTCATCAACAAAAGTCCGGTCCACCACGCCTCGCACGATTCGGCCCTTCAAGACCCCTGAAACTGCATATTCGCAACGACTTTCGGGACCCTGGGCCGACAGAACCCAGGAGCCTTTCGGATGCTTCAGACAACGTCTCAAGGCCTCTTCGGCACGGGCGACCGCCATGCCACAACGGCTCGCAGACAGTCCATAGTGCTGAAACCTTCTCTGCAAATAGGGCTGCAGCTTGGCCACTCTTTGCTCATCCCAACCGCGGGCACCCTCACGCCCGATCTGCTGAAGGACTCGATGGACCACCGTTCCAATCTGGCGCGCCGTTTCCCCAGCCCAATCGAAGGTGGGTCGGCCCGGCTCCTCCACTTCCTCTGGGGCTTGGACAATCTGGGGGTCGAGATCCGCTCGGAGTGCTGGGAAAGTCCAATTCGCTGCCAACCGGACGAGAGGTTGGCCCATAGAAGTCTCAAGATTCACTTCGACCGGAACGCTACCGGACTCAGCATTAGGGCGCGATTCTTCTAGTTGCACTCTTTGCTGGTCCCAAGTTCGCTGAAACTCCTCACCCAAAGCGGGCCATAGTAGACCCAAAAAGCTCCCGGATATCGGGGGCCTCAACTCGCTTCCCCCCTCATCTATGGGAGCGAGCCGGGCTAGCAGGTGAAGTTTCCGCTCGGCCCTGGTGGCAGCCACATAGAGGACTCTGGCATTCTCGTTTTGCTCTTTCTGCTGCTCCAGGGCGCGGACGTAGGCGTAAACGGGATCCCGCTCTCCTTTCCCTTTTTCGGTGATGGGGGCCAAGAGTAGGTGAGAACCTCCCCGACCGTCTGGAAGCTCAAGCCAACTCAGCAAGGGTTCGTCGGTGCGAACCGGGGCTTGGCTCAGCCCTGGAAGTATCACGGTGTCGAACTGGAGCCCTTTGGCTTTATGGATGGTCATGACCACCAGTCTCTCGTCGGCCAAGCTATCCGGTCTCGCGTAGAGCTTCTGCAGTCGCTCTTCCAAGGTTTCCAAACTAGGGTCGCTCTGGCTCAAGTCATCCAGCAAGGTGAAGAAGGCTGTGGTGTCCTCGAGATCCGAACGGGAACCCAGAGTTGCGGGACCCCCTAGCTCTAGCCAACATCCCTCGACCAAGCGCCGCACTGAAAGTCGGTCTCGACAGCTCAAAGCCTTTGCCAGAGGGATTCTCACTCTCTCGATGCGAACGACCTCCTCGGGGTCCAGGGTCTGCAAAACTTCGGCCTCAAATAAACGCTCGAAGAGGGGGGCCTTCCCTTCAGTATCCACTAGGCCCAACAGGCCGGCTCGACTCAAACCACACCAAGGGGCTCGCAAGACCGACAGCCAGGCCACTCTATCGGCGGGATGAAATAGGGCGCGAGTCAAGGCCGTTAGGTCGCGAACCGGAGGTCGACTTTTGAGTGGCTCAAGATCCACTCCTCGGTAGCGCAGTCCGGCTCGGCGCAGGGTGGGAAGAATTTCCTTGAGGTGCCCTCGGCTTCTGACCAAAATGGCTACGCTGCGAGCAGGGTTTTCCGCCCAGGTCTGTTCGAGCAACCGAAGTACGACCTCGGCTTCGGCCTTTTTGGCAGCAAGACTGGTGGCCCGCTCTGAAACCACCGGATGAAGTTCCACGGGCTGAGTCTCCCGATCGGCTCTGGCAGCCTCAGCCAGGGCGTAGGGAACCGAACCCTCTAGAGAATTCTCAACGTTGGGAAAGACCACGCAAAAGGTCGTGTTGAACCACTCCACAAGTCTCTTTGTGGACCGAAAATTTGAGGATAGCAACAAGGAATCGGGAGAGAGATGGGTCAGCCCTTGCTTTCGGATCTGGAGAAACAATCCCACTTCAGCATCTCGAAATCGGTAAATGGATTGCATGGG
Organism: Vulcanimicrobiota bacterium; assembly: GCA_050486105.1. GTDB lineage: Bacteria > Vulcanimicrobiota > Xenobia > Xenobiales > JADMJV01 > JAEXNA01. The sequence continues at coordinate 8,391 of JBJHCR010000173.1, forward strand.
GTCTCCCACCAAGAACAAGGTACGGCCTTCTTCGTGGGTCCATTGAGAGATCAGCCTCTCCAGCAATTTGAGCTGACCGATGGAAGTGTCCTGAAACTCATCGATCAGGATGTGCTGCAAACGAGCATCGAGAGCCAGAGCAAGCTCCGACGGTGCATCTTCGTCTCCCAGGGCTCTCTCGGCCCTCTGGGCTACCTCGACGAAATCCGTCTTATTGACTTCAGCAAAGACCACCAGCAATTCTGCCGCAGCCAAGATGGAAACCCTGAGAAGGGCCTCTACTGTTTCCCATTGGTCCTCTTCATATCTTGGAGGTGGTAAACTGTGGACCAGGTTGAGGAGCTTCTGCAGGTCGTCCTCTCCACTCAAGTCGCTGAGTAAGTGTTGAATCTCCTCCTTGGCTTCCTTTCGCCTCCGCTTGATGTCGGCTTCCTTAGCTTGACCCGGAGCCGGGAATCCTTCCTTTGCCGTGAGCCGTGACCTCCATGAGCCCGATTTGGTCAGCAGAAGCTGAGCCAATCCTTTCCACGCCTGCACTTCACCGGATTTGGTGCCAGGAAAAGAAGCGGTCCCGGCAGACCAGCCCTTCCAACCAGTGAGAAAAGATGTCTCATCCGTCAAATTCTCGGCGGCGTAAGAGGCCGACTGGCAAGCCCGAAGGAGAGCCTCGTTGGGAAATTCTTCACGCAACCTCGAGAGGTGGTCCTCGATCACCCGCACCAGACCCGACTCGAGTTGCCTTCGACAAGGGTCCGACCATTCTTGAGTGGCACCCAGGGCTCCAAATTCGCCCAGGAGCCGTCCTAAGGGTCTCATCCAGCGATCGCGTCGGGACAACAAGAGAGCGATCTGTCCTTGAACTCGCTGCACGTCGTTGTCCAGGTGAAGCAACAAGTGTCGAACGTCGTCCTGATAGTCGGAGTCGGCCCGATAGACCGAAGCCACCGTGCGCCTGGCTGCTTCCAAGTAAAGCTCTGAAGCGTCGTCGACGGTTTGAGGTTGCGCTCCGAAACCGCTCAGGACCGGGAGCTTCAAGGCCAATCGGCTGCAGAGGGCATCGATGGTCAAGACCTGGAGTCGACTTGGATTGTCTTGCAGTCGCCAGGCGAATTGTCGGTCTCGGACGAGGACCTCACGAGCCAGACGCCAACCTTGAAGGCTGTGCTCATCGGTATCCGGGGCGGTGGCTTGATGTCCCGTTTCCAAGGCCTCTAGGATTCGTTCCTTCATCTCGTTGGCTGCCTTGCGAGTGAAGGTGATGGCGAGGATCTCCTCCGGTGCGGAAACCCCGGCCAAGAGCTTGAGATAGCGCTGCGTCAGCAAGCCCGTCTTTCCCGAACCGGCCGGCGCTTGTACGATAAACGAGCGGTCGGGACTCAGGCCCTCCTTCCTGGCATGGAGATCGGCGATGGGGGGCGTCATCTCCTCAACTCCCCACGGTGCTGTTCGAGTTCGTCGATGCGACAGAGAGTTTCCAGACGGCAATGGTTGCAAGTCTTGTTTCGATCCACCGGCTGCACCTCAGATCGACCTTTTGCGAAATCCTCCGCCAGCGAAGTCAAGAGAGCGCTCCAAGCTTCAAGACAAGTTTCCCAATCACTGTCAAAATCTCTGGATTCGACGGAGGACTTGACTCCTGGCAGGAGCTCAGACCTGCAGGTCAGGCCGTCGAAGGCCATCTCCCCTGCTCGCACCCAGGCGAAAACCAGTCCAGCCACAGCTTCCGTCCAAACCGCGCCATAAAGGGGAAGCTGAGGTTCGGTGAAACGGTCAAAGAGCCAGTTGCGATGAGACGACTTGCCCGTTTTATAGTCGATGAGAATCAGCTCTCCATCTTCTGTGCGGTCGATGCGGTCGATGGTTGCTGCTAAGGACAGGCCGGCAAACTCAAACTCAAAATCTTGTTCCGTGGCCAACACTTCGAAGGGTCGCCTGCTGGTATCGAGACTCAGCCATTCCTCCAACAGAGCTGCCAGACGCTGTCGCTCTAGCTCGAGGTACCCCCCCCTGAGAACATCTGGACGCTGTTTGGCAACCTTTTCAACAGCCTGCTGAACAGCGCGTTCTACGAAGCCCTTGCGCTCTTGGGGATTGGATTGAGCCCAGTTCCTAGATGAGCGGACAGCCAGCCAAAAGTGCTCCAGGCAAAGATGCAGAAGCTCTCCTCTTTGAGCCGAATTGAGGCCTTCTTCGGGCTGCTCCAAGGGCCGCGCCAACAAACGCAGGGAGGCGAAAGCTCGAAATGGGCAGGCGGCCTGAAACTTAAACAAGCTGGTGCCACCCCTAGTCCTTTGTGTTAGGTCCACCGCCGGAGCCAACCGCTCCCATAAGGTCTCGAGTTCAGCGGATTCAAAAATGCTCTCGGCTACAGACTGATGAACTTCGCCACCGAGCACCGATTCCAGGGCTGCCAGAGGCAAGTTGGCAAAGAGTCGACTTGGGCGCAGTTCCCGGTCTCCTTCGGTTCTGGCGCTGCTGATCACCCCTTGGGTTACTCCGGAGAGTAGTTCCTGAGTCAAGCGTTCAGCGAACTCCAACTCCCGCTCTGCGGAACTGTGAGGGAGTTGGAGGTTCTTGCTCAGAGAAGCCGGGAGATAGGGGTTAGGACGAGGAGGGCTCGGCCATTCCCCACTGTGCATACCGCAGACCCAAAGATGGTCGAAGGGGAGACCGGCAGCTTCGAGCAGGCCCAAAACTCGAACCGGTCCGTCGGCCAGCTTCGGCTGGAATACCGTCTCTTGGGCCATTCTTAGAACAGCCTGGAGAGCGGTACTTCGATCCACCAATCCATACACCGGATCGAGAACTCCAAGAGAACTCAAGAGTTCGCTGAACCGCTCCTTGGTTTGATATTCCGAACTGTTCAAGGCTCGTTCCCCGGGCCAGCCCAAGGCCAGCAAAAGCTGGGACCAGAGTTCTCCCCAGGCGCTTGGAAGCGCACGGTCTCTGCCCCGTTCACTCTGAAAATCCATAAGACTTCGCACGATCTCCCCAAGAACCGGCGAGGCGTACTCCGGGGCACCGGAATGCTCATCGCCTGTGCGCCCGGCCAGATACGCGATCCTTTGGAGTCTAATCCGGTAGACCGAATCCCTCAGCAATCGAGCGTGCAGCAGAGCTCTAGAGCACGCCTCAGACTCACTGGCTTTCAGGAAACTAGAGTGGAACAGCACCGAAAACTTCGCTAGCGGTAGCGGCTCGGCGTGCAAGCAAAGCAACGACAGAGCATCCTTGACCAAGGGGTAGGAGGCCAAGGACTCGCCGAGAGAGAGATCGTACAGACGACTCTTTTCACTGCCTTCCAAGAGCACCGTACTGGGCTGAAGGATCTCATCGAAAACCCTCTGGACTTGCTGTCTGCGAGTGCTCAAATCCGGCACCACGATCCCAATCTTTGGGAACCGGTGAACCATTCCTTTGCCGGATACCGGGGTCCGTAGGTGGCGATGAGCCCAATGGGCACAGGACACCAACTCCTCCTCGGCGCTCGCCACTTCAACCCGAAGCCAAGCTTGCTCAAGAGAGGGGTCTGCTCTCAAAGTTCTCTGTTCAATCTTGACTTGCAATGCCCGCAGGCATTCCAGCAACTCCTCTTGAGCCGGAGAAAAGCTGCTGAAACCTTGGAGAACTATTCTCTTTGGCAGAACGTCCAATTCGGCGACCCGTGGAGCACTCCAGGCTGAGAATTGGTCGGTGAGAAACTGTCTGAGATAATCCTCCAGGCGAGCTCGGGGAATCCACCCTTCTTGGCGGCATCTTTCATCGAACATTGAAGCCCAATCAAGGAAGACCAAAGTGTCCGACTCCCAAAGTGCTCTTTGCTTTTGCAGAAGAGGAAAAAGACGATAAGTTGTAGCCAAAGAAAAGGCCTCTGAAACCAGTTCCGCCGTGGCCGCAGTGTGGAGCAAACCACGTCCCTGAGGTGAACTCTCCACCACGCGGAGCCATAGAAATCGCTCTTGCCATCGGTGCATGAGGGACAGTTTCAGGGCGCCGGGCAAAAGCAGCGTCAGGTCGTCGTAGAGAGAACTCATAAAACTCTCCCAGCTGCAGCTCTCCAAGGTGGGCCAAAGTTGTAGACCTGCTCGCATCTGAGTCTCGTCGTGAGTCTCTCGCAAGGTGCGCGCTAGGCGCTCGTTAGGGGTTACCACGAGGGACTCCACCCCCAGACCATTGGACACGAGAAAAGCTTAGGCGGGGGGGGGATCCGATCCCTCTTTTTTCGAATTATGTACACCGGAGACTGTCGACGTTCAGGGTCGTTCGGGGTTGCTATATGAGCGAAGCAGTATTTTCTCTCCGGAAGTGGTTTCCTGAGCCTAGTAGCCGAGAGGACTCAAGTAAGAAAGCGCTTTTGGAGAGGAGAGATCAGTGAGTGCAGCGACGGAAAGCCCAATTTCAACAGGCCCAAATCTGTCTGGGAGGGTCGTGCCCAAATGTGGCTGATATGGTTTCTCTTGCGGGTGGTGGGCGCAGCCTTTGGTGCAGCCCTACGGAAGTTTACTAAGCGGACTGGGCCGAGCGGAGAGCAACGCGAATTCAAAGGCCAAACCATCTACGTCAAGACCCATTCTAACAAACACGGGGTCTATCGAATGACGTTCGGAGTGCTCTACCGAGGCCCGGACATGCGGTTGGTGCGCGAAGGGCGCAGCGATCGCCTGTTCAAACTCCTGGGACTCTCTACGGAATTTGAAACGGGAGACCGCGAGTTCGACGAGCAAGTCTACATCATCTGCGATCACCCTTCTGTGGACGCCCACCTAAAGTGGGGGCCACCGAGTCGCGATGCTGTCCTCGATGTGCTCAACTCCCAATTCGACGAGATTCGATCGGACGGAGAGTGCTTGTGGATCTCAACCCCCACCCATAGATCTGCAGACAAGGAGTTCTTCCAAAAGCTTCTGGACCTCAAAAAAGAGCTCAGCAGCCTCGAGTCCACCGGACTTCAGGCCTACCGGGACCCTTTCGTCCTTAGGGCGCTGGCCACGGAAGCGGTGATCTGGTCCATTGCGGGCTATGCTTTGGTGGCGATCTTCGAGTTCATGTGGTCAAGTCAAACCGTTTTCCCAGATTCTGAGGCTTTGGTCACGGATGGATTGAAGGCTGCGGGCCTGCTCTTTATTGGCCTATTGACCGCCGTCTGGTTTCTCTTTAAGGGCTCTTCCCGAGGGCATCGCGTCATCCTGGAAAGCCTGCTGGTCTTGCTTTTCAGTTTGCCCATAGCCGGCATTCAGTTGGTGGCCGACCTGAATCGCTCCTTGGATCTCAAACCGCCATTGGCCATCCAAGCTCAACTGCATAAAAAGAAGACCAAAACACATACCGACAGCAAGGGACGCAAATCCTACACCTATCACCTACAGCTGGATTATTCCGACGACCCTCATGGGCTCCCCAAC
>JBJHCR010000174.1:0-13792 GCA_050486105.1 Vulcanimicrobiota bacterium
TCGATGAAAAAGACATAGTAGCTGGGAGCCTTTCTTTGGGTGTAAGCTACTTCAAAGATAAGGCTCGCTTTACGAAAAAACCTGCGTAGATTTCGCTAATTCATTTGCATTGGGTTTAAGATTCAGAACCTTCGGCAGTTAACCTACGGGCGACGCCGTCAGCCGGGATGACTGGTTCCGCTGAAGGTTCAGATCATTTCTGGTCTGGATGCTCGGTGTTCGAAAATCGGAGTTCAGACTTGAATGTGAAGAGGCAGTAGTGTAAAAGATTAGGGGCAAATGCGGAACTCGAGGCTCTCGAATCGGTTCTGCAGAAAAAGAAACGAGGTTTTCCATGAAAGCAAGATCCCTTCGCCTTCCTCATATCATGGCCATCGGCCTAGCGCTGTCTTTGATCGTCAGCCTCTTGCTGCCGGCCAGCGCCGAAAAAGACTACTCCGGCGATCACCCCCTCCGGGTGCTAAAGGCCCGAAAACAAGGCGACCAGGCCCGCTCTTCTGCCGGTTCGGCCAAAGGAAACTTGACCATCTGGCTTCAGAATCCGACCTCGGTAGTGGTGGACGGCGTCGAAGTCGAAGTTGAACTCTACAACGACAATCGGCGAAAAGTGGACACTCTTAGAAGAAAACTCGACGATTTTCAGCCCGGCGAGAAACGAGTTGTCACTTTTCGCTGGGACGTCTTGGCCGAGCGCTACGTTGAGCCAAGATTCTTCATAGAATACAACGCTCGAGGTGCTCAGAAAGCTCGCTTCGAAGGAGAGTCACCGACCGGTTTTTAGGAGCTCTTTTTCCAAGAGTTCCTCAAACGGGCTCCAGCCATCTAGCCAATCAGTCAGGGCTTTTTGTCCCAGGGGATCCAGCTCTTTGAGGCATTCGTTTGATATGCCTTGGAAAGCCTGGATCTCTGTTTCTAAGAGCGAGAAAATTTCTTCTGAGGTGAGACTCACCTCTCGACAAGTTTGCAGCACGGTTAACCCTCCAAAGGCTATTTACTTGAATAGCATTCAATATTCTTGAAACAACTCCTCTTTGGGCTTGACTGACAAGACAAAACCGGGGTCCTGAGAGCCGCAGGAATGCTTGCCCGGGCTGAGAAGGCTCAGCCACTATGATGACCCTCTCCACCCGAGCAAAAAACCTCAAGCCCTCCTCTACCCTTGCTGTCACTGCCAAATTTAAGCAGATGAAGAGCGAGGGACGAAACGTGATCGGATTCGGGGCGGGTGAGCCCGATTTCGACACCCCGGACGGGATCAAGGACGCAGCCATCAAGGCCCTAAGGGATGGTCGAACGAAATACGAGGCCGCCGCTGGGAGTCCTGAAGCCAGAAGCGCCGTCGCGACGAGTTACGGGGCCCGCTACGGCGTCGAGCTCCAGGCCGACCAAGTGTTGATCTCCTGCGGGGGCAAACACTCCTTGTACTTGGCCTTCCAAACGCTCTTTGAACCGGGAGATGAACTTCTGCTTCCGGCACCGTACTGGGTAAGCTATCCAGAGCAGGTGAAGCTCGCCGGAGGGACGGTGAAGTCCTTGCCAGGCCTAGTTGAGAACGATTTCAAAATCACTCCCAATCAGCTTCGCGAGAGCATCACACCCCAAAGTCGAGCGCTGTTGCTCAATTCTCCTGGGAACCCTACGGGAACAAGCTATCATCCCGAGGAGCTAGAAGAATTGGTGCAAATTGCGGTTGAGGCCGGTCTCTTGGTGATCTCTGACGAGATCTACGACCGCCTCCTCTACCACGGCCAAGAAACCAAGAGTGTGCTTTCCATGTCTGCCAAGATTCGAGAGAACAGCCTGGTTATCAACGGCCTGTCCAAGGCCTTTTCCATGACCGGATGGAGGGTTGGTTTCACCATTGGTCCAGCCTCGGTCATCAAGGCTATGGGTGCCCTTCAAGGCCAAATGACTTCGAATATTCCGTCCTTCGTGCTGGCCGCCATACCTGAAGCCCTGTCGAACCACGACCAGGATGTCGATCGAATGAGGGTTCAGTTCGAGAAAAGAGGCAGCTTGATCCACGAACTTTTGAGCGCCATACCAGATATCCGCTGCCCCAAACCTACTGGAGCCTTTTATGTCTTTCCTGACGTTAGCGCCTACTTCGGTCGCCGAGACCCTGCCGGCAAGACCTTAGAGAGCGCCGCAGATCTAGCCGAAAGCCTGTTGGAGCATCAGGGCGTGGCCGTGGTGCCCGGCGAAGACTTCGAAGGCCCGAATCACGTGCGTTTGTCCTTCGCGACCGACGACGAGTCCATAAGGAACGGTATCGAACGCATTCGCTTATTCCTGACCTCTCTCACCTAAGGATCTGGTCCGAAATAACTTCCCGGTTTGGGCCGCCGATGCATCCCCCCTGGCAGCGTTGGTTCTCGCTTAAGTATTCTCGATACTAGTCGCTCGAACCGCCTTGCCACACCCACGGGGACGCGGGTACCCGGCGCCTCGACAACCGAAAATAGAAAGTTATTTCGGACCAGATCCTAAGTCGGGTTCAACTCAAGGCTTGGATCGAGTCTAAGAGCGGAACTCTCAGGTAAAGGGCTGCCGACAGTTCTCGTTGCGCGGTGATCTCGGCCGAGGCGCAGCCGGCACACCCTCCTCCTAAGCGAAGGGTCAAGACTCGGTCACAATAGCTCTCAAGCTCTACGGTCCCTTTATGCGACGACAGGATTCTCGGTGCCTCCACCGCCAGAGTCTCGGTCAACTTAGCTTCTTCAACCAGCTCCTCCGACAGGGTCCCCCCTAGACTCCAAACCTCAGGTTCAAGCAGACTCGGGAGCAAAACAGGAATCACTTCTCGAGTTGGGGTCTTGAGAAAACGAAAAGACAGACTCCGGGGGGAGGCGGCCACCAGACATAGGTCGGGAAGCCGAAGGAGTAGGTTCCCCCACCGAGACTCGAGCAGTTCTTCTCTGCTCCAAAGAACCCAACGATCAGGAAGCTTCGAGAAGGGCTCCCTGAGTGGATATCGATAGCGAAAAGTCACCCCATCAGATAAGAGGTGCCACATTCCTGGAACCTCTCTCAGGGGAAACAAGATCGGTAATTCCCCGTCGACCTCCTCAGACCAGCGAAATAGCCCACCTTGCAAGTGATGGGCCTCTAAGCCTAGAGTCCGCAAATGTCTGGAGGCTGCGGGGGCTTGAGAGCCATCATTGCAAAAACAGAGTACCGCTCTCTCGGGTTGAGCTTTCCGTCGCTCTACCTCCGCCGCGCTTAAGAGTACGGCTCCATCGAGACTGGCCACCCGAAATTCCTCGGGTCCGCGAACATCTATCAGTTCGAAATTTTTCCCGCTCCCCCGCTGCGAAAGCTCCTTGGGCGTTAGGCCCCAACGAGCATCCTCAGCGGCCAAGTCAGACAGACGTCGGCAAGCCTGCTCGGTCTCAAAGACCAGATAGCGACGCAATAGGTCGCCGAGCTTCTCATGTCTTGAAAAACCCGAGCGCTGTCGGGAGCCAATCCCAAAATGAGCAAACAGGGCCAGCTCAACAGCCGGATATTTGGTCTTCAACTCACCGAGAGTCCAATCGGCAGTGATCGGCAATGGGCTCATGACACTAAGTGGAGAGAAGCGTCGTCCCCACACCCAGCTCATTGCTTAGGCCAAAGGCGTCCAAGACAGAGGCTCCAAGATCTGCAAAGGTCGAACGATCTCCATAGTTTTGTCCAGCTGTCAAGGATGGGCTGTAGAGCAGCAGAGGGGCATACTCTCGGCTGTGGTCGGTGCTGGGAATGGTTGGGTCGTTCCCGTGATCGGCGGTCAGCATCAGCAGATCTTTTGGTCCGATCTTGGGCAACAACTCTCCGAGATAGCCGTCGAAGGTTTCTAGAGCCTGGGCGAAACCATCAGGGTCCAAGCGATGCCCGTAGAGCATATCAAAATCTTCAAAGTTGATAAAAAAGAAGCCTCGTTCTTGGGTGTCCAGCAGTTTCAAGGTTGCCTCATAGTGCTCTTGATTGGTCTGAGTCCGCTCGCTGTATGAGAAGCCTCGACCTCCGAAGACCTCTGGGATCACTCCAATTCCCGCCGTAGATACAGCCGCCTCTGCCAAAAGATCCAAAACGTTCCGAGGAGGGTCCAAGGGAAAATCTTTGCGTCTCTCGGTTCTTCGAAAATCGCTTCTGGAGCTTCCCTCGAAGGGGCGAGCGATCACTCGCTGAACCGCATGCTCACCGGTGAGCAACCTCCGGGCCGTCAGACAGATCTGGTAGAGCTCGTCGATACCAACGGTCCCCTCGTGGCAGGCGATCTGAAAGACCGAATCTGCGCTGGTGTAAATAATAGGGGCTCCAGTCCTCAGATGTTCCTCACCGAGTTCATCGATGATCACCGTCCCCGAAGAAGCGCGGTTGCCTAGGGTCGCACGGCCTATGCTCTCTTCAAAACGCTGCAAAAGGTCACGAGGGAAACCTTGAGGGTAGGTGGGGAACGGTTCCGCCACCACGATGCCCATCATCTCCCAATGACCGGTGACCGTATCTTTTCCCCCTCGGCTCTGCTCTTGAAGCCGTCCAAAACGGCCCGTGGGCTGAGCCACGGGACTTCCCCCTTTTAGGTCAAGCAGGTTTCCAAGGCCCAGCCGCCTCAGGTTCGGAATCTTCAAGCCATCAGGCTGAGAAGCGGCCACGTTGACCAGGGTATTCCCAGGGTGGGCAGGATCATCGCCGAAGTCTTGGGCGTCCGGGGCACTCCCGGCTCCACAGCCATCCATTACGATCAACAAAACTCTATCAAAGTGCATTGTTCAATGCTACCACACCAAAGAGAATCCGCCTGCTAAGGATCAGGTCCGAAATAACTTCCCGGTTTGGGCCGCCGATGCATCCCCCCTGGCAGCGTTGGTTCTCGCTTAAGTATTCTCGATACTAGTCGCTCGAACCGCCTTGCCAGGGGGGCGCCTCGACAACCGAAAATAGAAAGTTATTCCGGACCAGATCCTAAGGATCAGGAACTGATGAGTTGGGGCACTTCCGCGGCCGTAACCGGCTTACCCAGAAGGTCGCCCTGACCGAATCTACATCCGGCCTGGGTCAGCCAATTTCTCTGCCCCTCAGATTCAATTCCGGTCGCTATTGTGCGTTTACCTAGATAGTGGGCTGAAGAAAGAACCGACATTAGGAAACCTGAGGCTTGCTCATCCTCGGGAACACCCGCCAGAAGATGTCTAGAGAGCTTCAAGACCTGAGCTTGATCGGACTGCAATCGTCGCAACGAGCACCCGCCGCGCCCATAGCTATCCATGGCCAACAGCACTCCCAGCTCAGACAGCCCGGCCAGATTCTCTTTTATCCTGGGATAATCATCGGTCGCCGTGTCCTCCCCAACCTCGATCAGGACTCGGTCAGGCTGGCACCCGACTTCTGCTAGGCCGGCAGAAACTGTTCCCACTAAATCATCTTGTCGCAATTGTCTCTTCACAAGATTGGTGGAGACCAGGACTGCCATCCCACTCTTCTGCCATTCAGCTGCTTGAGCAAACGTCTCTCGGAGAGCCCAATTACCGATGGAAACGATAGCCTCCGAGCGTTCGGTCAATTCTTGGAAGGCCACCGGGTTCAGAACTCCCATACTGGGATGCTTCCAGCAAATCTGGCTTTCCACGCCGATCACCTTCAGCGTGCTCAAGTCAATAATGGGCTGAAAGACCAGAGCGAACTCTTCCCTCTCTAGTCCCTCTCTCATCTCCCGATCGATGCGCACCCTGGCCTCGTGCTGGGATTGCAAGTCCGTGTGGAAGAAGCAAACACGGTTCCCTCCGAGAGCCTTGGCGTTTTCGAGCGCCTCGGTGGCGTGCTCGAGCATCTGACGTCCATTCGCAGCATCCTGGGGGAATAGCGAGACACCGACGGAGAATCGGAGCACCGAGTCTTCCTCATCGAGCTGAAATCCACGCTGAAGGACCTGATGAATTCTTTGTGCCACAGCTGAAGTCATGCTTGCTGCCATCACGGTGTCGCCGGACACCTGCGAAAGCAAGAGCAGGAACCCGTCGCCTTCCATTCGTCCGAAAACGTCCGAGCCCCGAACCACAGAGCTGAGGCGTTCTGCTACTTGCCGCAGAACTCTATCAGCAAACTCGTCGCCTCGGTCTCGTCGGAGATCTGGAAGGTCTTGACAGGAGATAGAGAGAGCTGCCGTGTGCCGCTTGTACCGTACAGCTTGCTGGAGAGCAAAGGTCAAGTAGCGGCTCATCAAACTGGCCTCAGGAAGTCCGGTTACCGAGTCTTGGAAAGCTTGAGCGGCAGCTCCAGAACCCTTGAGAGCTTCCGCCCGTTCGCCTCGACCTCCCTGGAGATTCTCGACACCCTGATTCCGCTGGGCCCGCTCCTCCTCGAGTCTTTCCTCGGCTTCTTGGGCACGCTTGAGAGCCCCCTGAAGTTTCCGTTCAAGCTTATCGGCTCGCTCGGCTTGCTCCAAAAGGCCTTCCGACTGCTCGAGATTCTTCTCCAGACGACCGACTTCCTTACGAAGTTGCTCGAGCTCCGCCTGGGCCGACTCTGCAGCTTGAGCCTGGGCTGCCTGTTCAGCCAGTCCTGCGCGAGCTTCTTCCAACTCTTGGGAGCGAGCTTGGACCGATGCCTCCAGGCTAGCCATCTGCTGAACTGACGTCTCAAGCTCAAGTCCGAGAGCTTCGAGCTCTTCCCGAGCACTTTCATACTTTTCGGTCAATTCTTGGAGCTGATGTTCGAGCTGTTGGGCGACCTCTCGCTCCCCCTCGGCCTGCTCTTGGACCGTGCGCAGCTCGTCGAGTTCTGCAGCCAGGCGCTCGATCTCAAGTTCTAGCTCGTAGGCGCGCTCTTCAGCAACTTCAGCTTGCTCTTGAGAAACTTTCATCCGTTCCCGAACATCAGCGAGTTCCGCTTCGAGGCTCTCGACCCGAGCATCGGCATCTCGGGCCGACTGAACTGCTTGCTGCAGCTCAATCGCCAAATGATGCTCGGCTCCCTCAGCGTCTTTCTGAAGTTCCTCGACTCGAGTCTCGGCAGCATCGAGAAGGTTCTCGAGATCGGCCAGTCGGTCCTCAAAGTTGAGGCGCTGCTTCTTCATCGTCTCTTCGAGCTCTTTAACCTTGACCCGAAATTCTTCCAGGGTGGCTTCTCGAGTAGACAGCGTTTGGGCCAGCGATTGCTCTTGAGCCAAACGCTCGAGAAGTTCTTCGATCTGACGATCCCGATCGTTGAGTTGAGAGCGAACTTCCTCGACTCGATTTTCAGCTTCCGCCGCTCTGGCCGCAGCTTGCTGTAATTGGTCCGTTGTTTCGGCCAATTGTCTCTGGAACTCGCTGACCTGAGTCTGGGAGGCCTCAGATTCGGATTCTTCAGGTGGAGTGCCGATCTCTGAAGCAGAGGACTTCAACTGCTCTAAGGCCGATTCGGCCTGCCTGGCCCGTTCGAGAGCTGCCTCGAGTTTCCACTCCAGATGAAAGGCGCCACTGCTTTTAAGCGACTTGAGTATCAGGACTGTGGCGTCCGCTCCGTTCCACTTTGCGGACTTGACCAGCATTTCGACATCGAAGTCGCGCATGGTGCCTTCTTCGATGGGGTGGGGAAACTCTTGCCCCAGCAGCGCCTTGGGCTTAATCTTGATCAGCCGGGCCGCGGGTTTGTTGGTAAGCAAAACGCGTCGCTCCTGATCGAGCAGAAGCACACCATCGGGGAGTTGCTCTATAACGCTAACGAGTTCCATCATTTCGGCCGTAAGGGCTTCCTGCGACATGGCGGATTTCTTCCTCGATGAGGCGAACAGAACCTGCTCTGGGTGATAAAGCATTCACCTACCCACTCGATGCGCAGGACGAGGGTTCCGGTTCTTGGAAACGGTATGCATGAACGACTCCTCGTGGCTGGCCATGCTGGCCTGGATTAAAAGGCACAGCCACCTGACCCGCAGAGCCCTCCAACAGTTGCCCGAGAATCGAGCCCATCGCTTGGTGGTGTGCTTTCATCTGGATGCCAAGATGGTTCCCGTTATAGAAGGTCTGGCTCGTTGCCTAGACCTCACCGTCTTGCCCTGCAATCCTTTGACCGCCGATCCCGAAGCCATCATCTATTTGAAGAACCTTCCCCTGACCCTGGCAAAATGGGACAGCAGGCTTTCCGAGCTGTCCTCGATCTCCAAAGGAGAACCATTCTGGCTCTGCGACCTTGGAGGTGAGAGAATCCTGGAGGCCCTCAAGGACAAACTGTCCTTGCAGGGAGCCCTCGAGGGGACCACCACCGGGATCAGAAAGCTGCGTCACCACTTCAGCTCCTGTGCTCCCCCCGTCCCCCTGGTGGATTGGAACCAAAACCTACTTAAAGAAAGCATCCACAACGAAAAAATGGTCGGCTTCAGCCTGTGGCAAACCTTCACCGAAGTAACCAGAATGTCTCTACACGCCAAGAAAGTTGGAGTGCTGGGGTTCGGTCCGGTGGGGCGGGGTATCGCTCGAACAGCCCGAGATCTCGGAGGTCAAGTTTCCATTTTCGATCGCCTACCCCAACTAGAGTGGCTGGCCCGGTTTGAGAGCTTTGCCACTCCCGGGAGGACAAGCCTAATGGAAAGTTCGCAGGTCCTGGTAACCGCCACGGGAGCGAGGGATGTCATCGAGAGCAACGACCTCAACCACTTCAAACCTGGAGTCTTTCTCCTAAATGCCGGCCATCACCACGAAGAGATATGTGAAGAACTCCGTCGAGGGCTTCCCAGAACTCGAGTTCTGGACCATATCGAAGAAGTTTGGATTCCCAACTCAAACCAGAGCTTCTACCTGCTGTCCCGAGGTGAGGTCTTCAATCTCAGTGCCGGCTTTGGAGATACCATCAATGCGTTCGACCTCACGGCTGCCCAACTGGTGGAAGCGGTGCGCTACCTCCTGAGCGAGCAAGCCGAACAACCCGGTTGGTTGAATGTGCCTGAAAATTTCAGTCAAACCCTCTGGGAGCAATCCTACGACTCTGGCTGTTCAGGCGGCTGAGACTCATTTTCTTGGAGTCTCTTCTCATAAGCTTTGGTTGCCTCGTGAAACTGAGCCAGCAGATCCTCCATACTGATGGGGTTCGAAGTGCTCTGAATCGCTTGAGTTCCGAGCTGAACTTGGTCGGCTCCCGGGCCTCCGATACCAGCCGGAACCTCCGAAGAAGTTCGCTGAAAATGCTCCAAACCCGGAGTTTGAGGCTGAAGGGTTCCTAGGGCCACGGACTCGAGTGAAGGGGTCTCCGGGGGTGCACTAGGGCGAACCGACTCCAGACTTACGCCCTCGGAGTCTCCCGCCATCCCGTCGGTGTTGGAGTTAGAGATGGGAATCTGCTCTTCTGTCTTGACCTTGGGTTCCCCGGCTAGAGAATTCTGAGGGACCGTTTCCTCAGCCTTGGGAGCAGATTCAGGCGCAGGCTGGGGAGCTCTAGGCCCCTGAATCGGAATAACCACCGGATCTGTGGATTCTGAGCCTGGAGGGGGGGGACGAAGTTCGTCGACCTCATCGGTTTTCTCGATCCAGAACTTGGACGAGAGATCGTTTTCGCTGTAGCGCTGGTTGAGGTACGAGTCCAAGTCGCAAACCCCAGTAGCGACATCGAACATGTCGTACTGCTTTTCTCGCTTCATGGCAGCCATAGAGACCTTTTCCGTATCGAAGGCTGCGCTCCTTGGAGAACTTGAACTTGTCTAGGGTCTGTTGACATTCAACCTTCTATCGCTACACTCGCGGATTTCCGCGCTCCGGCAGCAAAATTTCTCTTAAGTACGCCCGGTACTAGGCGATAAATTCTACTACCGGAGCACAAAAATCTTCTTCGTGTAGCTCGGAACGCCGAATGTCAACAGACCCTAGGAGGCTGGCCGGAAACCCCCTTGACAATGAAATTGTTCCTACTTGCAGTAAGGTGCAGTGCTCCGAAGCCCGTAATACCGAGTTGTATTTCGAATGAGGAGCGCTGTGCATGACTGTGAGTAGGGGCGATTTCAGTTTGAGAGGGTTTCCGGCCAGCCTCCTAGTCAAAAAAGTTTAGCAAAGCGGCTGAGCCAAAAGGCTAACTTCTTCTTAGCTTCGCCTAAGTCTTGTTGCAGCAGCCCTCGGCTTTGATATCCCAAGGCGTAGGCTCTAACCAACAACTCTGAGCGTGGAGCCACTTCTGCCAGCTTTCCCAAGACTCCATCAGTCAACTTGGTCAGTATTGCCAAGTCATTGGTCTTACCCAGAGCTACGTGGAGTTGTTTCATTTCGGCCATCAACGCCTTGCGAACCACAGGATCGGCTTTCAGAGCCTCCCGGGCCTGAACTTCTGGAGGACCCTGTCGAGATCGCGGGTCCACCTTGGCGGCCAAGTCCCTGGGGCTGGGCAAGGCCGGAGGGCTGGACTCAACCGGTACTGGCGATGGCTGCTGTGGTGGCGCGCTCTGAACCTCGGCAACCTGGCTGCGGCTCTGCGATTCAGGACTGACCGCAGCCGTCGACTGGGTGGAAGGAGGGACGAAGCCACCACTCGACTCAGGCTCCCTCGTTCGCAAGGAAACCGGTCGCGATTGCGGTTCAGCAACCATCTCCACTGGGGGGACGGAGCCAATGACCGGAGGGCCACCTTGAGCTCGAGAAGAGACACGAGAGGACGCTGCCGACATTTGAGGCTCCTCTTGCTCTTGCACCTCCTCTTCTTCTGGCTCCTCATCTAAGGCCTTGGTAGAGAGTATAGGGCGAGAGGGGTAGGCTATGGTAGCTTCCGAAGAGGCCGACCCCACACTCTTTCCCTGCCTAGGAGAGAGTTCGTCCGAACCGGAATCCTCGATATCGTGGTCCAAGCTATCCACCGGAGCACTCGCTCGGATCACTGGCCGAAAGGTCTCCGTCCCCGCAGCAGGTGAAGGACTTTGATCGGAAACCGGACTCGGGGAAGGCGTAGGCGACGGGGCCTCTATTTCCGCTGGAGCGGGTGGCTCGACGCTCTCTGACGAGATCTCCTCGGCTTCTCGGCTCGGCGGAACGTCTTGAGCCTGGTGCCTCAATGGAGGAGGCTGCTCTTCCGCTTTCGGAGGCTCGCGGTACTGGTTTATCTCGCTCTCTAGTGACGGTTCGCCAATGGGGGAACGCAAAGTGGCCCTAGGCTCGTCCGCTCCATCTTTGCTCATCTTGAGCATGGGTTTGGAGAAAAGACCCTCCTTAACCCCGGCGGAAAGCTTGTTTTCATGGCCCAGTTTTGAACCAAAAATGGCTGGCGCTTTCTTGCTTCCGAGGGTCTCCTTCATGCGCAGCCCTCGACCCGCAATCTTCTGGTTTCGTCCGCCCTTCAACCCCTTGTGAGACTTCTGCTCTTCGAGCAGTTCACTGGCAGGCTTATTGCTGGTACTGGCTCTTTCGATAGCCTTGATCCAGCGCCACGGCTCAAAGGAGGGCCCGAAGCGTGGCTCCCCTCCTCTATTGGTTTGCACGACCAAAGCGGTGAAAGAGTTGCCTAGGCCATATTCTTCTGAGAGATTCTGAACGATGCTCTTTAGAGCATTTCGCTCAGAGCGCTCAAGCATGCGTGCCTCGTCGTCGAGCTCTTGAGCCTTGACCTGGGCCCATACCGCAGGCAAGAATTTATGAAAGACCGGCTTGATCGGCACAACTTCGCTCCAAGCGCCACCCCCGGCGACCTTTCCTCCGGCCTCAACCCCACCTTGTCCGGTGTGGAGACCAAGGATGTTGATGGGGCGATAGGCGGAAAGTCCACAAGGGTACTTGGGAGTCAAACTGTCTCCCTGAAAACCCAAGCCCCGGTCCTGGAGGCCAACCACTTCTAAGACGGACTGACGGGTCTCTTCGACAATCCGCTCTGCAACCCGAGAGATGGAGTCTTCGGTCAAGGCACGGAAAGCTTTGCCTCCAGTGAGCTTTGAGGCAGCCCGGGCAAAGTGGGTGTCTGCCTTTCGGCCTAGCAAAACGGGAACCAATCTGAGATTTTCCCTGGCACCTTGAAGAATCCTATAGAGCTCGGGTTCGTTTCCAAGGCGTCCGGCAGCCAAGATGACCACCGAGAGTACGCTGTCCGGTTGTCGCGGCAAGGTGACCACTCGCCCTAGGAGAGCCTTCAGATCGGCCACTCCCGTGAAATCGAATTCCTTCAGCCAACCGAGAGCTTCTGAAGCCAAGACCGGCTCTACAAAGTCTCCGTTCTTGAATCCGCCAACATCACGGTTGAAGGCGACCAAGGCGAATCGGTCTCGTTCACTGAGGCTTTTGAGAACCTGCTCGATACAAGAGTGAACCCTCTCTACTCCGACCCGCTTCATCTCTTCAGAGCCATCGATCAAGAAGACAATTCTGCGAGGAAAACTTGGTTCGGCGGTGACCGGCGGGAGAAAATTCAGGAGAAAGTGTCTCCCCTGACTGCGGAGCCAAGCCTTAGGCTGATTTCCCTTCCAAAGCTGATAGTCGAAAACAAAATCCCTGGCCTCGAGGGTCTTCTTTCGGTCCAACTCCACAGCGATGTCCCCATCGGGTGTTCGGGCAATAGAGCAAGGCTGAGAAGTCACCAAACGTCCCGGATCCAAGTCGGAAGCCTCCAGTTGGAGGGATACGGCAACTTGAGCTCCTCGTTCGAGACCGTTTGCTAAGGTGGTGTACTCTGCGTCCTCTTCTTTGAGTGAGGTCAGAGATTGCGAAACCAAAAGCGGCAAGCGGAAGGAAAAGCCAACTCCCTCTTCGCTGGACTCTGAAACAAAACAGGCGAAGAGAATTTGGAAGCTGATCTCGCTCCCTGGAGGCACCATACCCAGAGAGATCGCCATGATTCGCTCGGTCTCAGTCTGAAAAAGGGTCGCCAAGGGGAGCGGCAAAATGTCCCTTACATCGTCACCGTCGTCATCATGGGGAGCCGCGCAAACCTTCGATTCGAGAACCACCTCTCCGACCTTGCCCCGGACCTTCAAGGGAACCACATCGGCGTCCAGCGGAAAAAGGAAATAGGCTTCTTTTTCCTGAGCCGTGGGATTCACATAGGTGAGGAAAGCTTCGACACTTCCCGTGGGACCCGAGAGGCGCACTCGATAACCCAGGCGCTGCAAGGGAAAGCTCAACCCTACTCCCAGCTCAGAATTGTAGGACCACACCACACCTGGCCCCAACGCAAATCGGCGCTCCCCAAAGGAACGCACGCGTTCAAGTCTCTCAGCGATCTGGGCGCTCACGCGTCGGAGAATCTCCCTGTGTCTGCTCGAACCATCCTACTCCAGTCGATTCTAAGTCGAAACCCAGGAGCTTGTCGGATTAGTCTCCCGTAGCCTGCAAGCGCAAACGCTACCGCCCCGGTCTCGTCCATCACCCAGCTACGGCGGGTACCCGGGCACACGAAATTGTCTAAAAGCGTTAGCGTTCCCGTAGGGCCCTGTCGCCAAATGTTCCAGAAAGCGTAGCGTTCCGTCTTCGGCCAATTACGCAAAACTATCCAATCCCGGCTGCCCAAAATGTCCTTCGCCATGCTCGGTCCAACTACTCCGACAAGCTCCTAGTGACTCTAAGCCTCGGTCTGCCAACGACTTTCGACGTTGGGACCCAGGTCCCTCGAATCGAGACGATGGGCCCACCCGTGCTCTCACCTTTACGGTGTGCCACCTTGCAACTCTTGGGATCTCTTTCCAAAACGATTCCAGAAGTCCCTCCGTGGGAGAGAAGGGATGTCCAGGGAATACCAACGAAATCGCGGAGATGACCAGAACTGGCTTGCAGAACCTTCGAGACCCGGTGCACGGGAGCCTCGCTGTTCCGGAACCCCTAATCAGTGACCTGATAGATTCCTACCAATTTCAACGACTGCGAAGAATTAGGCA
>JBJHCR010000175.1:0-13679 GCA_050486105.1 Vulcanimicrobiota bacterium
TTTCTTTCGATGAAAAAGACATAGTAGCTGGGAGCCTTTCTTTGGGTGTAAGCTACTTCAAAGATAAGGCTCGCTTTACGAAAAAACCTGCGTAGATTTCGCTAATTCATTTGCATTGGGTTTAACCTTTAGTGGCAAGCCCTTAAGCCCTTCGAGAGAGTCCTTATGAGCTACCAGAATTCGAGTGCCAGAGCGAGCCACCACCAAATCTTGGACGCCGACGAGCACGATCTGCTGATCGTTGTCGGCATCGAAGACAATGTTGTCCGAAGCCTCCAGAAACGACACCTGCCCGTGGACCCGATTGCCGTCTCCATCTTCGGGCAAGTACTCCCCCAGGGTTCGCCAACCTCCCAGATCATCCCAGGAAAATTTTGGCACCACAGTTCTCAATCGAGATGCTCTCTCGAGAATGGCAAAATCCACCGAGATGCTGGTCAACTGCGAAAAGGCTCCAGCCAGCGACTCGCTCCAACTTTCCGTGCCCCAATCGTCGATAATCGGCGACAGGGTCTCAATATGTGCCGGGAGATGAATCCGGAACTCTTGGATAATCCTCGTGGTCTGCCAAACAAACATACCGCTATTCCAAAGATAGTTTCCCTTGGCCAAAAACAGGTCTGCCGTAGCTTGATCCGGCTTTTCTTTGAAGCAGTTCAGCTCATAGTGTTCGAGCTCGCCGGTCGAAACGAGATCCCCTACTTCCAAATAGCCAAAGCCGATGGCTGGGTAAGTCGGGCGAATTCCAAAAGTGTAGAGATATCCGCTCTGACAACCACTCATGGCCTCACGAACCGCCCGGTGGAATTCCGAAACAGGCTCGATGACGTGGTCGGCGGTGGCCACCAGCATAACTTCGGCCTGGAACTGCCTTTCGCAGATCAGGGCTGCCAGCGCAACTGCCGCTGCAGTGTCTTTTCTTTCGGGTTCGCCCACGATATTTGCAGGTGGTAGGTTTGGGAGTTGCTCGGCCACCAGGTCTCTATAAGCTTGGCTGGTCAAGACCAAAATATCTTCGGGCTCGATAAGCCCAAGCAAACGGTCATAACTGAGTTGCAGGAGAGTCCTCTGGCCGGTCAGTGCCAGGAATTGCTTGGGAAGGCCTTCGGTGCTGAGAGGCCAAAATCTGGTTCCTCCGCCGCCGGCCAAGATGACCGCCGAAACCCGAACGTTCAAGATTGAACTCCAGGGATATCGATGAGGAGAAACTGAGCTTCAACCTCCTCAGAGCAGAGGTCCACCTGTCCCAAATTCGCGGGAAGCAGGATGGTCTGTCCCGGAGCGATGTCGAAACGACCGAACCCTCCTTTGAGGTACCCAGAAAACCCGGTGGAGACCACCACCACAAATGTTTGCTCCTGGACTTGCACGGTCTCGGGGGCTCGAATCACTCGGATCTGAAAGTACGGGCAGGAAAGCTGCTCTTGGCAGGCTCGTCCGTGAACCACCCGCCCTCGACCAGGCTGCACGTTGGCTTCCAAAATACAACGCCAAGCCTGTTTGGGATGGATGGGGCGCTCCCGGCCCCAATCGTAAAGGCGATAGGTTAGGTCACTTTGCTGCTGAACTTCGTAGATCAGCAAGCCAGGCCCAAGAGCGTGCACGGTACCTGCGGGAGTATACAAAAGAGAACCGGGCAGAACTGCAAGTTTGCGAAGAAACGGGAGAATAGCCTCTCCCTCAAGGTGCTGAAGCTCCAGAGGGTCAAGCCCTGCTTGAAAGTCGTGGAAGACTTCAGCGCCGTCTCTGCTGTCGCAGACAAACCAAGCTTCAGTTTTGCCTCGAGACTGAGGGTCACCGGTGAATTCCCGAGCCAAGCGATCATCAGGATGGACTTGGACGGACAACCAACTTTGGCAGTCGAGCCATTTGGTCAGAAGGGGGAAAGCCTTGAGTCCTGCGCAATGGCTACCCAAGAGTCGCTCTCCATATCGATCCACGAGTTCATCGAGGGTGCCCCTCCCCTCGGGTGCCTCTACGGTCAAACCTCCGTGCAGCTCCCAAGACTCGCCGACATAACTTGCCAAGGACGGACGCCCAAACCTCTCGGCAATAGACTTGCCGCCCCACACCCTCGGGACGTTCTCTGGAGAAAACACAAGCGGAGAAGTGAGCATGGCTCGCCTTTCTCCGCTCACCACCAGATTTCCATCCGGCAGAGGAAAGTCTTAGGCGTATCCGCCCTTCTTCTTGGGAGGCTCGGGGGCCTTGACCGGAGCCGGGGGCTGATAGACAGGCTGGGGAGCATCATAACCGTAAGGTTGAGGTGCCGGGGCCGGCGGCTGATAAACTGGCAGAGGAGCGTCGTAGCCGTAAGGCTGGGGACCGGGAGTCCCGTAGTTCGGGGCGGGAGCGCCGTAACCGGCCTGGGGAACTCCGTAACCACCGCCGAGAAAATCACCGAAGCCTCCACCCAGCATGGACATCGACTGCAGAACCGAGAACAAGCTCATCATGTTCATTGCGCCGGAAGCCTCGAAGGCCTCATAACCGCTGGCATAAGAAGGCGGAAATCCCATGGCCGCCGGAGCGTAGGCTGCGAACGAAGCGCTGGCTTGAAACTGAAGGGATTGTGAGGGGCCGATTATCATTTTATTATCTCCTGAATACTGAACTTCTAGGATGAGATTAACAGGCTCATGACGTGGAGACTTTTGAAGAGCCCAGCCCATTGTTAACGAAATGTAACAATAATTCCGAAAATTTGGGAATTGGTCCACCCTGGGTCCAGCACAAGAATACCTAGTGCTCCAGAAGTTGCTTGACGGATCTCTGGATCACTCCATCGAGGTCCTCCAGAGGTAAGTCGTCGGGGGCTACTCCGAAAGGCTCCTCAATGTCATTGGCCACCTGCTCCATGGCCAGAAAGAACATCCCGGCCACCAGAGTGATGGCCACCGCCCCGGCGTGATTGGTCATGGCCAGAGGAGTGGCCATCAAATAGATGATTACGCTGGCTTCCACGATGGCTCGAAAAGGGCGCATCAGTGGAGAACGCTTGATCCGCTCGCATCCTCCACAGATATTGAGCAGTTCGTCGGTCAACCGGGAAAGCCGATACCATTCGACATGCTCGATTCGTCCAGCCTTGCGCCAAGACTCATATTGCAAAAGGAGAGACCTGGTGGTCTCGGAGGGGTGGTGGGTGGGAGTTGGAGCCTCCCTGAGGTTCTTAGCCAAGACTCCAGGAAATTCACCGATAAGTTTGCACGCCCGCTGTCGATCTTCAGCTTCTAGGCCGGAAAGAGCAGCGATGGTGGCAGATAGGTTTCGAGACACATTCACCAGTCCGCCCCAGAGAGTCCGTCCCTCCCACCATCGAGAATAGGCGGTGTTGATGCGAAGGGCCAGCAGCGCACCCAAGAACACACTAGCCAGGGCCTGCACCGAGCCATCGATGGTGACATCATCTCCGAAAAGCCAATGCTCGAGACTCAGAGCAACAACGCTGTAGATGAGCAGAAGAAGTAACGGCAACCATAGCCTCTTCAAGAGATGCTTGGCCCAAGAGTCCCGTGGACGAGAGTGTGGGTAGGTCAGTTGTTCGGATTCAGCCACGCCGGAGACTTTAAGAGATTACTGGCCTGAGGTCAACCTAGTTTCGGAGCGAGGTCTATCGCCGCTTCCATAAATTCTCTGGCCCCAGCCACCGACTCTTCCATGACCACCAGAGCCTCCTCCACCGGGGGGGCAAAAGCTTTGCCGGTCTCCATGACTGTGGAGATCACCCCTTTTTCGTGATAGAAGTAGTCGTCGGAGGTGCCGCTTATGATCTGCGACACTATGGGCTTGTAGTGGTTGCCAGCCACGGCTTCTATGGCCTGGCTGACCCGACCGTGGAGTTCATCGTAGACATTGTCGTGTTCGGGAGTCACCCCAATAGGCCGACGCAGATCTTCGCTGTAGGAATGCCAATCGACCACGAACTTGATGTTCTTATGACGATCCGCCACCGAGATGATGCTTTTGGTCTCTGCTTCACTAGCCGGACCTGAGCCAGAGTAGGTCTGGCTGTCCAGACGCTCGGAGGCCTCCCACATATAAGGATAGTTTCGATTGATGTCCACTCCAACTTTACCCTCGCCAATGGGAGCTCGGTTTTTGCGCCATTTGGGGTCGTCAAAGAGGGCGTAGGCCGCCCCGTCGGGGTTGGTCATGGGAGCGATGAAAACGTCGAGTTGGTCTAAGAGGCGGGTGTTGGCCTGAACCTCGGGGTCTTCGCTTTCGGGATCATAATTTCGAACCAACTGCTCGGTGAGTTCCACCATGGTCATGGGGTTCATCAACTCCCGAGCGTGGGGGGCCGCATACTGAAAAATACCGGTCTTGCTGTCCCGGTCCTCGGTTTGAGGGCCGATGCGCAGGTAGTAGAGATCTGAAGAGCCTCTATGCTCCACGTTCTTTCCGTCGTACCCGAAGGTCTGGTATCCAGTGGGGATGACCTCCACCAGATCAGGGAACTCCTTCTGCAGGGCTTCCACCCGAGCCCTGATCTCCAGTGGAGCAAGATAGTTATCCACGAAGCCCCGTTGAAATGATTCATGAAGGGCGGTGGCAACTGGTGCCGGCACAACCGCTTCCATGGAGGCCGCAAAACCTGTCTCATAGCCGTTTCTACAGAGGGTTATTGTATGAGGAAAACGGGTTGAGTCCCCGACTTGACTCAGTTCGGAGGTGTAGCCCGTGGGCCCGATCTCTGTGGCCTGGAAAGACTCTTGAGGCTCAATCGACGACTCGCTTTGCGCTTTTTGAGAACTCTTGAGAAATTTCGATTCTGCCGGGCCGGACGGGCCCTTGGAAATTCGCGCCTCAGGATTGATGTTCATGACGGGTACCTCTTCGAAACTCTACTGACGTGTTCAGACTGGGGAGTCCCTGTTATTTTAGGCCAAAATTGCCTTGTCGTCATCTCGACCTGAACGAAAACCATAGAAAACATTATCGGCCAATTCAGCATCGATGTCGGTGTTGCGGCGAATGATATCGGCCAGGGTGGTTTTATCCAAGTCTTCCACCATGTCGGCGAGCGCTGGGTCATTCTTGTAAAAGAAACGGTCGCCATCTCGCAAGCGGGTGAATTGGTCCACCATCACGGCCTTCACCGTTTGTCCGGTGGAGGTCCCTGCTACGTGGTCTTCGCACAGCATTCCCACCCAGGGGTCGATGTCGTCGACGCTGGAGTAGAGGGTCCTTAGGTTTTCCGCCACCTCCTTATTGGAGGTGATCTCAGAAAAATCTTGGTAACGCGGTAGCCCATAGGCTTCTCGTGTGGCGTTGAAATCTGCCAGCCCGTGGTCGCGACCCCTTTGAATGTTCAGTGCCGCCAAGTCCAAGCCACCCGAGCCGGGTTTGCCGAAGAGGAAGTTCCTCAATCCCGAGACGACTTTATGGTCGGTGGCTTCTTGTCGAAAATCAGCAGTGCCTCGGAGGACCGGCTCCAAGCCCCCACCGTTGACTAACGCTTCGGGGCTGAAGTAGGCTCTTTCGATGGGAAGATCCCCGAGCGCAGTTTCATCACCGTTGACCTCGTTGCGCCAAATCTTGGACTCGATCATGCTGTGTCCCAGGCGGTAGGCGGCCGTAGCAAAAGTGTTGGTGATGCTGGCGTCAACCTCGGGACGGTATCCTTGATACTCGGGAAGGGAGTCCTCGCCCATCATGGCCGGAAGAAATTCATTGTAGGTGATAGCCTGAACCTGGGCCCCTACAATCTTGCGAGCCTTCTGGTAGATGGCTTCGTCGTCCAAACCAGGCTCTTTCGCGGCGATCTCTTCGGCCAAGCGGTTGTGTTCACGGAGAAAGACGGTATGGATTGCGGCCAAGGCAACGTTCTCGTTGGCCCTGACGTCACCAGCGATGAATAGGGACTCTTCAGGCCTACGAACCGGGTTGTCGTTCGGCAAACCCACTGTGTTATATGGCATATAGTCGCCTTCGCTGGTGCGCAACTTTCCGCCATCAAAACTCCTCAAGGCGGCTGCACGATGAGGATCGGACCCATAGACCATGGAAGCATCGATCCAGGTGGATATCTCGTTGGTGTGCTCTCTCGGAGTGCTCTCTCCGGTACCAGGATGAGGGTTGGACCGAGCGAATGGCAACTCTTGGCTTCCAGTTCCTCGAGGGTCGAAGTACGGGTCCCCTTTGGGAACGGAGATGTTGAAATCGGGCTTGCCACTGTTGGGGGTAAAGGTGATGTCGTGGTCTAAGAATTGCCCCCACAACCAAACCATGCCCGACAAATCTCGTTTATCTTTGTCCCCTTCATCTTGATGAAAAATGACATTGCTGATCTCTCGGGGAGAGGGGCGGTTTGCACCTGACGGAGCCGAAATGCCGTCGGCATAGGCAGGAGGGGTTTCGCGCACGAAGGCCGTCCCAGCTTTTCCCAGAGTCACCTGATCAGGGTTGTTGCCAGAACCATCGAGAGAGCGCGGCTCGAAGGATTGCTGGCTGTAAGACTGATAAACTCTAGGCGTGAAGCTTTGTGATGTGATCTGCATAGTAGCCCCACCATAGTTCAGAACAACCAGGAATGTTTGACGAGCATGTTAACGCTTGGACGAAGAGAGAGTGGGGTAAACATGGTTGATCTTCGTCAAGGCGCTTGTGCTCAACCAGGTTATCATGGTAGGGGATGGAGAAGAGGTGACAATCGTGAGCAGTACTAGACTTCCAGTTCTCGTGATCGGAGGGGGTCCCGCAGGACTCGCCCTAGGGCACGAACTCAAGAAACACAGCTTGGAGTACCTCATTCTGGAGAAGAGTGACGAAGTTGGGGCAACTTTTGCCACCATGACCGAGTCCACCACCTACGGACCTTGGCTCAACAATCTCCTTCCGGGCAGCTCTCTACCCTTGCACCGCCTGCTCAAGAGAACAACTCGAAACGAGTATGCTCGGTACCTGGCAGAGTATCGCAGAGAACACGGCTTGTCCGTTCTTACCAGCACTTCAGTGGAAGCTGTGGAGCGCGATCAGGACGGATTCTCGGTGGTCACTAGCGGGCAGACTTTCCGATGCCAAGTTCTGGTCAATGCAACAGGTTACTTCAGTAAACCCAATTGGCCAAATCACCCCGGCCGGGAACAGTCTGAGATCCCGTGCTTGCACAGCGCAGAGTATGTCAGGCCCGAAACAGTGGTGAGAATGACCGGCAAGGTTTCGGCTAAAGTCCTCATAGTGGGCTCGCGTCTGTCCGCCGGAGAGATCATGGAAGAGCTGCATGAGGCCGGCCATCAAGTGCATCTCAGTCATCGAGAGCCCATCGACACCTGGCCATCTCCCTGGGAGGAGGCTCTCATTTCTCCGATCGTTGCCATTTGGGAATGGATCGCCCTGAAAATCGGTGCCCCTCGTCCCGGCAACCTGATTCCTCGGCTGAGAAGGGGAACCCAAAAAAGGCTGCTCGACCGAGGCCTGGTGCCTACTTGGCCGGAAGTCTACGGATTTCACAAGTCCACGGTGAAATTTATCGATGGAAGAGCCGAAGATTTCGACTTAGTGCTCTATGCCACCGGATATCGAGCAGCCCTCGATCACCTTCAGCCCCTGATTCAAGGAGAGCTGCTCCTACTCAACGGCCTGGAGTCTATCGAGATCCCCGATTGCTATTTTATGGGGATGATAGACAGCAGAACCTTTCGGAGCCAATTCTTGAGAGGAATCCGAGACGATGCCGTCTATTTAGGGGAACTTCTAGCAAAGCGCTTGGAAACGGGAATTCCCTACCAGCCCAAATTGCTTCCTACGACAGTGAGCCCAATCAACGAGTTGAGTTCCGCCAAGGCTCTGTAGCCAGTCATTTTACGTTCCGTTGACGTCCAGGATATAAAGTGAATACAGTGAGATGAGTGTTCGCCTCGGGGGTCTTAGCCCCGGGGCTTTTTCTTTCCCTGAGCACTCCTGTCTTGGCCTCAATACTCCGGTTCCGGGGAAATCGGGATGAAAAAGCGAAAGGTTGGAGCCTTGAAAATCCTGGAACAACTCGGCCTACATCGCAAAGAGCTGCGGGCCTGGGCCATGTACGACTGGGCCATCACCGGCATGTGGGCGGTGGTGGTGGCCACGCTTTTCCCTATCTACTTCCAAACCCGCTTGGCCAATGAGCTCGCGCCGGCCTTGGCCACCCAGCATTTTGCCACCGCCACCACTCTGGGCATGGTGATCATCGCTGTCATTTCACCCTTCTTGGGAGCGATCACCGATTATCTGCCGGTGAAGAAGAAGCTGCTGGCCGTTTTCGCTCTGGTGGGAATCAGCTCTTGTCTCTTGCTGATCACCGCCGATCAGGGGCAATGGCAGTTGGGACTGGCGCTCTTTGTCTTAATCAACCTAGGGGCCAACGGCAGCACAGTGTTCTACGACGCCATGCTGCCTCATATCGCCAGTGATGAGGAGATGGATCGAGTTTCTTCTGGGGGATTCGCCGTCGGCTATCTTGGGGCTGGGTTGCTGCTCAGCGCCTGCCTACTTCTGCTCACGTTCTCAGAAAATTTGGGATTTGAGGCCGGTTCCACCCTCCCCATCCGACTTTGCTTTGTGGCTGTGGGAGCCTGGTGGTTTCTGTTCTCCATCCCTCTGTTCAAGAATGTCAGCGAACCCAAACCGTTGCTCCCAGCGCAAGGAGAACGCATTTTGGGCCAGGCCATCAAGGGTGCCCTCCGCCGACTTCTGGCCACCATTTCCGATTTGAGGTCCCGAAAAGAGGCCTTCTTGATGCTGATCGCCTTTCTCATCTACAACGACGGAATCAGCACCATCATCCGCATGGCCGCCATCTATGGAGCCGAGATCGGCCTGGATCAGTCCGTCCTTATGGGAACCATCGTTATGGTTCAATTCGTGGGCGTTCCGTGCACTTTTCTGTTTGGAATGGTGGCTGGGAAGATCGGCACTCGCAAAGCCATTTTCCTGGGGCTCTGTCTCTACTTGGTGATCAGCGCCTTGGCCTACTTTATGAGCACCGCCGCTCACTTTTTTCTGCTGGGCTTCCTGGTAGGCTTGGTCCAAGGGGGAACCCAGGGGTTGAGCCGCTCGTTATTCGCCAGCATGATCCCTCGAAGCAAATCCGGAGAGTTCTTCGGCTTTTTCGCTGTGGTTCAGAAGTTCTCGGGGATAGCCGGCCCAGCGGTGATCGCCGTGGTCATCGCCAACACCGGGTCCAGTGCCTTGGGGATCCTCTCCATCTCCGGCTTCTTTCTCATCGGTGGTGGCCTCCTGGCCTTGGTGAACGTGGACGAGGGACGAAAAGCCGCCCGGTTGGAGGAGGCCAAGACTATTGCAAAGCTTTAACACTGCTGTGACGGCCCTATTGTACTCTGTGGTCAGTGAGATGAGTGTTCGCCCCGGGGGTCTAAGCCCCGGGGCTTTTTCTTTGCCTCAGTTCCGATAGGAAGAGCTTAGGCGATCCAAAGTCACGGTCACGCCCTCCCCCTCGGTTAAACCCAGGAGATAGTAGGGATCGAAAAGCAGCCTAACTTGGTCTGCTTGCAAAGTAATGTTTCCCCCGGTGCCCTCTCCAGGTCGATCCTGCCCGGGCACTCCCCCGTAGGCCACCATGGTACCTTGAATGTGCACATTCTGGAGGGGGCCCGCCTGCTCAGGAGCAGATGTCTTGAGCTCTATGTCCCTCCAACTGTACAGTATCCCTTTCAAATCCAGCCCCACGAACTCATAGGTTTGATCACCTTGGGGCCTTAAGGTGGAAATCACGATATCATCGGTGGCGTACAAGGACACTCTCGGCCCGTCCTCGGCCGTATCGGCATCGATGTCCACTCCCATTCCCACCAGTCTGATCTGGCCTTGGGCCTTGATGGATGCGCCTTCGCCTCGCACATCGGCTGCGATCATCACGTTGCCGGCACTCTCCAATCGGACTCCCCTGAGGTCGTTAGGGGCGAAGGTCAACTCAAAATCCTGAGGAGCGAAGTTGTCTGGATCGTCGGCTCCAGACACCAGAGTCAATCCGGGACCGAAGCCGCTCCCATAGAAGAGTGATGGCAAACCTTCGCAGTCGAAGGCGTGTACTTCAGTGCCATAAGGATTTTCGATTTGCACACCCAAGGGAGTCAGAACATTGTGATTGGCGTTCTGGACCTCGGCGACTACCAGTTCTCCAGACATCAGGCCATCGAAAAACTCGTAGGCGGGGAAATGCTCAAAATTGACACTATGCGAAAGGGAGGCATCATCCCAAAAAATATGTCCTTGACCGGGGATGGAGATTTGTCCCGTATCGGCCAACGACAGAAGGAAACGGTGAACCGGGGCTTGAGAGAATTGTTGGCCGGGAATGTAAGAGTCCCAATAACCATAAAAGTGAGGGTGCTGCTTCAGAACACTAGCAAGCTCCTGTCCGTTCATTCCCGAAGCGAGCTCTAGATACGATACCGCGCCCTCCATGTATACCGGAACCTGACCTTCATCATCGAATCCCTCCGAGTCGTTGAGGTCCTCCTTGGCTCCAGAAGCCGGCATGATGGTGAGATCAGCGGTGTTGCCCGAAGCCGTCACCTGAATATCTTCGGTGACCCAAAAGCGATGTCGGGTTGAGGTCGTCCCATCAGGCCCAAGGCTCCCCCTAGGGATGAAGGCAAAACCGTCGGGCAAGAGGGCCAAGTCCCCGGCGGGTAAGGTGCCGGCTTCGGCCTGGGCCTTGTATTGGGCGAAACTCATGTCGTAATGCCGCAAACCCGCCTGAGGCCCACTACTCCGATAAATATAGACCCCTGCCGGGAGTAATGAAGCCCCCTCTCTAGGAGAGGACACCTGATCCCAGGCCAACTCGTAAAAAGACGTGTTCAAATCCTCCTCGCCAGGTTCCACGTGCTGTCCGAGCAAGGCCTTCAATTGAGCGGCCGTCGGCACCAGAACTTCTCCTCCCGGCCCGTCCACCAACCCGTCTTGGGACTCCGAAGTGCGGCCCACTCGAAAATCTTGCCGAGCTCTCATTCTGGCTTTTCCGCCGGTGAGATCAGCCAGAAAGATATCACCCTGATAAAGAGTTGCATCAAACCTTCTCCCTGCCATGGTCACAGCGTTCACGGTGGGATTCTGCTCGCTAAATCCGTCGATTCGATAGAACTCTTCCAGAACCCGGACCGAATTGAGCCGAGCGACGGTGGGATTTGGCTCGGCACCGGAGACCGAGACAAATTCTCCAGCAACTCTCCCTTCACAGACTAGAGCCACTGTTCCTGGAGGCACGGGGTAAGCCAAATACCGTCCCACGAAAGCTCCACCGGGCCCATCGGCCAGGGGAAACGGGGCCTCTATCCAACCCAAGAGGTTGTTGAAGGACAGGTGGGAACTTTCTATGCGCATTGTCGGCGAAGGGTCGTCCAAGTCGTCCTGCCCAGCCGGACCGTCTTGGTAGTTGAATCGCAATCGAAACTGAGCCACTCCGCCGTCGGCACTCCTTATGAGTCCCACCACATTGCCCTGGTCCTCGCGCACGGACAATCCGGGGGAGTCGACGATCACTCCGTCCCCATCTCCCCTCCATTGAGGGTTCTCCTGGAGTCGGGCCAAGGCGTACTCGATGCCAGATCGCGCAGCTTCTTCGGCAAGACGGTCTGAGGAGGTCTTCTTTAGCGAATTGAGCTGACCGTGAGTAAGCAGAAAAGATGAGACAACATACATTCCCACCAGAACGGCCAAGAACATGACCGAAACCAAGACGATTCCGTGAGTTCTGGGAGGCCGTTCCAGCATACTGCAAAGATAGCAGAGAGATTCCCCTCTATCACGAAAACACTAAATGTTCACAGAAACGCAAGCTCATTCCAACTCGGCGTCGTCGAACTCCTTTGGACGGCTCCTCAGGCTCAGGCCGGCGAAGATCAGAGCGATCATCAGGTAACCCCAGGCGATGGGCTCGGGATTCCAAGCGATGTTCGGGGAATGGATCACCCCTACTAGGGTTAGGAGGCAACCCCCGGCCATGAAGGCGGCCGCTCGTCCGAAGCGATGGTCGATGGTGTAGGCCACCGCCGCCCCCCAGATCAGTCCGGTGACGATAGCGCCTTGGGAAAGTTCGTTGATCCCTTCCCAGTGGATGCCCTGATTCCTCAAAAAACCCGCGCTCAACTCATCGGTGACCGCGACCTTGGCCTCATTGAGCACTCCGGTGAGCTTGGTGGACAAGACATTGTGGAGATGGGGAATCAAGGCAATGGCCACCGCCATGCTGTGACGCTTGGGAGAGCCGGAGAAAGCTTGAGCGACGATCACCATTCCTACAAAAACCAGCAAAGGGTCCACCGCCGCTCGAGGGATCAGCCCATAGAGCAGAGTCTGCATTCCCAAGGTGACCACCAAGAACAGGGTGATCCCCACTCCCAGGGTATATCCCAAACGAGACCCTAGTCTTTTGTAGGCCGGATGTCCAATAAAAACCGTGGTGGGGAAGCAGCCCCCAAACGAGGTTCCCACCATGGTTCCGATTCCGTCGGCGATCTGGCAGGTTCGCACGTCGTAGGTGTCTCCGGCCGCCTCGGCCGATTCCACGTTGTTCATGGTTTCTAGAAAGTTGGCGATTTCAATGGGAAGAATCACCGCCAGGACTGTCGGATGCTGCCAGAGCAAGCGAAAGCCTTCAAGAAGATCACCCAGAACAGGGATCGGGGGATAGAGGGCCGGTCGCCAGGCCGGATCCCAGGTGGCCGACCCAGTCAAGAGCCCGATCCCCACCCCCACTCCCAGAGCGGCCAAACCCGCAGGAACGCCAAAGGGCAGTCTGACTCCAGCCACCAACCCGGCGATCACTAGAGCTAGGGCTGGGAATCCCACCAGAGGGTCCTCGAAGATAGAAGCCAGTGGGATCGCCGCGATCCAAACCAGGGCGATCCCAGCCAGGGTCCCCAGCATACCGGCCCTGGGAGTCACCTTTTTCAGGTAGGGTCCCAGAACGCTGCCCAGCGCCTCCACCGCTCCTCCCAAGAAAGCCGCCGCCAAACCCACTCTCCAAGCCGCCTCTCCAGCGAAGTCCGGACCCCGGTCCAGCAAGGAAAAATAAACCGGAGCGATGACCCCAAAGAGATAAACGAACATGACCGGGGTGCTGATGCCATAGGGCAGAGCGGTGACGTCATCGCGCCCTTCCTTGATAGCCAGGCGCCGTCCCAGCCAGGTGTAGAAGCTCAAACCCAAAAGCAGCGAGAGCCCCAGTCCGGGAAGGATGCGGCCAAAGACCACCCAGTCGGGCATCTTGAAGAGCCCCTTGCACACTCCGGCCACGATCACCATATTGGCCAGGTTGTCGGCCAAAAGAGCCCAATATCCGTTCCAGTCTTGAGCTCGAAAAAGTCTTGGAGTCACGCGCTTTCTCTCATCTCTTTGGAGTTGGCAAGGTCTGCCTGGATCAAGCCTTCGGCCCCCCGAGCCGTCAGGGCCAAACCTGCTGAGGTCACCCCTCTTTGCACCGCTTGGGTCACAGACTCTCCGCGAATCAACCCAGAGACATAGCCTCCGGCAAAGGCGTCTCCGGCTCCGGTGAGGTCGACCACCTCCAACTGTTCCCCCTGCCAGACCCCCTCAGGATTGTGGATTTGTCCACCCTCAGCTCCTTGCTTCAGCAAGACGGTCGAGGCTTCGGCGAAGCGAAGATAGTCGGCCTGCAATTCTTCCTGGTTGAGCAGCAGAGTGTGCAGTTGGGAGCGCAACGGAAACAACTC
>JBJHCR010000176.1:0-13636 GCA_050486105.1 Vulcanimicrobiota bacterium
CTGATCGATTTGCTCTGGAATTCCTGATCGCAATCGTCTGGAATCCGTGATCGATTTGTTCTGGAAACCTTGATCGGAATCGGCTGGAATACGCAGCTTGAGTCCGATGTTCCGGACGAAGTTGTCTCAACATATTCGATGAGTTCAGGAACCGATCGACTTCGTTTGTCCTTGAAGGTAATCGACATGAATGACACGTCTTCGACCAGGCTTTGCGGCGGGAGAGCTGGCGTGGAAGAGGAGTGGTCGCATCAGCAGAACGTCGCCCGGTTCAGCCTCGATTGTCAGTTCTGGTGCATCCCATTCTTCGCGACGGAAGTGAACTCGCCGACCTTGCAGATGGCTGCCCGGGAGGCATCTCAACGCGCCGTTTGAGCTAGGCGTCGGGTCGAGATGAAGTCGCAGTGTGAACACGCTTGGAAGTTGGTCGTTGGAGACGAGCAAACGACCATCCTCCTTCAAGTTGGTATCTTGATGCCACCCAACGCGCCAGTTGGTGTCGGGTTTCTTGTCAAAGAGAATCCCTCGCAAGGGATGTGCGCTCCTAGGTTCCAAAGGTAAGGAGAAGAAGCCCTCGGCTTCAGAGCGGATCACAGGGGAGAGTCTCAAGAGGGCCCGAAGCCCGTGAGCCTGTTCGGTGTGGTCATCCGCAAGGCGCTCGACCTCCGAGGCCAAGACCTCCAGCAAGGGCATCGAAATGGCACCTCGGAGCACACAGAATCCCTTCGCTGCGAACTCTGCCCAAGGAACCTTCATGAG
This sequence comes from Vulcanimicrobiota bacterium, assembly GCA_050486105.1. Classification (GTDB taxonomy): domain Bacteria; phylum Vulcanimicrobiota; class Xenobia; order Xenobiales; family JADMJV01; genus JAEXNA01. Next base: position 760 of record JBJHCR010000176.1, read on the forward strand.
TGAAAGGATTCTGATGACTCGAAAAGGCGTCCTGCTTGAGGCCCAAAGCTGAGGGCTGCGCGAGTTCGCAGGTCAGCGCCATCGCTTGCTCAGTTCGAACCATCTCCGTTGGGCATTTCGGATGCATTCGCCGAGTTCATCTGCCTGACGAGAAGCGCATTGGACCTTGCTAGCTCAGTCTTCGTCAAGAAGGCCAATAGGGGTAGAATAGCCGGGCACCTCGTCGCTAGTGGACATCTGTTGGCGCAGAAGCGAAAGTTGGCCGTGCATAACTCCTGCCATGGGTGATTGCTCGTGAATCCACTGCATTCGGCTGGAGATGACGAGCTCTCTCAGGTAGGCAAACGAGAAACCATCAGTCCCGACGGCGATCTCTTCGACCTCGGCGGGGTCCATTCGAAGAGAGACTTCGGCGCGCTCATTCCAGTAGGTCAGAAAGCGCTGACGTTCTGCGAGGGCCGGCAGACCAAAGTGATACTTTCGGTCGAAGCGACTGGGCCTCTGGAGAATCGAAGGGTCGAGCCGCTCGGGATAGTTGCTGGTGGCCAGTGTCAGAACCCCCTCATTAGACGCGAACCCGTCCAACTCGTTGAGAAAAAAGGATCGGTTGCCCTTCTGCAAGTGGGAATCGAGATCCTCAAGGATGAGCAGGCAAGGCGCCATATCTCGTGCCTTCTTGAAGATGGACTGAATGCTGACGTGCTCGGTCGAGTGTTGGGATAGCAAGCTCTTGATGTAGAGCGCCGGCAAGCCGAGATGATTGATCAAGGCCTTCACCGTATGCGATTTCCCATTGCCGGGTGGGCCCAGCAAGAGCACCCCCCGCTTCCAGGGAATGCCGTGGGCTGCGTACATCTCCTTGGAAGCGAAGAACCGCTCAAAATCTCCCCAGATTGCCTCTTTCAGTAAAGGATCAAGGATCAGGTTCTCAGCGGTGGAACTGCCAATATCTCTAGCCAGCTCTCGACTCTTGCTCCAACAGTCCCCGCTAAACACCAAAACCTCTTCACGAACTTCGTTGGCCCAGCGGCAAACTTCATAATAGAAGGATCTCGCGATGTCCTCAGTGTCGGCGATGAGCCAAACATGCTCGTAGTTCGAGTAGAGGCTACTAGGCCAAACAAGGATGATGGCTTCCAATGCGTGCCCATTCCACACCACTTGGAACCTTCCAGCTCTGGTGCTGCGGTAGAGCGGTTTACCGTTGGCCTGCCAACTCCATTGCAATTCTGGGGTCACTCCCTCAACCTGCGTGACTTCGCAGTTGCCTGTTTCGGGATACCCCAAGAGGTTGAAGGGACTTCCGTCGGCAGCGAAGACATGCTTGTCGCGATGCGCGCCTACAAGCGCCTGGGTCATAAAATAGGAAATCGCGGTAGCTGGCTGCCTTAAGGCTTCTAAAATGGGCATCTTGTTACGTTATCAACTTCACGGACTTCCGTAAAGCGGGGGAAACGAAAAACACCAGACGGGTGAACGAATGTCAGATCATCTAAGAGTCGCCCGGAGTCCATATCGCAGATCTCAAATCGCGATCCGAAACGAGCCCAAGTGAGCTTACTTTCAAGAAACAAATCCGCTTGCCACCTCAAGTGGTCCTTCGAGGGGATCTCTTGCCTAACTCTAGATGCAGGGACCTCGGCCGAGTCAACCGGCAAGATCGCTCTCAGAACTAGGCCAATCCTTGGCCTCCGAGGCAACAGGAGATCTCGGCACCGGTTTCCGTGGCGACGTCACTCCCCCATCGTAGTCGGGCGGCCAACCTTCCGAGCCTGGCGATCGCTGCTCTGGGTTCAATGCCACATGACGGGGGCTAAATGCCTCACCGTCTGGATCCAATTCTTCAGCACGACCTGTGAGCTTCTCGGCTCTCTCAAATTGCCCAATGAAGCGACACGCTTCTGCCAGAGCCCGACAGATCTCTGGACTCCAGGGCCTTAGCATCATAGCTTGGCTGAGGAAGTCAGTGGACTCGTATCCTTCGCTCATCAGCCCTAGCATCAGATATGCCTCGGCATCAGCCCGATCGAGTTGGACCATTTGCTCGAGCTGTAAGCGAGCATCCTGAGTGCGCCCTTGCTTCCAAAGCACCCACCCTAGATTAAGCCGAACATCACCTTCCCGAGGCAAGACCTCAAGAGCGGCTCGGAACCGCTCCTCTGCCTCCGCCAGTCGTCCCAGCCGGGACAAGGATACCCCAACGTTGTTTGACAACCTTCCGTTGTATCGGTCCAGGCTCTCAGCCTGTTGCCACGCCGCCAAGGAGTCCTCGTGTCGTCCTTGGTCTAGGCACTGCAGACCGATTTGATCCAACTCGAGAATTCGCTCCACATCCACGGTGGGAAGCAAAGTGCCAGGATAGAGCGCGTCCAGCAATTCCGGAATGCTGCCGAAACGCTCCTCCGGATTCTTTTGCAGGCAACGGTGGACTACAGCGGCCGCACTAGTCGGAAACTCAGAGGGAACTGCCACCGGTGGTGGTTGGTCATTTAGGATCTGGTCGCACAGAAAGGGCACCGTAGAGCCGGTAAATGGATAAGACCCCGATATCAGACGATACAGCAGCACACCCATGGCATAAATATCGTCGGCTGGAGTTGCTCGCCGGCCTATGACCTGTTGCGGGGACTGATAAAATCCCAACGTCGGCAGTTCTTCCCACTCCCCTACGATCCTCAGGTCGAGGACCTCTGGTGCAAAACGTAAGAGCCTAGCGCGTCGGTCACGGCAAAGTAGGATCTGTTCGGGACACAAGTCACCGTGTACCACACCGTAGGCGTGTGCGTAATGTAAGCCCGAAGCCAAATCTTCGACTAGAGACTTGAGGTCATCGGCTGGAAGCCGCCGTCTTTCAGGCGGACCTTCAAGGAATTCCTTGAGGGTTGGCCCGCTGTGGTTTTCCGTAAAGATATCCACGACACCCCCGTGCACCCGCAGGTCAAGAACTGAGATGATCGCGGGATGAGAAAGTCGCGCCCAAGTCTCGACCGTCCTCACAATCCACTCCACCTTGGAACTGGATCCACCGCATGGCCCAGCTGATCTGGTCACCGTGATTGGCTCCGAGGTCCGCCAGTCTTTACACTGGAACTTTTGGGCCCGATCGCTTGGACCAGACTCCGATGGGGTGAGGAAGTCGCTCATGAGAGCCCGCTCAAGGAATCACCGCTCTTCTTCTGTGGAAAATTCTCGTCCACATCCCGATGCCCGAAGACTGCTATCACTTACCAGTCACCGGTAGCCCATGGGTGAGCAGATGACGCGCTTTGTCGGCCCGCCATCGCATGGTGACGCCCCACTCCGTGGGATTGGACTTGACCATTTCAAGGAAATTGCGCAAATGGAGATGAGCGGAATGCGTTTCGCCACTTGAAAGCAAAAGCACGCCTGCAGCAAAGCCATCTACCCCAAACAGGTTCCCCTCTCCCTGGCGCTTCAGGGCCTCGAAAGCTTGGAGGATCTCCGGTATTGGCTGACCGCCCAGCGCCTTGATGAGAGCACCGTAAATCAACGCGTCATCCGATTCTAAGAAAGGTCTAACTCGGTCCAGAGTGGCAAGAGCTGCGTCCGTCTCGCCCTGCATACGGAGCCGGATAAGGCAGTCCGCAGTGTCGGGAAGCCCCTCCTCGTAAATAACTTCGGCCTTTTCCACCTCTCCCAGGGCTTCGTAAGCACCTCCCAACTCCGAACGATGAACAGAACAGGCCGACGGATCCTTAGCAAGCAACGCCTCCAACTCCCGTGCTTGGCCCGCGAAATCTCCCTCGTAGAAATAGGTGGTTGCGAGCCGCCCCCAGAGCATTTCATAAAGAGGAGAAGCAGGCCCAACTTTCTGCATGCCGAGCAGCAGTATTTCTCGAGCCTCCGTTCCCTGGAAGGGCGCGGATAACAATAGGTAATGCCGCTCATCGGGGTCCAAAGCCAGTGCGCTCTTAGCGTCTCGCTTGGCCGCTTCTATGTCTTCTAGAAAATAGTGACTCATACTACGATCAAGCAGGGCTTCGATGCACTCCGGCCACAAGGCAAGCGCCTCGTTGTACATAACGACCGACCGTCGGAAGCGCTCGCCGTCATCAAGAACCACAGAAGGATCGAACATCGGCATTTCACCATCTTTTGCGGGTGGGTGAAGAATGTGTCCGGCCTGCTTGACCAACTCCCTTGCTCGCTGTCGGTGCTCCGGGCTGGGATCATCGGTCGCGCCCTGGCCAAGTCCGGGAATCGCCATGCCCACAAGAATGAAGAGTTCCATGCCAATAAAGATACTGTACCTCAGCACATCACGGCAAGATTGCCCCGAATCGGCTGTTCGAAGGCAGCGAAATTGGACAGGTCAATGGACGGGTGATGAGTCGAGGGCATTTCCTCAAATATGCCAATCGCTCCTGAAACGTTTTGAATTGCTGGGGTGGGTCTTGCCAGTTGCTCTGCTAACTCGAGCCAACGTTGGGAATGGATGCATCGCCTTCGCATCAGAGATGCTGTCGGACGTGCGTCGCCACTCTGTCCACGATTTCAGGAAGAATGGCGGGGGGAAGTTCGTGCCCAATGCCCGGAAGAAGCTTCAGTTCCGCTCCCGCTATCCCGGCAGCGATGGCTCTTCCGTTCTCGAGTGGCAGCACAGGATCGTCCTCGCCGTGAATCACCAGTGTCGGGCTGGCGATCTCGCGATAGCGACCGGTCCAGTCCTCTCGAGTCGATAGAGTCGCGTGGTTGAACATGCTGGCCGGATTCACCGCACGCTCGACGACTACTTCGATGTGGGCTCGAACACCAGCCTCATCAAGAGTTCGGCCCGTACCCTGGCATAATCGTTCGATCGTTAGGAGAAAGTCGACAACCATTTCCGTGTTCGACCAATCGAGCTTAGGCAAGTCCCCAAAGTGCCCAAGCAGTGCCGGGGAAATAAGTGGCAACTCCGGCCCGTCCCACCCCAGGGGTTCCGACCCCATGAGGACCATCGACCTAACGCGTTGCGGATGGGTCAGGGCGACAATCTGTGCAATGTAGCCTCCCAACGACATCCCCATCAGGGTGGACTGTTGTAGACTGTAGGAATCCAGGATTCCAATCACATCCTGAGCCAAGTCCTCCACCGAATAGCTTGCCTCGCCAGGCTGAACGGTGGTGGAGCGTCCGGTGTCACGGTGATCGAAACGAATCACGTACAGCCCTCGATCCGCCAACCCGGTGCACAACGCCTCAGGCCAACCAAGCATAGAAGCGGTAGCTCCCATTACGAGCAGTATCGCGGGGTCGCCCGGCGACCCAAAGGATTGCGTGGCAAGGTTTACGCCACGGGTCCTTACCATCTTCATACCGTTCCTATCTCCAGACCATCCTTTGGACCACCACGGAGTTCTACAGGCGGAGTATTCGGCATCCGTTTATAATGATCCTAAACCTGTTTCCAGAAGAGTTTTAAGGTACCACTATCAAATGGCTCGTTCAACTTAAGGAAGAGTTAGAGTGATCGCACATGGCTAGGAATCTCAAAGGTCGGTATCCGCCGCCAACTGGGAGGCAGGCGTGGCCCTGTCGAATGGTCGCGGGTGACTGGTGTGGGTCTTCGTAACGTTTGCGACTTGAGGAGGTGAGTAAGGTCGCGGCCACCCTGTAGGTAGATTGCTGCCCGTCCGGGCCCCGCACGAACCACGAAGGTTGAGCTGTAGAATCGGAGAACGACGGAGGTGCTCCGGGAAACCCAGTGAGCAACAATATCAAATGTTTCCACGGCTCGCAAGGTGAACTCCCGGCGGTGCTTTAGGTCTCCTGTGGTCCAGCAAACTGGAAGGGCTGAAAATGAATGAGCTGTTTACGGCAAATTGGCGGCTACTGACCTTTCGTAGTACAAAGGAAGAGCTCAGCCATTTAGAGAGCCGCCATTTGTGGTACGGCTTGGCCTGGACCTGGTTGGTCGGGATGGGTCGATGGTGGGACGATCCCGGCGCTTCCCTGCCTCAACATCTCGGTCTGGGGTCACTTGTCTACGTCCTATGTTTGGCAACCCTACTGTGGTTGGTCATGGTCCCTCTAAAGCCCGACCATTGGAGTTGGAAGGGCGTCCTGACCTTTGTAACGTTGACCTCCCCTCCGGCCATTCTTTACGCTATCCCCGTGGAGAAATTCACGCCCCTCGAAACGGCGCGATTGCTGAACGTAGTTTTCTTGGCGGTGGTAGCCACCTGGCGAGTAGCGATGCTGCTGTTCTATCTGCGGAGATTGGGCGGATTGAACGGTCCGGCGGTGTTTAGCGGGGCCTTGCTTCCTCTCACCTTTGTCGTCGCGACTCTCTCTTACTTGAATCTGGAGCGAGCCGTGTTCGAGGTCATGGCCGGCCTTGACACTGCAGGTACCGCGAACGATACGGCATACTTGGTACTTCTCATCATCACCCTCCTTTCGGTCTACACAGTCTTACCACTCCTCGGTATTTACATCTGGTGCTGTTACAAACGACGGAGAGCTAGCCGAGAATCCGACTCGGAGGAAACAAGTTAGGCTGCGGCAACTCTTTGTGGCGGGGCATAGGACTATGCACCAGCAAGGCGTGACTATAGAGTTGGCTGAACTCAGAGTTCGGAGTTTGAGGCCCGCTCGGTCGCTGGTGCCTTTCTTGGCTACTCCGTCGGTCTGCACGCGTTTGAGGTGAGAAACCTCCCCGATCGCGCAGTCGCTAGATTTGGAAACTTCATCTGGTGGAACTTTCAAGAGAACGCCACCCTCACAACAAAGCAGGTTGCTCTCGCCATTCACCTTGATCGAATACTAGCCATTCATTGCACGAATGGCAACAAGCGGGGACTTGAAGCGGTTCTGGCAATTTGGTTTGTTGATGGGCAATACTTCGCAGTGGCTTCACCGAGCCCGGCGATAATCCAAGGTGGATGACGAGTCAGAATAAGAGCAGGAGGGGTTCTGCCGAAGAAATGACGAATTTTTCTGGAATGAAAACTTTGATGGGCCGCACCCTTGTATTTATCCTTCTCCTCGTCGCCCCTGCCTGGGCATGCGATATGGGAAGCCTGTTTCACGCCATTCTCTTTGCACTGGCCATAGGAGCGGCCATCTGCTCAGCGATTTCGGCGCTCTTAGCTTGGGCGATGCGTCCCACTTCTCTCCCCGCCCCTTACTCCACTCTCCTCACATCTATCGTCTCCGGGACCGCTCTAGGGACCGGTGCAGGTATTGTGGTGGGGTCTGCTATGGGTGGCTGGTTTCAATTCTTATGGGTGACGCTCGTTGTGTCCATCGTCGTAAGTTCTGCTATCGTGTCTCTGGCTCCCAGTCGTCTTGAGGGTTCTAGGTTGATGATTGATGACCCCACGCAGGGTCTGTCCGACGCAGCCACGAGTTTTCAAGAGCACACTTCGGAGTGGAAGACGCTCAGCTAGGAAAACGTTGCTAGAAGCACACTCTTGCCTAGTGCTCTGCCAAGCCTGAGAATTGGGGTTGGGACGGAGATCCATCAATCCTGATTTCATCAACTCTCGGTTACGTGCCGCAATCTTACAATGAACATCCAAACCAAGCCGTTTATCCCCGGACTCTGGAGTCGTCCCATCAGCAAGGATGGTCACTATAAAAAGGAAGTTTACTATCGAGAGAATGTCGAACTCGGTATAGTTGAGACTTCAACTGTGGCTGCCGCCCTTTCTGACCTGCTTGCTCTGAAAAGCGCCCAAGAGCGTTTGTTCGGTTAGCAAAATTCCCCATCCAGACAAGCCGATACAGAGGCTGAGTTGCCAGCTAGAGCGCTCGCCGCCGACGGAAAAAATACCTGGTACCCTAACGCCTAGCCTGGTTAAGGCCGTTCAACTCTCCCCAATACCAAAATCGCACCAGTTCGGGTGTGGCGAAGGATAAAGGCGAACGGGCGGTTGAAGCGCAGTGTCTCAATCTTTTCAGGGTCTGGGGCTGATGCTGGAATGAGACGGCTCGTGGTAGCCGCTGCCGCGTGCGTCCCTCTTTCGTCTACTCTGATAAGTAGGTGATGCCGGATCATAACATCTAAAAATATCGCCTGGGGAGAGGTGAGCATCATGGTCAAATCGGTCTTATTCAGAGCTTCTCCCAAGCCGACATCCATCCAGGCACTTGTGAGGTCCAGGTCCTGAACTTTGATTTCAAAGCGAGGTAGCTCCAAGTTCAAGAGGTGATCGAACTTCACTTTCTCACTGAGGTGCACTGATGGCTTCAATTCTTGGAGGACCTGGTCAATCGTAAATCCTTCGTCAGGAAGCATCAACACCATCTCCGCACCATCTAGATACGGAAGGATGACAGCCTGGCCATGCGGAATTTCGAGTCTGCCTAAATCCACTTCTCTCAAATGCATCGTGAGGACTTTGGCCATCGTGCCATCGGCTAGGTAGAACCTCTTCAGTTTAGTGTCCGCCTCCGAAAACTCGGTCGACCACCGACCCCGAAAGTTCAGTGTGGAGACCAGAACTGCCAACGTCGGGAATCTTGGCACTACCAGACTGCCCTGCAACATCCCTCCGGTTTGTTCGCTAATCCACTGGCTAACCTGCCGGCCAGCCAATTCGGGGTCATTTACGAGAGGAACGGTTTCTACGGAAACGCCGAGCAGCGGCTCAACTCGCTCTAGGTAGGTGCCCTTAATCTGCACCGATTCATCTACGTAGATTCTCTGGGCCACCTGAGTCGAAGGCAACTGGTTTAACTCCCAAGCCAGGAGAGCCGCCTCTTCCAGGCCTAGACGGGATCTCTCAAAATTTTTCGCAATGGACTCTCGAGCCGACAAAGACGAGCCATCGTAAATTAGTTCAAGAAGCAAGTAAGAACCGACGGGACTGAGCGCCAAGTTCCCACTCTGCTGACTTGCCAGATGGGAGAAGATCGTCAGCCCGAAAAAGTTCAGACTATTCACTGCCAACTCGACCTTTGACTCATCAGTCTCGGGCCGCTCTATCACTGCGACAGGAGGGTCCTTGTACTTGGTAACATTCTGCTCAGACGTCGGTAGGTCCAAGCACCCTCCAAAGGTTAGACCCGCCAGCGCCGCAAGGAGCGACTTCCTAAAACGTTTCACAGATAGTTCTCGCCGAGAAAACCCTTGATGTAGGCGTTGTATTCATCATTCATGGGGAGGTCACCATCGACCTTCAAGCGACGACGTACCGTGAGCACGGACTCTCCTGTGATGGGATTTTGTCCGATCTTGTCATACTCTTCCCAATGAACTCCGGTCCCTCTCCGCTGCCAGGCCGGTAAGTTATTGAAGTTTATCCCCCGGCTGAACAACAACTCGTTCTTTTCGGCCTTGGTGGCGCACCTCAATGCCTCAGTGGCCTCTCTTGCCCCCATTCCTTCATTGCGTAGGGTCCAATATGCCCAACCATTGAGCGCGCACCGAGTTGCGTCGCCTTGTCTCCATCGAAAGTAGTCTACGACGCTCGTCGGCGAACTTGCAAACCAAATTCGACTGTCAAAGTGTCCCGCTTCGCCTAGCTCGAGACTGAAGCAGACACTTGCGACGGACGCCGTAAGTGAAACGATCTTCTCGACTTCTCGGTCAAAAAGGTCCCAAGCCAAAGGCAAAAGGATCGAGATCTCATCGCTCTCAGTGTACACGTATAGTGCACCAAACTCCTCAGCGAGACGGCAGGATGTGGCGACCATTAACTGGTGGAACCTGGCATCGAAGGGTTTCTCAAATCGCTCGGCAGTGAACTTGGAAAAGCTTCGACCGTCGAGCCTCAAGACCGTCCAAACTTGGTCCGGAACACGAAGGCCGTGAAAGTACTCACCCCGACGCATTTGCTCTTCAAAGGCTCTGCTCTTCATCATTTTTCCATCCTTCGACCACAAACGTTCCGTCGACTTGCCTCACATAAAACAGGCTGTCGAAGCCCTCATCCAAGCTCGGCAACTCCAGAGCCCCAACTATGGAGTAAAAGCCGACGTCCGGGACTCTATCTTCTTGCGCTCTCGCAGCATTGCGCGCATAGCATTCAGCCGCCTTAGAGGACATATAGTAACCGACCACAGACCAGCCTCTTTCCTTTCCCCAAGCGATCCAGGGCGCGCGCACCTGAGCCGAAGGATGAGTGTTGTCGAGGACTACGGATTTCCCGGCCAACTCGGCCGCCTCCAACAGAACTCGCTGTTTGCGGTCCCGGTTGCGCTTGCCTGGCATGGCATCTTTGCTAACGTGCAGGTGAGTTGTGGCAAAAAGCTCACGGTAGAAGGTCGACTTTCCACTGCCGGGCAGGCCTATAAGAAGGATAATTTCCATCCTATGTTAGGATTTTCTGGGCTTGAACAGCCAGACCTTCCGACAGTCTCGGACCTCTATTGGCAAGCTTGATCTCGTGCCGGAAGGAGCCGAGAGAATACGTCTGGCAAATACGACCTAAGTGGGCTGAGGATTGGGTAGACCAGTCGCCCCCCTCTCTGGTGCCTCATAAGCGAGACCCCGAATGTGCGGGCGTCTGAGCCAGACATTCAGCGAAAAGCGTCTCCGACATCAGCTTATTATTACCGTGTGAAAGGTCACGGTCAGCGATGGTCGAAAATCATACTCTTAGATGCAGAGCGCCACTCCACCCCCAACACCGGTAGTCCAAGAACCCAGCATCTCACCCTTGGCGGGCCGACCGGCTACTTGGCTGATCGTAACCGACGGTCTGCTACTGACCTTCGTGGCGCCTGCAGCCAGGCTCGTAGCTGCTTTGGTGGGTGCGGGACGCCTAGGACTTGCAGCGATGCTTAGCTTCGCGACCTTGATAGCAGGCTTGAGCTATCTAGTCCTGCTAACCTTCTTGCCTATCTCTTGGCAAGAAGCAGCCCTCCTGCACGCCGCTTGCGGACTCATTGGAGCTTTGGTCATCGATCTCGTCTGGAAATCCCAGACGAAAACGATCATCCTAAGAAATCCCCCCTTTTCAGGGGAGTGGAAGTCGGACTATCTCGCAGCCGTTCTGCTGGGTTACCTCTGTGGGTTACCGTTCGCCGCCTATCACATGATCGGCACCTACGGCTTGGAAGTCATCTACCAGCCTGGTGTACCAACCACAATTTCCCTGTGGGCCTTGATGGGGATCCCCTGGGCGCTCGCTGCCGTGTTCAGCCTCAGACGCCGATTCGAAAGCCCTGAGGCCTATCAATATGGAATCTGGGTGGTGGCAGCCTCCTATTGTACTATCGTGATCGCCTTTGCCAGAATCGGCTTGGGCTCAGGAGAACTCCACTCGATGGCCTTTGGAAGCCTATCGGTAAAAGGATGGCACGCTTCCCTGTTCTCTCCCATGAACCTGCTAGCCTCGATGATGCCTTGGGTCGTAGGCTTTACCGCAGTGAGCTTCCAGAGAATCCGTGAATCGCTGTACGGACTGGTTCCACTCACAGGATTCTCTCTCTTGGCTGCGTTCTCGCTTACGGCCTATGAGGGTTATCCGCTCGTGCTGAAGTCCGACGAGTACGCGCTGACTATGGTGGAGCGAGACCACGTTCTCCCGTTTGCGGCCTTTCTTGATGCCCGGGCCAACCGCTATCCGCAAGCGCCCAACTCTTGCCGAGACGCTCTTGCGGCTGCCGAACTCTATCTCAAGATCGGACGTAAAGACCGGGCCCTTGCCATCTATCGCCAGACTCAGGAGCGCTATTCCGACAATGTTCGTTGGCAGTTCGGCGGCTCTGAGGCGACAGCTTTCCTCGAGGCTATAGAGCGAGCCACTTCCTCCACCGAACCAGTACGGCGCCTTCATCTGCCGGTAGTCGGCAACCGAGAGTATCTTGAGCCAAACTGGAGAGTTCTCATGTCGGCCCTGCGCTCTGCCCGTCCCAACGGCTCTGAAACATCGTTTCTGCTTGGCCTGAGAGCCATCTCTCGGAATAGTCGATCGATAAGCCTTCAAGCCATGGCCGGACCGGAAGATGCTCGCTCCATTCTCGCCAGCCTGGGGAGCGAGTCTTTCTACCTGCCGGTGACAACCGAAGAATTGAAAGCCCTGCTAGAGCACCAAGCCATCGTGCTGTTACAACTAGGGGACATCTCTGGAGCCAGCCACGACCAGTTCACACTAGTCCTCTTGGAAGGGTATGACGCCGAGCGCGACGCCTTCTTACTCTGGGATTTCAGTGCAGCTCCCGAACCGTCAATAAGAGCTGAAGCAGATCTAGAACCGGATGAATCCGCCCCCGTGTTGCGACGTCGGGAATTCGAGAGTCTAAAGACCGTTTCATCCGAGCATCTCCAGCGCTTAACGCAAGACCACTTCGGGATGGCCCTTCTTGTCCCCAAAGACGATGAGTTCGACTTTGGCCCTCTCGGGCTCACCTTGGACCAAGCAAGAGAGCAAACCCGCGCCCACACAGCTTTCTCTTTGGCCTTACGTCGCCTAGATCAAAACGACTACAGCGGGGTATTGAGGATCCTTCTGCCCTACCTGGGCACAACTTCGCCCGAGCAGCTCGCCTGGCTCGTCGGCTTGAGCTACCACGCCTTGGAGCGAAATCGCGAAATGCCGGACGCTTTGCCTTGGGAGGTGCTCGAGGAGAGTCGTAGGCTGGAATCGGAATACCCCGGCTCCATGCCCGAATGCCGTGAGTGGTTCCTTACCGCATTGGAGCAGAAACAACTGCCACCAAGCTTCTTAGCCAGGGCCTACGAGCATCTGCCCGCCGAGGTGCCCCTGGAAATCTATGAAGAGATCGCCCATCAACTCCTGGAGCAACGCCCAAACTATAGTGTAGGCAGGAATCTCTTGCTCTTTCAATGGCAAAGGCAGGACGTACGTGGATAGCGTTCGATCGGGGTCAAAGTTAGAGGTGGGCGAGTTGAGGCTGGGCGAGCGCCCGCATGACCAAGTCGACGAAGTTGACACCGCGTTGAACAGAGGTTGAGAACACA
>JBJHCR010000177.1:0-13622 GCA_050486105.1 Vulcanimicrobiota bacterium
GCACAGTCGGTTCCAGCACGCCATCGGCACCATGTGGCTTATGCATTCGGTCCTCAGCAGATGGGAAAACAAAGGTCTCATCGAAATTGACAACCGAACCCGCAAGACAGCTCTAGCCGCAGCCTTACTCCACGATGTTGGCCACAGCCCATTCTCTCACGCTCTCGAGAACACTTTTGTCGGGATTGACCACGAGCAGATTGGAAAGGCTCTCATCCTCGGTCCCCTGGCTCAAGTACTCGAAAGTCACCAGGTTGCACCGGGAGAAGTGGTTGGCTTGCTCTCCAATCGTGCGGAGATTCCGGCCCTATCAGAACTCCTATCGGGGCAACTCGATGTGGACCGCATGGATTATCTGCAACGCGACAGCTATTACACGGGGGTGAAGTATGGTCTCTTTGATAGCGAGAGGATCATGGACACCTTGATCCCCCTTCCAGCCTATCTCGCTGAAGACGACCTTTTTGCCGAGTCCCGTGAAGCTCTCGTCTTAGCGGTCGATCCCAAAGGGGTCCTGGCGGTCGAAGAGTTTCTTTTTTCTCGGTACTTCATGTACTGGCAAGTGTACCTACATAGAACAGTTCGCTCGGCAGAGTTGATTCTCAAGCTTGTACTGGAGCGAGCCAAGGAAGTGTATTTGCAAGATCCGACGGAACTCTGGCTCTCACCGAATCTGGAGGCGATCTTCCGTTTTGGCACAAGCCATGAAGTTGAGCCCAACCCCGAGTTCCTTGAAGCCTTCATGGACCTCGACGATTACGACCTATTCCACGCAGTAAAGATTTGGCGAAAAGCCAAAGATCCGGTCCTCGCCGACCTTTCAAGCAGATTCTTGGAACGCAGGCTGTTCAAAGGAAGAGCCCTAGCCGAGCGTCCCGAACGAGCTCTGGAATTGAAAAAGAAGGCCCAAGAGAAATTCGGGAAGAATTGGTCCTACTACCTTCGGACCGATCCTTTGAGTTCCAGTTCCTACGGAATTTATCGTCCTGGCACCGATCGCCCAATCAGGACTGCCATTCCTGGAAATCAAGGTTGGCAAGAAATCTCAAGAGCTACTCACTCTACAGCCATATTGGGACTGTCTCAACAGGCCACCACTTCGGGTGGGTTCCTATTTTTTGCACCAGAGCTGGTGTGAGAGGCCTTTACGGAACAGCTTGGTCGGCAAAGCGACCTTGATAGGTGGCCTCTCCTAGGCAGGTTTCAAAAATAAATTGGCACAACCGAGTCCCAGGGTGGAGAGCCAGCGGTATGCTGGAGACATTGCTGATCTCGAGGACTTGGTGGTTGTTGATGCCAGGCTGCATGAAGCTGGCAGTGATGTGAACCATCAGTCCCAAACGCGCGAATCGACTTCGACCCTCCAGCCGGCCACACAAAGAGGGGGCTAACTTGATCCGCTCCCTGGTCACCCCAAGGACGGTCTCGCCCGGCATGAGAACGAAGTAATCATCCACTTCCTCAAGCTTGGTAATCTGTTGAAAATCCGACTCATCCGTCACATGGTAGATCTGGTGAAGTTTTCTGAAAACTCGAAACTGGTTGCCCAAATGCAAGTCCACGGAACCAGGTCCGACAAGCTCTGGAGTGAAGGGGTCAATCTCGATTCTCTTGTCAGCGATCGCCTTGAAGATCTCATCCTTGGTCAGAACGGCCACAGTGTCTCCTCGCCTCCCCCGTCAAAAGGAGATTTCCTGACCTTCCGACCTCACCCTGCTGATCATGAAGGGCACAAGGCTCGAAACACTTCTACCCCTTGGAGCTCTAGATGATAGAGAAAAATGCTGTTCATCAGTTCAGCGGGATGTGGAAGCGCCTCAACGGCCTGGGCTTGAGCGATGGAAAGATCGTAAGTCTCCGCCAAATCCGCGACCACCCACACGCGCCAACCGTGATTCTTGCTGTTTGCTAGAGACCGCAAACCCGAGGCTAGCTGATAGAGACAAAGGTCGGTACAATCTCCAAAACAGAGAACTCCCCGAATCTCGCGGCTCAACAACCTTTGAGCCAGAAGAGTATTCGTCAGGCTGCAAATGGAACGTTTGTCGATCCGCTGGGTCTCAGTGACGAATGGTAGCGAGCTGATCTCAGGAACTATTTCAGATTGTCTAGTGCCTTCGAGACAATGGGGTGGAAAAGCCTTAAACTCCGGACTGTCTTCTGGGTGAGCGTCACATGGGAAAAAAAAGTCGCGAACTCCCAACTCATAGAAACGCTCCAGCAGGCTCTTCCAATCCGAAATTTTTGCCGCGATTCGCTCACTGGCCAGAGGTCCTTCGTGGCAGAAGCCTACCACCACATCAACCCCGACAAGTGCCAAATGCTGAGGACCTCCGGCCGCCTCGACGAGTGCCTCGGCGGTGACAGTTGCACGCTCAGACTCGTGCTTGCTCAGCCAAGCAAAGAATTCCTCATTCATCTACAAGAGATCCAAGAGATCCCCACCTGACTGCGGAGGCCCGGAAGATCCGGGAAGAGCCGTCATGGGGCCCTTGGGGGCCCGTCCTCGCAGCTTCGCTCGCTGCTCTGAGGCCAGACGGAACTCAGTCTTGCGATCGGCCATCTGGGCAGCGTCCTTAAAGGATACTAGGCCTTGTTCATAGAGGCTCAAGAGCGATGCCGTGAAGGTCTGCATCCCTTCGCTCTCGCCCCTTTGAAGGTACTGATAAATCTCCTGGGTCTGACCTTCTAAGATCAGGGAGGCGATGGTCGAAGTGTTGATGAGTACTTCAATGGCCGGGACTCGTCCGTGGCCATCCTGCCTCCTCAAGAGTTTCTGGCTGACGACCCCTCGCAGAGACGAAGCCAACAAGAGCCGGACCTGATTTTGCATATTGCCGGCAAAACTGTCCAAGACTCGGTCGATGGCTCCTACCGTGTTCGGGGTATGTAGGGTGGACAGCACCAAATGGCCGGTTTCCGCAGCAGTGATGGCTGTCATGATCGTTTCGGCGTCGCGCATTTCTCCAAGCATTATCACGTTTGGGTCCTGACGCAGGGCCTGCTTGAGCGCCTCGGTGAAGCTCGTGGTGTCGCTGCCGATCTCTCGCTGGGAGATAAAGCTTGTTCGATCTCTATGATGGTACTCGATCGGGTCTTCAATAGTGACCACATGCACCCGGCGATGCTCATTGATCCAGTCTACCACCGAAGCCAGGGTGGTGCTCTTTCCCGAACCTGCCGGCCCGGTGATCAAGACCAGGCCGTCTTGGAGCGATGCCAATTGCTCCAAGACCGGAGGCAACCCGAGCTCTTCAAAACGCGGAACCGAAGTATTGATGGTACGAAATGCCGCAGAGACGTTGCCGCGCTCCAGAAAAGCGTTGAGTCGGAAACGGACCCCGAAACAGATATAAGCGTGGTCCACCTCTTGCAAGGCGGTCAGGGGCAACCGCTTCCTCGGAGGCAGCGCCGAAAGAACAAGATATCTGCTCTCCTCCTCGGTCAGGGCGCGGTCACCTATGGGGACCAAAGTGCCCTCCAAACGCACCACCGGCGGGGAATGAGGCTTAATATGGAGGTCGCTAGCACGGTTCTTGATGACGGTTCTCAGTAAGTCATCCAAACCAAAGTTCAAACCTTCAGGACGGACCAAGTCCTCGGCCAAGTCCAGGTCAAAAAGGGATTCCCCTTCCAGGCTGGCAGATTGGGCAACGTTGCCCTCTAGTCGATGCAAGCGCTCCTCTAGGCGCTCGAGGCGACCCAACAGACTGGTGGCCAGGTCCTGAGTTGGAGAGGCCAGATGTGTTGATACCTGGGGTGTTGGTTCCTGGACCAAACCCACGGAAGACCTGGTTCCAGGCTGCTTCTTGAGAGTCAATTCAGGACGATTCTGGGTTCCAGAATCTTCAGGAAAGAGTTCCATGGGCTTTCAGTTCTACGTTAAACGGAGCAAACCCTCGGGACCGATGTACCTTCTCTGCTCGTGGATAAGTTCTACGGAAGAAAGACGCTGATCGCTTCGACGTGGTCGACAGGCATTCCAAAGATGGGATCCACTTCTCGGAGGACTTCAAATTCTAGTCCGTGAGCGGTCACGATTCCACGATAGAGCTTCTTTCCTCCCGGTCCCTCCACGGGTCCCCTAAACTTTGGAGTGGGTACGACCTCTCGGCCAAATTCTCGCTGAAGTTCTTGCAAGAGAGAACCGACTCCGTACCCTTCCGGAAGGACGAACCGAGGCGAAGTGGTCCGAATGGCAACCAGGCGGCGGTCGGTGGTCCGGTAGGTGAGTTGCACCTCGGGCATGTCCTTGGGCACGACCTTGGTGAGGGGTACATCGACCGGCTCGGAGAAATTGGGGCGCTCGAGAAACTGAAAGTGCCGAGAGACCACTTGAAAGGGCGAATTCAGAACAAATCCCCCTAGAGACCGGCCCGGCAAGATCAAGGTTTCTCGACGATACTT
Organism: Vulcanimicrobiota bacterium; assembly: GCA_050486105.1. GTDB lineage: Bacteria > Vulcanimicrobiota > Xenobia > Xenobiales > JADMJV01 > JAEXNA01. Next base: position 4,408 of record JBJHCR010000177.1, read on the forward strand.
GTCACCGGCAGCATCAGCCTTTCGGGTTTGTTCGAGATGCTGCCTCTGTTCTGCCTTAGCTGCAAACTCGGCCAACAGAGTTCGAGCCTGCTGTACGGCCCTGGACTCCTCATCACCCTCGGCTACCTGCTTAAGCAACTGATGTGCTCGGGTCCCTTCGGCCCCTTCCTTGGGATCCGAGGCGATATAGGCTCGGGCCAAAGCTAAGCACGCTTCGTGATCCTTGGGATTGAGTTCTAGATATTTCTGGAGATCTTGAGTCAAGGCCACCCGTTCAGTGACCTCCATAGCGTCGAAGTCTCGGCCCTCCCAGTCTTTGTCGCCGGTCCCCGCCGTCAACTTCACTTCGATATCGCGACGAATTATTCTCCGACCATCGACCTCAACTACCCCTGCCCCCCGCAAAGATTCTCCCCAAAGACCGGTCACCTTCCTGACTCCCAAAGGGGCCTCTTGGGGGTCGAATACCACCGCCACCCGGTACAAACTGAGGGCGCTGAGATCCTCAAGATTGAAGGAAAAATAGAAGCGGCCACGCCGCACCACGCTCTTACCTTTCAAGTAGACTCGTCCTTCACGGTCCAGCAGTTCCGCGCGCACGGGCGCTCCGCCCGGGAGGTCGGTGGTGCCCTCCACCACCAGGATACGGTCGGCCGTGTTGGTAGCACTCAGCTCAATAGTGATCGTTCTCGTGGGCGGGGCTTCGCAAGCAGCAAGGAGCAAGAGCAAGAGAGACAAAAGCGTTCCACGGATACCCCGCACCGCTAGAGCACTTCCTCCAGTGGTCTTTGAAGAGCTCGCAAGGCTGAAGCCGGATTCTGAGCTCTAAACAGAAAACTCCCGGCAACTAAGAAATCGGCCCCGGCTCGGAGGCATTCTGGAGCGGTGCGCTCATCGACTCCACCATCCACTGAGATGAGGAACTTGGCTCCCGACTCCTCTCTCAGCCGAGCGACCTCGTCGATCTTAGGGAGCATTGACCTCAGAAAAGCCTGTCCGCCGAATCCGGGATTGACAGTCATCACCAACACGTTATCCAAGAGGTCCAGCAGGTTGGACAACCCGGCCACAGGAGTGTGAGGATTGAAAGCCACCCCTGCCTTCATGCCCAGAGAGCGGATCTGCTGTAGTGTTCGGTGAAGGTGAGGGCAGGCTTCCCAGTGCACCGAGACCATGCTCACTCCCATCTCAGCCAAGCGCTCCAGGTAGGTTTCCGGGCCTTCAACCATGAGATGCACATCGAGCTTCAGGTCGGGAAAATCCCGAGCCACCGCTTCGGTGACCGGAAACCCGAAACTTAAGTTCGGCACGAATCGACCATCCATAAAGTCGAGATGCAAGTCCTGGATCCCGAGGTCGACAAAACGCTGAACCTCCTCCCCTATGCGAGCGAAATTGCAGGCCAAAAGCGAAGGAGCAACCACCACTTCAGAGAGCTCAACAGAGGTCATCGCCAAGCCCTCCGCACATGCAGGTTCACTTCCTGCCCCCTCAAGACGTCTTTCCCAGAGGAGGGATTCTGGTTCAAAACTTCCTCATCAAGACCGTAGGTCGGTTCTTCAAAGGTCACTTTACCCACCCTCAATTTGCTGTTAGAAATGGTGATCTTCGCCGATCTCAGAGATTCACCCACCACCGCCGGCACTTGGATCAACTCGGGCCCTAGAGACACCGACACCAAAACTGTTCGACCTTGGCGCACCGGTCGACCAGCCGTTGGGTTCTGACTGAGAACCGTGCGTTTGGGAACGGTTTTGTCGTGTCGAGATTCATGCACTTGAAGACGCAAACCCTGAGACTCGATCTTCTCGTAGGCGTCTCTTATCTCGAGTCCTACGACTTCGGGAACCTCGACCTCTCCAGGGATGCTCAGATAGTCTCTATAGACAGTGAGACCGAAAATGGCAGCCGACCAAAGGGTGGCAGCCACCAATACGAGAGCCAGAAGCACCGGCAGCAAACGAGACAGCCAACCCGAAGCCGACGCCCCCAGGTTTTCCGTCACGTCCGGGGTGTCGAAGGCCTCTACATCGGTATTGTCTATCTCTTCGCTCACGAGATCGATAGACTCCTCAGTCTACCCAAGGGGCCGGAGTGAAGGCCGGAGTCGGCATCGGGGGATCTTGGCTTAAAGAAGGGGACAGATCGGGGTCGGCGATCACCAAGTCCACCCCCGAACCTGCCACGACTTCAATCCCAGAACTGGGACGCTGTCCGATCACTTCCCCGGCTACCGGCCCATAGCTGTGAGAGACTCCCCCGACCATCAACTGAGCGTCCCGAAGGCGAGTTCGGGCTTCCTCTTCCGATAATCCAGCCAATCCTGGCACCACCGTGGAGGCGGCCACACGCACCCGCACCACCGGCGCCTGACCAGCGAGGGGATCTCCTGGGGGAGGCTCCTGAAAGGTTACAACGCTGGATTCGTTAGCCTCGTCCAAGAGTTGCAATTCCACTCCGCTTTCGTCTGCGACCACTCTCGCTTCGGAAACGGTTAGCCCTTCCAATCTCGGAGCGTGGATCCCGCCAGGCTGAGAGGGGTCGATCTCCGGCGACAAGGCCGTGGGTACCGTAACAATGACGCGAGATCCCACCGGCAACTTAACTCCGGGTTCGGGCTCCTGTCGAATGACCACCACGGGATCACCGTCTCGGAAATCAGCTTGGGCCAACTTTTGCACCGACATCTCTAGGCCCAACTCCGACAGCAGTTCTCGAGCCAGGTCCAGGGGCAATTCTCTGAGGTCGGGAACTTCTTGGTCCCCTCGCCCACCGGAGACCACCACGACCACCGACATCCCGACCGCCAGTTTGTCTCCAGCCAAGGGACTTTGCTCCACTACTCGGCCGATGGGCACGTCATCGACCTTGCGTTCCTTGAATTCCACCGAGAATCCCAGACGCCTCAATATGTCTTCCGCTTCAGAGCGTGTTTTTCCAACCAGATCGGGAACAGCTTTACCTTCCTCTGCCGCCACCACGACCAGACTGATGACTGAGCCACCCGGAACCGCCGAGCCGGCCGCAGGATACTGAATGATGACCGTCCCAGGAGTCTCCTCGTCCGCCGAAGAGGGACGCTCTTCCACCTGGAAGGTCAACCCAAGGTTCCTCAACTGGGCGGAAGCATCTTCCAAACTCCGACCCACGACAGAGGGAACCAGCACCTCTTTTGGCGTCAGATAAAACCAACTGGCGCAGGCCACCACCGCAAGCAGAAAAGCCCCGACGACCAGCGCTCCCCCGTTACCCGAGGGCGCCTTCTTCGAAATCTTCCTCTTCGCCACGACCGCTCTCCTTAGTATCCCTATGCCCACAACGCGCGGGCTACGCCCGTAGAAGCAGGACAATTCATGCTGATCCCTGCTGCAACCGGGTTGAGGCCGGGATTCGGACGACAACCCCGGGTTGCCTCCCAAGGTAAGATAAGCAGTTGTACCTCTAGAAAGTCAATGGTTTGGGAACAGTTTAAGGTCAGGCTGGTGAATATAGGAGGTTTATGCAAGGCATTTTCCCCGGGTCCGCTGAAATAGCAGAAGGAGGCGCAGAGGCCACGATGGAATGTGCCTTCAGATAGATTTGACTTCCATCATGTATGTTGGCAAAACTTCGAACAGGAGACGCCCCTGTTCGTAGGGAGAGAGCTCTTCGATGAAAAAGAAGATGGGACCAGGGGGACACAAACCCGAGCTGCCGGCTCGAGGTGGTGACCGCGGTGGCGCAGCCAGGGGCCTTACAAGAAAAGACGGTTTCTCGAAGTCTCAACCCCTGCGTCGAGATGATTTTGACAAGCCACTTTTCGGAGATGTTCCCGACGAAGAACTCGAAGATGCCCTTACCGAGTTAGAGAAGAGGCTTACCGCCGAACCTCTCGACCGTGAATTGCACATCCAAAAGTTTAAGTTGCTCCGAAAACTCGGAGAGCGCGGCAAGATGAGAGCTTCATTGCAATTTGCCGCCCGCGAACTGCAAGACCCCTTTTTCGGAGTCAAACTCGCAGAGGCCTTAGAAGAAGAGGGTCGTTTTCAAGCCGCCTTGGAATGGCGTCGCTGGGTGATACAGTTCGACGCCGACGACCCCGACTCCGTACGTCGGTTGGCCGGAACGGCAGTGCGTGCCGGGGATTTCCAGACGGCTGAGCAATCGTACTCCAAGCTCATCGACCTCAGAAAAGACGAGGAAAACCCCCTGGGTGGCACTTTCTATGAGGAAATGTTGGGCAAGGGGTTCGACCCCAACAGGAGGCGGGAGCTTCAAAGAATCGGTCTACGACTTCTGGCCAAAGCCCTGGCTTTCCAAAGCAAGAGCGGAAATTTGCTCGAAGCAGCAGCCCGCCTGAGCTACCGGGTCCGAGATCTCGAAGCGGCAAAAGGGTTTTATGAAAGAGCCATAGCCACCAATCCGCATCATCGCAACACCAGAGAATGGAAATGGGAGTTGTTGCGGGTGCTGGCCGCCTCTGGGTTCCAACAGGCCTGGCGCGAAATGAATCAAATCTTCACTCGCGAATTGCAAGAGTATCTGCAAAATCATCGAGGAGACTCCCGAGCATGGACCATCCTCGCTCGGCAACAGATCCAGGGTGGCAGCTTCGAAGAAGCCATCGAGACTCTCAAGAGCGCCCTGCGCGCAGACAGCCGAAATGCTCAAGCCCTTTGGGAGCTTGGCCGTCTCTACGTCCGTATGGGTCGGTCCCAAGAGGCCATCGACTATTACTCTGAAATTATCTATGACCCGAATGAGAAGCGCTCGGTTCGGCGCGCCATTGAAAGAGCTCTGGCCGACCTCTACTTCAAGACGGGAAGATTTCGAGAGTCTCTGGAGATCTACCAGCGAGAACTCGAATCCAACCTGACCTTGATCGCTCCCATCTATGAAGCGGTAGAAGAGTTGGAGACCGCAGAGGATTTCTACCTCAAGTCGGTCATCCAGAGCCCCAGAGATGCCCGCTCTCATCTAGGAGTGGCTGAGTACTGGGTGCGCAGGGAACAGTGGGGAAAAGCCGCTGAATCTGCTCGCAAGGGCCTGGAGTGCACGTACGCCACCGAAGAGGTCCATTCCAATTTGGCCGTGGCGCTGGCCACCTCTCAGATGAGAACCGGAGATATGGAAGGGGCTCTGCAAACAATCGAAGAGATCTGTCAGACCTATCCTGATTCCATCCATCAGACTTTTCGCAAGGTCAAATTGCTGGTCATGCTCAAGCGCAAAGATGAAGCTCTGGAACTCGCTGATGAAGTTCGGCGTTCGGCGCAGCACCAGACCGGCTGTGCCCCCGCCGAGTCATCACTTTGGAGCCTGTTGGGCGATTGTCATTCCCTGCTCGGAAATATCAAAGCGGCCGAAGAAGCCTACAGCAATGCGCTCCAATATGACTTTATGGATTCCATCGCCGTTCGTGGATTAGGCATCGTCGCAGAAAAGCAGCAGGACCACGCTAGGGCCCTAGAGATGTATCAGAGGTTTGTGCTTTTGGATCCGTTGAACCTAGCCACTCCGGCGATTCGCCAGCGAGTGGAAGAGCTGATCGAAAAGGTCGGCCCTCAAGTCGCTCCAGAGCCGGTACCCGCCCCAAGCTTGGACACTGGAGGCCTAGGGGAAGCCCCGGCTATGGGGGGTGGTTCCGTCGCCGACCTACCCTCTCGAGAGCTTCCCGACCCTCCCGAAACCCCGGAAGCAGATCGGGAAGGGTGGCTTGGAGGCGGCGACGAGGACGATTGGTTCGAACCGGAGCGTTAGGTGCTCCGGGGCGTAAATACCATCACGGATTGAACCCCGGATGCACCGCATCCCCGGCGTCGGATTTCTTTGAAGTAGGCCCGCTACTTGGCGAGCATTGACATTCGCACCGTTCGAGAGCGTGGATCGCAAGCAGCACTGAGGGTGGTATAGAGGCTTGGGCGAGGGGGCGGAGAAACCACCCAGCGCCCCTGAACCGGGGCGCTAACGGCGCTCACCGCTGAGCGACTTGGAGTGCCGTGACCACAGCGGTATCCACGATGTCGGTAGCCTTACATCCCCGCGAGAGATCGTTGGACGGAAACTCCAATCCTTGGAGCACCGGACCAATAGCGCTATAGCCGCCAAGCCTTTCCGCCAATTTGTAGCCGATATTTCCAGACTGAAGGTCCGGGAAGACCAAGACGTTGGCTCTTCCGGCCACTTTCGAGCCAGGGGCCTTCTTTTCCGCAACCCCCGGAATCAAAGCGGCATCGAGTTGGAGTTCTCCATCGACAGCCAAATCGGGATTTCGAACCGTCAGAGTCTCCAAGGCCTTGGTCACCTTGTCGACCAACTTGTGCTTGGCGCTTCCTTTGGTGGAAAAGCTTAACAGAGCGACCCTAGGTTCGGCCTGCAGAAATTGGCGACAACTCTGAGCCGTGGTCAAGGCAATCTCCACCAGTTGTTCCGAAGTGGGTTCGATCACCACTCCACAGTCGGCAAACAGCATCGCCCCCTTCTCTCCGAAGGGACTGCCCGGTCTCTCCATCAAGAAGAACGACGACACCGTTTTCAAGCCTGGTTTTAAACCGAGGCACAGTAGGGCAGCCCGAACGGTGTGGGCGGTCGTATTCGTTGCTCCCGCTACGGTCCCGTGGGCACGGCCGCTTCGCACCATCATATTGGCAAAGTACAAGGGGTCGCCGAGGGCAGCGTTGGCTTCATCTAAAGTTAGCCCTTTATGCCGACGAAGCTCAAAGTATTCTTGGACATAGCGATCTCGCTCCGCATCGGTCTCGAGATCTACGATGGAAATATCCCCCCAGACCCAGCCCCCTTGCTGAACTCGCTCGGAAATCTCGCTGGCTTTTCCAATGAGGATGATCTCCGCCAGCCCCTGCCGTGTCAACAAGCTTGCAGCTTCAAGGGTGCGGTCATCTTGAGATTCTGGCAAGACTATTCTTCGCTTCAGAGAAGCCGCCCGGGCTCTGAGTTGTTCCATCATGGATAATGCCGATTGGTTAGTCATAGAAGGACCAATTTGTGAGGAGGTTTTGAAAAGCCTGCCACAAAAGTCGGTCCGTATAGTCGACCTTTCGGAGAAATATTGGAGACAAAATTGTTCAAATTGCCCCACCTCTCGCTCTTGCTACTGTTGACCCTTTTGATGAGCGTCCCGAGCCTGTCTCAGGTCAGCGAACCCGACAAGCCCTCCGAAGGGGTTCAAAGTCAGCAAGAAGACCCAGATCAAAGAGTTCCCGAAGAGCCCAAGGCCGAAGTTCCGGCCGAGCCGGAATCCGGTCCGAGCTCCGAGACTCCGACCACCGAAGCAGCCGAACCGGGTACCGAAAGCGAAGAAGAGCCAGCCAAAGGAGTCGATGAGAGTATCGAAGACCTTTTCGGTCCGGATCTTCCGAGCAGAGGCCAGTCCGACTCCAAGGACCTCCAGCCCGAAAAACCGGAGGGACCTCAGGAACCGGTGCTCTACATCTCCGACACGGACAACGGTCGCATCGTCATCATGATGGGCATGGAGGGCGATGGGTACTCGAGCTTGGGGCTTCCCGGCTATGGACTCGGTAGATTCCTTCGACCCAAACAGGTTTGGGTCGATTATGCCGGCCGACTGCACATCGCTGACAGCGGAAACAACCGCGTAGTCCGAATCGATCAAGCCACGGTTGAGAACCGACCCTCTTGGAATGAAGTCGATGGCCTCTCAGATCCCCACGGAGTGGCAGTAGACGGTTTCGGGGTCTATATCTCGGACACCAAAGCCGACCGGATCGTGGTCTACGACGAACTGTTGGACAACGCCAAGGTTCGGGAGGAAATCACCCATCCCCAGATGCGCAAGCCGACCTCTCTTTGGATCGATCAGCATGGAGCCCTCTACATCTGTGCCGGAGAAGACCCTCCCGGTGGCAAATTGTTTAAGACGTGGATGGAAAAGGAACGCAGGCGATGGAGTATCTATGAAGGTGAAAACCTCAGCGGTTCGAGATTTCTTCCCACTTCCGTCATCACTACTGCAGACGGCCTAGTTATCCTCGACTACAGCGGGCAAAGGGTCATCACCATGCGTGATATGACCGGGAATCGGTTGAAGGAGCACCGTTTTCGGCTCGACCCAAGAACACGTCTGCGCCGTCCTACAGGGCTGGGTCTCAGCAATGACGGACGAATATTTCTCACGGACAGTGGAAACGACAGAATCCTAGAGATCGACAAGAATGGTCAGGTAAAAGGGGCCTTCGTTGAATATGGAGGCGACCCAAACACCCTTCTCAGCAACCCCACTTCGGTGTTCATTTACAGCCCTGCCCCTCCGCCGGTCAAGAAGGACGATGATGATGACGAAGAGGAATAAAGACGATTCTTCTTTGGAAGGAGAGCGTCCGACCTCAACTCCACCGACCTGGGGTGAATTAGGGGAAGGATTTGAGGCCTTAGGCCGAGTTGGCTTGGCTATGGCAGTGGGATTCTCGGCTGCTGGAGTCTTTTGCAAGGCCGTAGAACAAGGGCGGATAAAACTTCCCTCCATGGCCAGCCTACTGCTCCCGCCCCCCGATCGCAAGACCGGACGTCGGCAAGAAGTCGACAGCCTAGAAGGTCCAAACTAGGACCAAGGCGATCACACTTCGAGTCGAGAAAGCCGGAAGGCCCCATCTTCGGCATCCAAATTGTAGGCTTCTCCACTCTTGAGCCTTCCTCGGAGCATTTCTTGAGCCAATAGGTTTTCCACCGACCTCAAGAAGGTCCGCCTCAGGGCATCAGGAGTGGGAGCACTCTCCTGAAGAAGGGCCTCCACCACCAGAGGGCTGACCTGCAAATGAATGGAGCGTCGCTGCCAAAGCTTTTGCTCCAATTCCCGTGACCAGCGAGCCAAAAGCTGACGATGCTCTGCTTCCTCAAGGGGAGCAAAAATAACCACATCATCAGCCTTCTCGGTCAGCCCCCCTCCCAAGACCTGTTCGAGCTCCGGCAACAGGTCTTGCTCCATCTTCTCAAGATCGAGAGAGTCTCTCGAGGATAATCGAAATCCCACGGGATTGGTTCGCTCCAGCAATTCATGATCGACGCTGACAGACAGCACAATGACGTGGTCTCGGAACGAAACCCTCTGTCCAGATCCGTCGGTGACAAAGCCCCTGCCGAGTATCTGACTCACTTTGGCCAGAGCCCGAGGATGAGCCCTCTCGATGTTCTCCAAGAAGAAGATGGAATAGGGATACTCTAGCGCCAATCCGGTGAGCAGCCCGAAAGGTTCATCT
>JBJHCR010000178.1:0-13469 GCA_050486105.1 Vulcanimicrobiota bacterium
AGAAGATACTTGCGCAGCTCCCGTTTGAACCTCAGTCACCAGGTTCGCCTGAATTTTCGCTCCAGGTCGTTTCGAGCATCTCTAGGTGTGATGCCAACCCCGTTCTCGTTTGCCAGTGTGAGCCGGCGCGGCCACTTCCTTCGGCTTTCACCGAGGGTTTCGAACGTTCCGCTGTCGGAGTTGCCAATTCCGACCTCTCATCTGGGTTTTCTGGCGGCCTTTCCAAGTTGCCTTGGCTGCCCTTTCCCTGTTGCCAGGTCCAGTCCGCTCCGATGAGCCTTGACTCGGGTTTTCCATCCGAGCCGCTGGGGACGCTTGCTGATGCGCTGTTTCCGTAACCCATCTGTCGTTGCCGACAGAGCTGCTTCGGTTTCAGCGACCACGAAGGGGTGCGTCCAACCTCTATCCCTTGAACCGTTGCCCGTAAGGGGTGATAGACCCTCCCGCCTCTCTCGCTTGGCGGGGCGACTCCGTGACTGGAGTAAACGCAGACTACTCCCTATCGCCCCCCCTGTCAAGGACCTTGTCAACAGGGTCATCAAGCCCCAAACGCCTGCGGTTAAGCCGTTCTATTGGCTTCTCCACCGATTGCCCACAGGCCGCTGTACAAAGGTTAACATGTTGGCAATAAATCTGTTACACCGTTAACAAGGAGATCCCCAAAGTGTTCGATTAACGGTTCCAGTGCGCTCGACCCTTAGCTTGAATTTCCACCGAGCGTCGTCCATCGGGCAGAAGTAGGCGGCCCGGTAAGTCTCCTGGGCCTAAGATAAAGAGCAAGGAAGCGTCCACTCCTCCCCGCCCAGGAACGAGAAAGGGGCCAGTAGCCCGAGTCAGGCCGCCGCCGGAGTCCACCAGAACATCGTAATTGCTGTTCAGATGTTGTCCGGTTGCAGTTTCTAAGACGATCAACTCTTTCCAATTGCAGCGGTGATCTTCTTGATCCGGATTCTTGATCTGAAAGTGAGCGATGAGGTACGGCTTGCCTCGGGGTTGCTCAAAATTCTTGAAGGTGACCTCCAAGGGACCAAATTTATACCCCACATTGGAGAAGAACTGCTCTTGAGTGTGAGCCAAGGCCACGGCAGTCATACAGATTAGGAGGGCAGCCAAGACTCGCATAGCCTCCTATTCGAGGCTCGCCCCCGGTGTTCCTCAACCCTTTCCTGATAGGAGGAGCCTCAGGGTCTCCGGGCAATACTCCAAAGATGAGCTTTCTACGACGTCTGGTGTCTCAATTGCTCCCTGCTGAAGATATCGATCTCGACGAGCGTCGAGACTCGGTTCGGCTAAACTTCAGTTGTCCGGTAGAGGTGGTTGCCGGCCAGAGATCCCTTGAGGGAGAGGTCCTTAATCTCACCTTCACCGGTCTCTGCTTAAGACTCCCGGAAGCCCTAGAGGCCGACACTGAGTTAACCCTCAAAAGAGACGAATTCGGCCCAGCTTTCAATGCCACGGTGCTGTGGAACAAGAAGAAAGAGCAGGGCTACCTAGTGGGTGTGCAAGGAGAGCTCGATGAAGAAAAACTCATTAACTCTTGGCTTGAGCCCACCTTAAGGCAGGCGGGTTTTGAAGCCGAGTACGTGGACGAGAAACGTCAACTTTTGAGAGTTCCAGGGCGAGTACCCTGCACCCTCAGCGACTCAGACGGTCGGTCGCTCGGTCAGGGGGAGTTGCTGGATCTATCTAAGGGCGGAGCCTTGTTGGAAAGCCAAGCACCACTCGAGAAGGACCAAGAGCTAAGGTTTCAAGCCCAAGGACTCGGCGCCCTACCTCCCCTCGAAGGTACGGCCAAGGTGGTCTCCGTCTCGGGCAACCGCACCGGCCTAGCATTCGTTCACGTCCATGAGACCCGAGTGCGAGCCTATATCAAGGAAATGCTCACCTCGGAGTGAAAATTCGCTAGGCGGCAAATGTCCCTGAGTTCTGCTCCCAAGTTGTCATCTTGCTGTCACCGAACTGACACAACGGATCGCTAGACTCCATGGAATGAGATGGAGAACATACATAGCCTTCTATTCACTGGTAACCCTAGCCTGGCTCGGCCTTGCTCAACAACTCTCAGAACGCCACAGTGCGGTCGATTTTCAACTCAAGAGTGAGGTCCGCGGGCTTTGGGGGCAGACTCACTTCCAGCGAGGACCTTCAGTCAAGAATGACGAGGACTATCTTGAAATCCTCGAGGCAGAGGTGGAGGCCAATCTCCAGTTGTCTCATCGTCAGAAAGGGATGCTCTGGTACTCCACGTACTTGGTGGACTTTCGAGGTCGCTACACAGTCGCTCCAGGCGCCACTTGCTTCGAGTTTCCTCTACCGGTAAAGCAAGGCATGTTCTCGGAATTCAAAGTCACGGTGAACGGACAGGAGGCAGACTGGAAACGTGGCACAGATTCCATTTCTCTTCAACTCCCGAATGATACTGAAACTATCGATGTCTCGTATCGAGGCCAGGGATTGGATCGTTGGGCGTATGAGTTCGTTGGGGATAGTTCGGTTCGAAATCTCAACCTAGTGGTGAAGACCGATTTTCATGATTATGATTTTCCCGACGGAAGCCTGTCAGCGATCAATCAGGAGCAAACCCAAAACGGTGCAGAGTTGACTTGGGTCTATAGAGAACTCTTAACGGGCGGAGTCGTGGCCGTCGAAGTCCCTCAGGTGGATAATCCCGGCCCAAAGCAAATATCAATCTGTCGCTACGCCCCTGGTGGCTTGGCTTTATTCTTGATCATGCTGACCTTAATGAGTAGCAGCCTGGGGCACCAAATCGAGGACGTGCAGATCGTATTTTGCACCCTAGGGTACTTTGGGTTTCACGCTCTATTGATCTATCTCGCCGACCACCTAGGTCTCATTTGGGCTCTTGTCATCGCCTCCGGTGCATCATTCCTGCTAGTTCAATCCTATCTTGCTCGCCTTTGGGGTCTTGAGTTTGTTCTAAGAGTGGGAATCTGGATACAAGCTTTATATCTGGTTGGATACTCGATGGCATTTCTCAATTCCACGACACGTGGACTTCTGCTCATATCGCTGGTCTTGCTGACCCTGGCCGTAGTGATGCACCTTTCTGTTGGCTTGAAGAAGCAGACGGACTCTCTAGAGCCTGCCCAAAGTTGGTATTGAGGCCATCAGCTACGAAGATGGCTTGCCCACCCCGTCTAGATTGGTGAGACCATTCAGGGGCAGTCGAAAGGTGAAAGCGGCGCCAACGGAACGATCGGAGTCGACTAGGAACTGTCCCTGGTGAAGTTCCACTATTTGTGCGGCCACAGCTAGGCCCAATCCCAAATGTCCCACGGGGCCGGTTCCTCGCTCACCACGCTTGAAGATTCGTTGCGCTTCATCTCGGCTGATGCCAGGTCCGCGATCGGACACGGTGACACTGACGAAGTCCGGATCGCTTTCCAGGGTGATCGTCACCAGGCTTTCTGCCGGACTGCAGCGCAAAGCGTTCTCAACCAGGTTCTCAAGCACTCGAGTAATCTTGTTTGGATCTGCACAGACAGGACACTGATCTGGCAACTCTTCCTGCAAACGGTCTCCAAAACTTGTGCGGAAGCTGTCGAGCACCGAGTCGATCAGTGAAGAGAGATCGAAGAGTCGAGGTTTGAGGGTGTAATACTCAAGCTTTCGAAGCTCCAAGAGCGAGCGAGTCAGTCGGTCAAGACGCTCCGTCTCCCGCTCAATGTTGCGAAACAGAGGATGTTCGGGAGACTGGCTTTTCACGGCTTCCACGGCACCTCTTAGACCGGTGACCGGAGTCTTCAATTCGTGGGCCACATCTTCCACAAACCGCCGGGTTTTGTCTTGCTCTTCCTCGAGTTCCTTGACCTTGTTGCTCAGAGATTCCACCAGGAACTCGAGACTCTGCGAAACTCGGGCAACCTCGTCGCGAGCCTCAGGCTCAAAGCCGTCCAATTTGGAGGCCGCATCGAGTCGTTGCAAGTCTCGATTGAATCCGCGAGTCAACCATAGCATTCCCACTAATATGATGACCATAAGGCCAGAGAGGATCCCTTGAAACTGTTTTCTCAAGATGCCCAGACGTTGCAATATTGAGTCCGTAGATCGAGACAGATAGATGGCCCCGACAATCTTGCCCTCGTACTCTACTGGAACCGCGACAAATAGGGCTAAGGAGCGATCGTTTTCGTCGGCAAATCGGGTGTAGGCTCCGTATCTCCCCAGGAAAGCCGTTTGGATCTCTGGGCGAAACTGCAGCCAATCGGGATCGCGTATGGCACCGTAGGAATCCGCCACAACATGTCGCTTTTCGTCGAGGATTCGGATCCTAGTCTGCTCTGCTTCGTGGTGTGAAGAAATGAGGTTTTCGACCTGGAAGATGTCACCGCGAGCCATGCCCTCAGAAAGCGCGATGGCCAGGGTTCGTGCCGAGCTTGCAAGACGCTCTTCGAGTTCAAAGAGCTGGTCGGCCTCAACCATCCGAATCACCAACTGAAACGCCAGCAGAAAGGCTGCGGTCACAAGTCCCAAAGTCAAGATCAGCAGCCAGATTCGACGACTCATCGGGCTAGTCGGTAACCTAACCCTCGAACAGTCTCGATCAGGTTATTGCCAATCTTCTTTCGCAGACGCTTGATGGCGGTATCGACAACTCTGCCGTCACCGATAAACTCGTGGCCCCACAAGCGCTGCAATAGCTGCTCTCGGGTGAGAATCACCTCCCGATGCAAATAAAAGGTCTGGAGGAGTTCGAACTCGCGGGCCGTCAGAAACACCATCATGCCTTCACGTTGGACTTCAGCCCGACGCCAATTCACCGTCACCGTGCCCAGACGAGTGACTCCACAGTCCGACGGAGATTTGCGCAGGTTGGCTTTCAATCGTGCTATGAGTTCTCTAGTGGAGAACGGCTTGGTGATGTAGTCGTCCGCGCCCCTTTCAAAAGCCTCAACGATCACTTCTTCGTCATCTTTGGCAGAGATTACGATAACGGGGAGGTCCGAAAAATTTCGAAAGGCCGAAAGGACATCTAGACCTGAAATGCGCCCAAGCATCAGGTCGAGGAGAACCGCTTGAGGATCCACTTGCTGAAAATTCAGAAGCGCTGTCTCTCCATCGGGGCTCCAAACGGCTTCGTATCCCTGTTGTACCAAGGCACTGGTTACGAAATCGGCAATCGAGGGGTCATCCTCCACAACCAGAACCTTTACCCCCATTGGCAGCCCGGTTTCAAGAATCCAAAAGACTGCCGATGTTCGTTCTTCCAATCCATGTTGAAAATTCTAACACAGCGGAAAGAACTGGAGCTAATTTTTTTGCCTCACAGAAGGTTAGCCTCAGCGGATGAAAGCCGAGAATTGAGAGTTGAGGCCTGGTCCCCCGACAAGAGGCTTGCTCTCGGGTAGCTCCCAAGCGCGAATCCCTAGTCCGCAGTTGAGCCTGAGGTCGCCAAGTCGATCATGCCGTCCACCCCGAGGTTGCGCAGGCGCTGCACTTCGGCTTGCACATCGGGAGGGTCGAAGGTTTTGATGTCGTTCCAGACCGAAACTGTGCCGTAGGGAGTGAGGGCCTCCGTCGCTCGTTGGTCCACAAACTCAGCCCGCAGAGGAAAGGTGATGGGCCCGCCGATCTGCTTGGCCCAGTCTTGAAACTCACCGAGCTGCTTATCGCTATAGACGGTTCCTTTAGGCTGAGGACCGGTAACCGCCCCGATGGCGATGGTGGCTTCGGGAAAGGCTTTACGAATCTTTTTCAAGTGGCGGAGTTTGGCGGTGCGCCCGGTGAAGACATCCGCTATTGGGAACACCACTCGAGGGTAGGGATGAGGCCCTTGGATGACGTCCAAGTTGAAGATCAAGCGGTGGTCGGGGATCTCTTTCTTCTTCACATTTCGGATGATCTTGGGGATGGCGGCGGCCTGCTTGATGTCGATCTTCACCCCCCGATTGCTGGCATCGGTGATCTCCAGCCACTCTTTGAGGCGCATTCCTCCCAACTCGTGAGGGTGGTGGGCCATGATGGCGCTGCGCATCAGGTTCAATACAGGAATTTTTCGAACCCCCCAACCCAGATGTACGTCACCTTCCAAGAAGTTGTACTCCCCTTGCAAGCCCTCAGCCATTTCCCTAGCGGTGTTGGTATAATGGGCGTTCTTGGCATCCCGGAGGTCCGAGCCCTGGTGCCAATGCAAATGCTTACATTGGGGATCTCGGGCTTGCTCTATCAAGGCCTCTTTGGTGGCCGACTTGAGCCGAGGATGATAGAAGAATCTACCAACCTTGAGCATGCTCTTGGCTAACACCGGACTCAAGGGACCAAGGCCGGTCCATGAGTTCGTGGGAATGGCAGAAAGCAGAGCCCTAACGAGGCCTTTTGAGGGCTTGGAAGCTTCAGTTGGAGATGTTGTGGCCTCAGACAACTCCACCCGATCGGGCGACTCGAGGATTGGTTCACTCTGCTGTTGACGTGCGACAGGGCGATCCTTGGGCCAAGCTGATTGAAGTGTAAGGGAGTCGATCCTCATTGTGCTTACAGTTTAGACGAAGGCGCTGGTGACAGGGTGGACTCTTCTTCGAAAACTGTTAACGGAACCGGTGGCAATTCTTTCAAGGTCGTTAACCTGGGGTCAAAAGGACCAAATTTTCCGGACAGCCTTACCGATCTCGGACTCCTTTTTGGGATACCGACGAACCATCTTCTCTGTTTTGGAGTATCCAGGCAGGTCATGCGACAGGCCAGAACCCTTATGGTTTTCGCCGAAGCAACTCAGGTAGTAGTAATAAGGCTGCTCCTGTTCGTTGAAGGGGGTCCAGATCCCGGTGTAGAGATTGTAGGTTGGCTGCCCTGCAGCAGGACATTCTGCAAGCTCGCTGAGGAAATCGGGGAAGAGATCCTCCCATTTGCCAGGATATTCACCCTCATGAGCTGCGGCATAGGCCTCAAGCGCTTGGCTTAGGTCCAGCAAATTCGTCTCACACCCTAAGAGCAGCGCTTGGTCCCGCTCTCGACTACTGACGGAGCCCTGTTGGCTAGGTTGGATGGGCCCAGGTGAGCGCTCATATAATCCTCTCAAGCCATCATAGGCCGGAAAATTCCCCTCGACTGAGACCGCTGTGTGGTTTTCGCCGAAACAAGAAAGGAGATAGTACTCCTTGTACCCTTCGGTATTGTATCCGGCCTGTTGCCCGAAAGTGGCCACATAGGATTCTCTCTCCGCGTTCGGGCAGGTCGGTATTGTTGTCAGGTAGTTGGGGGTCAACTGCTCCAAACGGTCGGGATAGCTTCCACCCCAGTCGGTGGAGTACATCTCAAAAGCCGTGCCGATATTCTTGAGGTTCGATTTACAGCCGCCGAGAGGACTGCGAGCCCTTGCTCGTACGAAGTTTGGCACGAGGAGTGCGCCCAGAAGCAAGGCGCAACAGAACAACGCCAACGTTTCGAGGAATGTCAATCCGCAGCCGCTGGCCTTCTTCTCTTGGGTCTCGTTGATACTGACCCAAGCGTGCCCTGATTTCCCCATCTCTCTAAGATTCTCCCTCTAGAGGGATTCGCCTCTCTCGGACTCTCAATAGGTTCGAATATCGGAGCCGCTCTACCCGTTCTCCTCCAGCCAACTCAGCAGCATCAGAATGGACCACAATTCGTGGTGACGATGGCGTTGGCCGGATTGGTGTTGCTGCCAGGCGGTGTCCAGGTATCTGCGATCGATCAGGCTATCAGGGCCGATCCATTTTGAGGTCAACAGGGATTCCGCCCAGTCGCGGAGTTCGGTTCGCAGCCAGTCGGCAACAGGCACCGCAAACCCCATTTTTGGACGCTCAAAGAGCTCTCGAGGCATCCAATCGGCCAGTAGGTCCCGGAGGATCCATTTCCCACCGGAACTCTGGATCTTGAAGCTTGAATCGAGTTGCAGGGAGAGTTCCACCAGATGGTGATCGAGGAAAGGAGACCGAGCTTCCAAGCTTGCCGCCATGGTGGCCCGGTCCACTTTGGTCAAGATGTCCTCGGGGAGATAGAGGAGAAAGTCGGCCAAGACCAACTGCTCGAAGGTGGACAATCCGTGGGGCTGGCCCTCGAACTCGTCCACATAACCACGGTAGGCTCCGGGAATCACCAGTTGAGGATGGTGGCAATCAGATATCAGGAAACGATAAGACTGTTGCAGATCGCGAGCCTTCAAGACCCCTGCCAGTTTGATCAACTTGTCGCCTATGAGGGGCACCGGGAGAATCCCGAGAGCTTGCAACTGGCTCAAGATCCGGGCCGTGACTGGGGACTCTAACACCTTCGATAGCGCCCGACGCACAGGAACGGGGATGAGCTGGAGACATTGGGTGATCCGAGGCAGTATGGCGTGCCTATTGTACCCTCCGAAGAGCTCGTCGCCGCCGTCTCCAGAGAGAGCAACCGTGACGTGCTGTCGGGTCAATTGAGCGATCAGCAAGGTTGGCAGTTGAGATGAGTCGCCGAAAGGTTCGTCATACACCGTGGCGAGCTTGGGAACCGCCTCTAAGGCTTCGTCGGTAGTCAGGCGCATCTCCGTATGCTCGGTGTCCAAGAACTCAGCCACCCCTCGAGCCTGTTCGGCCTCGTTGAAGCTGGAGTCCTCGAATCCCACGGTGAAGGTCTTCACCCGCTGACCGGAAGTGCGCTGCATGGCTGCTACCACTAGGCTAGAGTCCACCCCTCCCGAGAGAAAGGCACCCAAGGGTACGTCGCTCACGAGTCGGGCCTTCACGGCTCGACGGAACTCTCGCTCCACGGCCTCCTTGGCCTCTTTGAAACTCCAAGCTTTCTTGCGGTGGACTAGGCCCCATGGATTCCAGTAGAGGTGTGCTTTCGATACAGTCCCCAATTCAAGTTCATAGATTCGATAACTGGCCGGTTCAAGCTTATAAAAACCTTGATAGATGGTACGGGGGGCCGGGACTCCCCGATAGCGCAGCATTAAGGCTGCCGATTCGGGATCTATCTCAGGACGCAGACCTGCACTTTTCAGCACTCGAAGCTCAGAGCCAAAGAAGAATTCGCCCCGGAAAGTCCCGTAGAAGAGTGGCTTCTGACCCAGGCGATCCCGAGCCAGGACCAGACGACGCTTATCTTTGTCCCAAGCCGCCAGAGCAAACATACCGTCTAAGCGTTTCAGCGTGTCTTTTACCCCCCAAGAGTCCAGGGCGTTCACCAACACCTCGGTGTCTGAAGTTCCCCTGAAGGGGACTCCCTGGGACTGCAACTCTCGGCGCAATGCTACGAAATTGTAGATCTCTCCGTTGTAGCTTACCACCCAACGCCCGCTTCTTGAGGTCATGGGTTGACGTCCGCTCTCGCCGAGGTCGATGATGCTGAGTCGAGCGTGACCCAGGCCGACGCCAGCTTCATCCACCCAGATACCTGAAGAATCCGGCCCCCTATGCCGCAGGCTTGCAGCCATGAAACGGACCGTTGTTCTCAGGTCTTCCGCTGAGCGCTTGGGACTCAAGAGACCGCAGATACCACACATGGCGCCTGCTGTTCGTAGGCTTGAAGCTAAGTCCCCTTGTCCAAGTGGGCAAGTTCACGGGAAATGAGGGTGTCTCCGGGTCGGCAACGAAGTCTCTTGCGGGAGGGTCTAACTTATGCCACATCTGTTTCGATTGCTGCTCATCTTTGGCCTCGTCATTCTGGCCTCAGGAACTCTCTCGGCTGAACCCGAGATGACTTTTGTTTCCCAAGACCAGCTTGAGAACGGGGGCTTAATCCTGCCAATGGGAACGGTTCACCCTCCGGGTCTGGGATGGGATTGGCTGGTATCAGACGGAATCTATGTCGCCCTTCCACCCGAGGGGGGACCAGACGAAACTCTCACCGTAGCCTACTTCCAAATTGCCGGCGGTGGTTCCAAAGAACAGTTCAAAGCGCAGTTGAAGAAGGAGCTGCTATCGGAATCCGAGAGCCCTCAAGCCGAGGAGACTTTTCAGATCAAGGATAGCTCCAGGCCGCTGTTTGGCGAGGCTTTCGAAGCGACTTGGAAGGACGAAGAGTACTTTTGCTCTGGGGTCTACACCCGAGCCAAAGGGCACACCCTTCTGCTGCTGTACCAGGCCACCAGCCGAGACGCCGCAGACTCCGGCATGACCCGAGTTTTGGAGAAAGTCCAGTTAAGCCGAGAAGCGGCCCAGGCTCAAGCCGTCGATTCTAAGGTGGACAAGTTCTTCCGTCCCTTCCATGCGACTCAAAGACGGACATCTCAAATTTGCGGGAGGCTCCATCAGGGTTCCGAGCGACCCAGCTTGGACTTGGCAGCAAAAGAAGCTGCAAGCGGGCACGATCTTTCTGGGTTCGAGAGACGAGACAAATCTGCTGCTCGTAGTTCACGCCCGGGGAGAACTCACCCGCGAAGGATTCGTGGAGGGATTTCTCAACGGCCTGACCGGCCGTGACGACTCCATGTACAAGGACGTCTTCCGTTACCAAGCTAGCGATCTCCCTTTCTCTGGTCGTTCCCAGAGAGTTCAAGGCGAAATCACCTTAGGTGAAGAACCGCTGCTCAAGCTCGATGGATACTTTGGCTACGACGGCAGGTATACTACAGGGGTCTTCGGGCTGAACGAGGCCGTAGAGGAGAATCTGGTGCTTCCCACTGTCCAATCCTTTCAGGCCTCCTCAAGCCGCGAATCGACGACCTTGGTTGCCGCTTTGTCTATCATACTTGGGGTGATTTGTCTCATGGTTTGCGGGCTGATCAACCTGCTCGCCAAGCGCCCAGTGGTCAATGGAGGACTCATCGCCCTAATTCTCACCGCCGTATTGACCCTGATGGCGATGGTTCCAGCTTTGGTTGGGGGAAACCCTGGTGAGGCGGGGTATACCTTGGGAAGCTTCCTATTTCCCTTCTTCATCTTTGCCTATGCCCACCAGCGCTTCAAGAAAAAGAAGCAGATGTACGACGAAGAACTCCTGTAGATGAGTGGCTTCCCAATTGTCCACCACCTTGGGAGCCTGGCTGCAAAGCTTGGACACTTCGATGTTTCGATGAACGGTGAGCAGGACCACGAGCCAAAATCGTCCTAATTCTAGGCGGGAGGCTTGGAGCTAGCTCTGAAAATGCTGTAGGTCGGCCCGCATCAGACTCAGAGGGTGGGTTCCACGACGCCAGGCTTTGTAGAAGGCAAGGGTCCGATCGAGAGCCGTTTCGAAATCGAATCGGGGCTGCCAGCCTAATACCTCTTGAGCCTTGCGCGAGTCGAGATGTAGGCGGCTAGCTTCGTGGGGATGGCTGCCAGGAGGGATTTCCACCTTGGCTCCGTCTCCCCACCCTTCCACCAGGAGTTGCACCACCTTGCCAACAGTGTGTTCGTCGATCGGGCCAAAGTTGAAGGCCTCGGCCAGTTCGGTTCGTCCCTGCAGCAGACCCTGAGCCAGAAGTAGGTACCCGTGAAGAGGATCCAGCACGTGCTGCCAAGGGCGAGTGGCTCCCGGAGTGCGGATGGCCAGTGATCGACCTGATTCGAATGCGCGAATGGTGTCGGGTACCAAACGGTCCTCAGCCAGATCCCCTCCCCCGATCACGTTCCCTGCCCGGGCCGTAGCCACGAGTTTTCCCTGCTCGGCCAAGAAGGAGCGACGGTAGGAGTCAGTGACCAACTCAGCACAGGCCTTGCTATTGGAATAGGGATCGTGACCACCCAGCCGATCGTTTTCCCGGTAGGCCCAAATCCACTCCCGGTTTTCATAGCATTTGTCGGTGGTGATCACCACTGTCGCCTGCACACTTTCCAACTGCCGGGTCAGCTCAAGCACATGAGCTGTACCCATCACGTTTACCGCAAAGGTGCCGACCGGCTCGACATAGCTCTGGCGGACTAGGGCTTGGGCCGCCAGATGCAAGACCAGCTGGGGACGAAAATCCGAGGCCAAGTCGAATAGTCTGGGGTAGTTTAGCACATCTCCATAGGTCGACAGCATCTTCTTGTCTAGCCCGCTTCCCCGAAAAAACCGGTAGCGCTCTTCCTCTGGAGGCAAGGAATAACCCAAGATGTCGGCCCCAAGTTCGCTCAACCAGGCCGTCAACCAACAACCCTTGAAGCCAGTGTGACCTGTAATAAGGACCCTGCGGCCACGCCAAAGTTCAGGATTGAGACCGACGTGCATAGATTCCCCTTCGATGATTCGAGTTCTGTTGCCAGGGCTGCGCTCCTGGTATTGATCGCGGTTTCCCTAAAAGGCTCAGCTCCGACCGCGCTTTAGGTCCATGAAGCATAACACGTCCTAACAGGGAGGCTGGAGTTTTTCGGATGGAAGCTCTCGCCAGAAGAGATCTTGCTGGACTGAGTCGGGTGGTGCCACCCGCAACCGGTTGGCCTGGTCCCAGAGGCCAAGCCTTAATAGCAGGCGATACAGCCAAACCTTCAAGCGAATAAGAAGCATCAGGCGAAGCGAGGATATGGGGTGCGATCGCAAACGCTGGCGAACCAAACTTTCGATCTCACCCAGGCCTAGCAAGACCTTTTCTGCTTCAAATCGCCAACGGTAAGCGTAGGTGAAATCCTTAAGCACTATGACCGTCTGATCTGGCAGAATCCGAGAGAAAAACTCTCGATCTTCAGTATACTTCCAGCGACTGAGGAAGGTATGGCTACCTACGATCCGGCGACGAAACATAAGCGCTCCAAACGGGAACCTCAAGTGCTCGGGCTGCTCACTCACTCGATCTCGACCAGATTTCAAGCTACCACGTAGGGTACCTAATAGACGAGGGCACTCGAGCCCATCAAAGAGCAGCAGTCTTCCCACCACTGCTGCCACTTCCGGGTGCTTTTCAAGTTCCTCAACTTGCATCGCCAAGGTGTGAGTCAAGTAAAAATCGTCGGCATCCAGGCTGCATAAGTACTGACCCCGACATCGTTTTAGAGCTTCAGCTCGGGCTGCCCCTCGCCCCGAGGGGGTTTCTAAGTGAAACGTCTTTATTCGGGGGTCATCAATCGCCTTTATAACCTCAGTAGTACCATCTTCGGAGGCATCGTTAATCAGGATGCACTCCCAGTTCTGATAGCTCTGGTTCCTCAGCGAAGCCAAAGCAAGAGGGATGGTATCAGCAGCATTCCGAGCGATCATGATCACCGACACCAGAAGATCGGGCGGGGATTGAGCCATGGTTGTTCTTCATTCCGTCAAGCCAGCGCTCCAGCCTTCCTACTTCCCTCGGCAGACTCTGCTTAGGAGACAAGATCCCGCAAATCTCCTCGACCCCGTTCTCGGGTTGCGTTGCGGCCTCACGGGCACACAAACACAAAAAAAGACGCCCTTCCGAAGAAGCGCGTCTTTCGTTGCCCGAGGAGGTTCACCAACCCTCATTCTGGCGGCCGTTGGACCCATACGAGTCTCGGCGTATCTCGTTTTCTTCGGGTTGAGATTCCCTAGGCGCTCTCGTTCGACCTTGGTGAGGTCACAGCTTGCGAGCGCTGCTGTTGTCTGGCCGCCACGGTTCACCTTGTGAGTGAACACCCTCTCCTGCACCAGACTCCCGT
>JBJHCR010000179.1:0-12692 GCA_050486105.1 Vulcanimicrobiota bacterium
GCCCAGCAAGCCGGGATTTTCTTCGGCTTCAGTAGGCTTGGCCTGCTCTTCGGTGGCTGGGATCTCGTCGACTTTGGGGTCGGCGGTCTCTGCTTTGCTCTGGTCGGGGGGGGGCAGCTTGGCTGCGATCGCCTCTTTCACCCCATCAAACAATCCGGCCCTAGCTGCTTCGACCTTCTGGGCTAAGGGTTCGGACTGATCCCCGTCGGGCAATAGAGTCTCTTTGACTTTGTCGACGGCTCCCTGAACGGCTCCGCCTACTCGCTCGAGTAGTGACTTCTTCTCCTTTTCCTCGGCGGTCTCAGTAGTCTTCGGCTCTGGAGTTTGGGGCTTCTGATCCCCTTTTGGAGCTTCAAGTGAGGACTCGGATGGGTCCTGTTCGGCTTTTGCTTGCTCCGGAGGACCCAGGGGCTCGACCGTCGGGCTTTGAGGCACCTCAGATTCTTCTGTTGCTGAGGGAAGCTTGCTCTGGTCTTTGGCCTGCTCGACCTTGGCGGGGGCGTCGCCGACAAATGTCTCGGTCTTAGGAACGTTGAGCAAGGCATCGCTCCCGGGGTCGCCCAACTTGGCCCCGAATCGGGGTTCTCCAGCGGGCCGTTCCAGCGCGGGAGCACTGCTCTTCAGAGTGTCCACGGCCTTCAGAGCCGAAGCTTGTTGCACCGCTCGCTGGTCCTCGATGCCGGCCTCCGACAAGGCTTTTTGCTGTTCTCGAAGGGAAAGTTCGGCGGCGGCGGGGTTCAGCTCAGCAAGATTTTTTTGGGCTGCCTCGTCTCCAGCCCCGTACAGGCTGCTGAAGCGGGCGAAGAAGTTGTCCTCATTTTCCAAGGCCTTTTCGGCCAACTTTCGGGCTTCTTCCGGAGGGTAAGCCTTGGTCAATTCCTGTTCCAGGGTTTGCCTCGTCTGGTCGCGGTTGTCTTTGGCTGTCGAAAAGGCCTGACTAATCTTTCCTAGCGCCTCAGAGTCACCCGTCTCTCGGAATTTTTTGATCAGTTCTTGGGCATTTTGCTCGGTGCGTTCCAAGCGTTGGAGCGGCGACTCATTCTCTGGACCGACATGGGTTTTCGATTCGGACGGGCTCTTGGAAGCCTCGGGCAGCGAGTTGCTCTCAGACTTCTTCGGAGCTGAAGCGCCGTGAAGTTTGTCTCCGTCAGTCTGGGAAATGCGCGCTTCATCGTTCCGGTTGAGGCCTTGAGCAATCGATGCCTCTCTCCGGTCTGGGTAGCTTTCGGATCCGCGAACCCGGCGGTCCTGGGTGAGTTCGGTGTCTTCCACCCCAAGGGCTCTTTCTGTTTTTGGTGCCTCGGGCGGAGGGTCCGCCGGGTTGGAATGGCCAGTTATCCAGCGGGATTGGGCTTCCAATCCTTGCTCGACCCTCCCTGAGGCGTCGAGGTCGTTTTCTTCTCGCCTCCCCAAGAGCTGATCGAGCTGGGAGCTGTAACGGTGGGCTCGGGCCAAGGCCGGATCGGTGAGTTTCTCGGAATCATTGAGCTGCATCGCAGCCCGCTCGTCTCGCTTGCCTTCCACACTGGGTTCAGCCTGGGCATCGGTAGTCTTGGGTTCGCTTGAAGTGTAGTCCGGGGCACCCCGGACGGCATGAGTGGGCTGTTCACTTTCGGCCAGAATTTTTGCCGGCTCCAGAACTCTCTCGTTCTGATCTCTCGGTCGGGTAGGATCCTCGGAGGGGGACTTGTCCGGCTCTCGCCTGGGTTGAGCCACGGGGTCGGATTCGGCTTCCTCTTTGGCCTTCTGCTGCTCTTCCTCTCGGCGCGGAACCAGTTTCTCTTTGAGCTCTTGGACCCGATCATTCATCTTTTCCAGACGAGAGCCGCTCAACCCCGAAACGGTGGACTCCAGCTTTTGCACTTCTTCGGCGCCTTGGCGAGTGGTCAGGGTGCCGCTGGAGAGGTCTTCCCCAACTTTATTGACCTGCTGTTTGAGTTCTTTAGGGTCGGACCCATACGCTTTCTGAAAGTTTTGCAGCAGGCGGTCGGCGAACGAGCGCTCCCCTGCGGGCTTTTCCTCTTTCTCTTTCTTTAGCTCGTCACTGGTTTCGAAGCGGTCCTTGCTCTCTTCTTCTTTCTTCAGATCTTCCTTGAGTTCGGACTCCGTGACTGTTTTGGGCTTGTCTAGCGCTTTGCTGTCGCTGGTGGAAGAACTCGACGAAGTCGACGAGGTGGATGAAGACGACGAACTTGAAGTCGGAGAGGAGGTGCTCGTTGGACTGCTGGAAGTGGTGCTGCCGGGACTGGTGGTGCTTTTGGCAGCACTGGGAGAGGAGGTGGACGAAGGAGCAGTTTTAGGGGCCGTGGCAGCGGGCTTGGGTGGAGGGGTAGACGGTTTGGGGGCGCTCCCACCGCCCCCCCCAATTTTCCCGGTACTCACGACAAAGGCCCTCCGCCCAATAGGGCTTCAACTTCACACCGTATGGCTTGCTGCCACTGGTCCATGACCCCTAAAAGTAGGTCGCGCTCGGGACGAGGGCAATTGCTCTGGAGTTGGGTGTGCAGAGATGCCAAATCTGTCTCAAGATTTGACAGACCGAGTAGGTTCGGACCCTGAAAACTGCTTCCCACCTCCGCCAGGCGAGATAACCATCGAGGGGCTTCCGTGGCCAAGACCAACCCTTTCTCAGTGGGGGGGCTCCAGACAGAGTGGGCAATAGAACTCACCTGCCAACTGTAGGACCAAGTGGCCAAGGCCTCGCTGCTGTCACAATCGGCGGCCTCCACGCAGCTCTTGAGAAACTCTTTGAGAGGAGACAAGGCTTCCTCTTCAGGCATCGATTCGAGGACTCCCAAGGCTCGAAGCATCAGCATCGGCGTAGGTTCTTCCCCAGGTTCGAGGACTCGGCTCCAGACCCGAAACACGGTGGCCAAGCAACGGTCTCGACACAGGTCTGGCAGTTGCCGGAGCAGAGTTTGCCCCCCTCGTTTGTCCAGAGAACTTCTGAGAATCTTCAGGCCTGAACTCGGGTCGGACAGCAGAAATTCTTCGAAACGGGCAGCCTGTTGTGGAGTCGGGTGCGGACTCCTGAGAAGTTGGGCGGCCTGGGCCCCGTCTAGGAGGGGAACCATCGCTCGAGGAGGGTCCTGTTCAAGGGGTTCCAGCAGATCTTGCAGCAAGGCTGACAGGAGAGGTTCGGGATGGTCTTTCAGCCAGGTCAGTGCAGCGGTGCGATCCGGAGAATCGTCCATCTCGGCCAGCGCTGCCAGCAGTCCTGCACGGACTTCTATCGACGGGTCCTGAGCCAGCTTCAGGTACGTTCCGGGCTCCCAGGTAGGCCAGAAGGGCAAGGCAGCAGCGGCGGCCGCTCGGACTGCTTCACTGGGGTCGTTGAGGTATCCCTTGACCAATGTTTGTCCTACTCCGTTGGGCAGGGTGGTGAAGACGAAGAAGGCGGTGTCCAAGAGGACGGGATCGCAGTCTTGCCGGGCTTCGTCGATTCGCTGAGTTAAGAATATGAGAACTTCATCGGGCTTCGCCGGGGCCATGGTGCGCAGGGCGATCAAGCCTTTCAGGCGGAGCTCGGGGAGGGGGGAGGTGAGAAGGTCGCACATGGCCGAGTAGGCCTTCTGCTCGGTGGAAGCGCGCTCTCCAAGGCGATGACAGGCAAGCTCCCAGACCTCAGGGTCGTGGTCTCGAACTTCCCGATAGAGTTGATGCAACTCTTTGTCGTCGGCCACCTTCAATTATCTAGGGCCCTCCAGCTCGATAGAGTAAAGAATTCACGAGAAGACCTGTCCAAACTGCTCTTGGATGACATCGAGGACCGAGATGGCCTCGCTCACAGAGTTCTGAGAGCCGAAGTCGAGGAACTCATCGATGAGTTCAAGAACGGTTCCCAGCTCCTCCATGAGAGCTTCGGTACTTTCGAGCAGGTGCGAGTGCGAGGCTTTGCTCGCGGCCCAAGAACGAGCGCTGAGACCTTCAAGTTGTTTTTGGGCGGTTTCCAGCCGATCCCAGAGCCTGTCTTGGAGTCCGGACAGGGTCTTGGAGTCAATTTGACCTGCTAGAGTGGCGCGGAGGACGTCTCCTAGGTGAACAAATCCCAGACCCTCGGGCAGGGCTGAACCCGAGGGGGTGACGATCACTGTTCTCACCGATTTTCGGGCCGTCTCCCATTGCACCGTCGCCATGGATTTGCCTCCTGCAGCCGTTCTTGGCGAAGCGAGCCCTGATGAGCACCCCCGCTTAACTTGAGTATCGGTGATCTCAAGCTCTGAGACATCTGAAATCATGTTACAAAAAGTCGTGTGATGTTACCGAGGCATTGACAAATGTTTCCAAAATGTTTCTGTCTCGACATCTCAACGCCCCGCTAAGGCAGGGGCCATAATGACCCGATTTCGCCCTTCGTGCTTGGCCTGATAAAGAGCCTCGTCGGCGGCTCGTACCAGCAACTCGGCCCCGAACAGTTCTGGGAAATCGGTGGAGGCCACTCCCAAGCTCATGGTGACGGACAATTCCCCAGCTTCGGTTTCGAACGGCTCTTGGGCCACAAAAAGGCGGATGCGATGTCCGATGAGCACCGCTTGAGTGCCACTTATGCCTGGCAGAACGACCAGGAATTCCTCGCCTCCGTACCGACCCATGGAGTCTTCCGAGCGCAGCGCAGCCTTAATGCGTTGGGCCACCTCGATGAGAACTTCGTCTCCCACCTGATGACCGTAAGTGTCGTTCACCGACTTGAAGTGGTCCACGTCGCCGAGAATCACCGAAACCGATCCTTTACGATAGGGCGCTCGCATGAGCTGTTCATTGAGGATCTCATCGATGGCCCCCCGATTGTTTATTCCGATCAAAGGGTCTTTGGAGGCTTTCTCCCGCAGTTTTCGGTTCTCTTCTTCTAACTCTTCCAGGGCCCCCTTGTTGGCCATAAAACCCCCGGCGAAGGCCAAGGCTTCAGCAGCCAAGGCCAAGAAAAAGCCGGCTCCGCCTAGGGCAAAGGCTCCAGCGGCACAGCCCATGAGCATGCCTCCCACCACTAAGGCTTTTGTCACCTGGGGGCGGGTGAAGGGTGTGCGGAACCGGGAGGTGGTGGACTTGGCCATCTCCATCTCTTCCATTTCGAAGAGCAGGTCGTCGGCCAGTTCGCTGGAGATCGAAGCCCCGTCGTCGAGGACCATAGGCATACCGTTGGCGTCAGTCAAGCCGCGAAGCCGGGCCAAGGCCGGATCCCCTTGAGCCAAGTGAACCAAGGGGCCGGCGGCAGCAGGAGTGTTGCCGGCTTCTTGAGATTTATGGATCCTATTGATGAAGTCGCTGGCCATGGTTTATCCCTTAATTTTCTGATTCTTGCTCGAACGGCATGGTCCTTGTTGAATCGAAGGCTACTGACCTTTGGCCGCCTCATTTGGGGCCGGAGACGCCTTCTACGAAGCCTTCGATCGCCCAGCAACTCAACCGCCCGGTAGGGCCGTAAATAGTGATATCACTGCCGTGTTCGGCCCAAGGCAGTTCCAGCAGGTAGTGGGGCACTCCAGTTTTGGCAAGAGCACCGGACAGCATATGGCTCTGCTTAAGGTAAACCAGGCAGTCGCGTTGTCCATGGATCAGCAAGGTTGGGGGAGAGTCCTGACCCACTTGGTGGATGGGGGAAGCTTCGAGGTAGCGATCTGGGTCGTCTTGGGGAGGCACTCCTAGGAACTGCTCGATGGCCTCTTTGGAGTTCAATACTGCGGGATTGCTGGGGTTGTGGTAGCTCCAAACCATGTCTACGGGAGGGTAGAAGGCAAAGACTCCCGCCACTTTGTCAGGATTGAGATAGGCAGCCAATAAGGCCAGGTGGCCCCCGGAAGAGCGCCCACCAAGAAATAAGGGCAGACCGTCTCCCGCCAATTGGTCGACGGCCGTATCCACGTCCTCCAGAGCCGCAGGATAGGGGTGCTCCGGAGCTAGGGAATAGGTCAAGGAGACCACTTCATAACCCCTACCGGCCAGATAGCGAAAGAGTTGGGGGTAGTCGGCCCGGGTTCCGTTTCGCCAGGAGCCTCCGTGCACAAATAAGATCCTGGCCTTAGGCTGGCTTTCGGTGGGCCGATAGCGGTCCCAGGACAGCGATTCGGTGTAGGGTTCCGTGCTGACTAGGACGCTCTCGGCAGGTCCGAGCTTCAAGGGGCCTCGTTTGAGTTCGTCCTTCCCGAAGGCTCGCTGCAGGCCGGCAGGCGCGGTGCGAGCCACCGCCAGAGCTTGCCACCAAGGCAAGGAGATCGGGGCCAGGAGCACTATGGCCAACATGGCAGCGGTATAGGGTGACGAGCGACCTAGCCAGACCAGCGCTGGCAGGCAACTCAAGCCCAGCAGCCAGCCGACCTCTGGAATTCCAACCCTCAAGAACCAAATCAGCTGATGTGGTGCAGGTAAGAAACTGCCCATCACCAGAGTGAAGACAAGTCCCAACCAAAGCAGGCAAATTTTATCGGGAGTGCTCAAGATTCTCAGTTTTCGACGCTACCGGGTCGGTCTACTCTATGGAGAAGCCTTAGGATCTGGTCCGGAATAACTTTCTATTTTCGGTTGTCGAGGCGCCGGGGCCACCCACGCAAACGCGGGTTCCCGGCGTCCCCGTGGGTGTGGCAAGGCGGTTCGAGCGACTAGTATCGAGAATACTTAAGCGAGAACCAACGCTGCCAGCACCCAGAGGGTACCCGATGCATCGGCGGCCCAAACCGGGAAGTTATTTCGGACCAGATCCTTAGCTTGGACCTGGCTTGAAGTTATGCCAAAGCCAGTAGCGTAGGTTTTAGGCGGCGAGAGGCTTTGCGTCCAGCGCTGACGCAGTCTGGGAGACCGACACCGTCGAGGTAGTTTCCGGCCAAACCCATGGTGGGGAAAAACTCCATGTGGTCCCGAAGTTCTTGGACCAATCTTCGATGCCCCACCCGATACTCAGGCAACCCGATGGGATAACGGTGGACCTCGTAGGACAACGGTTCTTCATCGAGTCCGATCAACTCGGCCAATTGAGACATGGACAGGTCTTTCAACTCCTCATCCTGAGCCGAGAGAGCCCACTCCATATTGGGCCCACCAAAATAGGTTCTGAGGAGACGTCTTTGGTCCGATTCGCGACCCGGCCACTTTCTCGACGAGAAAGTGCAGGCCAACAGAGGACGTCGCTCTTGCGCCGGCACCACAAATCCGTAGGCCGGGGGAACAGTCATTTCGTAGGCTTCGATGTCATAAGACAGGTTGACGGTCACGGCCGGACGGTACACGATGCTAGACAAAAGTTTTGACGCCTCCGGAGCAAAAGGCTTTAGCAAAGCGGAAGCCTGGGGCGCCGGCAAGGCCAGGATCACTCCATCATACTCGAGTCCTTCGGGAGGTCCGCCTCGCACTTTGAGGAGCCAACGGCAGCCATCACCGATCACCGAGCCTTCAGGCGGCCTAACCGGCTCAACCCGGTCTACCCGACCCCCAAGATGCAGGCTCTCGGTCGGGAGGCTTTCCACCAGGGCTTGGATCACTTGACCGAAGCCCTGCCGCAAAGAAAAGAACAGGTTATAGCGGGCCCCTGTAGCCTCACCTTCCGATCCCATTTGTCTCAACCCGGCGATCACCGATCCGTGCTCTTGCTCCAATCTTGGAAACAAGGGCATGGTCGCCTCGAGACTCAACAACTTTGGGTCGGCACCATAGATGCCGGCAACCATGGGTTGAGCCAGATAATGGAGAACCTCCACGCCAAGCCGACGACTTACAAACTCTGCCAAAGACTCCTCGCGACCCGGGATCGATGCATCACGTCTAGGCAGAACCAAGTCCAATAGGACCCGAAGCTTTCCCGGCCAACTGAGCAGGCCGGAACGGAGAAAGGGCCAGATCAAGCTTGGAGCCATCAAACGAACCCCTCTTGGGATAGGATGGAGTTGCCCATCTCGGACAATGTACGACCCCAAGTTTTCCGGAATCGTCGAGATCACCTCATCCTGCAGTTCCAACTCCTCCACCAAGCTCAAAAGTTCAGGTTTGCTTCGAAGGCTCGATTCTGCGCCCCCTTCGAGGACGGTGAAGTCGTCGTCAACTCGGGAGTCGATCAGGCCACCCAGTCGCTGTGTGGCCTCATACAGATGGACTTCCAGGCCTTCCTGCCGAGCTTGATAGGCTGCAGCCAATCCGGTCAAACCGCCTCCGACTACGGCAACTTTCATCTTTGGGTCTCCTCGTGGACTAGGTCCACCAAATACTTCACGTTGTCCACCGGAGTACTCGGGATGATACCGTGACCAAGATTGAATACGAATCCGGTCGGCCCAGCCTTTTGTAAAATGGGCAAGACTCTCTTCTTTATGGTGGCCCGATCGCACAACAAGACAATGGGATCCAGATTCCCTTGAACCGGCGTTTCTCCCAGAAGCGCGCGTGCTTCTGCCATATCGGACATTTCGTCCACGCCCATGACTGTGGCTCCGGCCTCGCGCATGGGCAGCAGCAAGTGGCTGGTTCCCTTCCCAAAATGGATCTTAGGCACGCTGTCCGGGACAGCAGAAAGAGCGGCTGCACTAGCGTTCTGAATGGTTTCAACATAGTCGGCTCGACTCACATTGCCGACCCAACTGTCAAACAACTGGACGGCGTCGGCGCCGGCGTCCACCTGCCGACGGAGGTACTCTCCAGTGGCGGTCCCGATCTTCGCCAACAGCCTCCGAAAACTCTCGGGAGCACCAAACATCAGACGCTTGGTGTGCTCGAAGTTCTTACTGGGCCCACCTTCGATGAGATACGATGCCACAGTGAACGGAGCGCCTGCAAACCCTATCAAGCCAGTCTCTCGGGGCAACTCCTTGCGGATCAAGGTGACGGCTTGATAGACAGCCTCTAGTCTATCCAAATCCGGCTCAGGCAGGCGGTCGATCTCGTCGGGATGTCGGAGAGGGGGATCGATCTGAGGACCAGCACCTTTCTCGAACCACACTTTGCGGCCAAACAACTCCAGAATCAGCAAGATGTCCGCAAACAGGATAGCCGCATCGGTTCCCAGGACTCGAGCAGCGTGCACCGTCACCTCTGCGGCGAGTTCTGGAGTGTGGCACAACTCCATAAAGCTCACCTTGGACCGTAGCTCGCGATACTCGGACATGTACCGGCCAGCCTGACGCATCAACCAGACCGGTATATGGGAAGGAGTTTCGCCCCGGCATGCTTGCAAAAACACACCCGAGGTGCCTACTTTCGAAGACGAGTGCACCAAACCTACCTAGCGAGATTCGCTGGTTATCACCTGGTCGATGATACCATACTCTTTGGCTTCTTCGGCGGACATATAGTAGTCTCGCTCGGTGTCGAGCTGCACCTTTTCAAGCGTTTGTCCGCAGTGGTCAGCCAGAATCTGGTTGAGCGTTTCTCGGGTTTTCAAGATCTGTCGAGCATGGATGTCGATATCGGTGGCCTGTCCACCGATAGACCCGATCCAGGGTTGGTGAATCATGATTCGGCTGAAAGGCAAGGCGTAGCGCTTTCCGGCAGCCCCTCCGGCCAAGAGAACCGCCGCTGCAGAAGCTGCCATTCCCATGCAAATGCAGCTCACATCAGGCTTGACCAACTGCATACAGTCGTACATCGCCAAGCCTGCCGTCACCGAGCCTCCAGGGGAGTTGATGTACAGGTCGATGTCCTTATCGGGGTCCTCTTGCTCCAGATAAAGCAACTGGGCGATAACCAAGTTGGCCACCGAGTCTTCAATGGGATCACCCACAAAGATAATTCGGTTTTTCAGCAGCCTGGAATAGATATCGTAGGCTCGCTCTCCTCGGGCGGTCTGCTCCACGACCATTGGAACTAAAGTATTGTTGATCATCGGAAAATATCTCCTTACCTACCTGAACACCTAGAGGCCTAGCTTTGTCCTACACTGCTCCGGGAAGCCAGACCCGCAGGGGCGTTCTAGCGGGCCAGACCGGAAACCTTCCAAGCTTGAGAGAATCAAAACCGCGAGTTTACAGTTAGTCCGAATGAGGAAAGTGGGTTTGGGATGAACAGAACGAAGAAAGCCCTCTCTAAACAGTCGGCCTGGCGCACCATAAGAGTATTCGCTCTGGTCGGCCTATCCTTGCTTATTTTCAACCAATCAGCCAAAGCTGAGACCATTAAGTCACACCAGGTCCCCGCTGTAGTCGACCGATTGGTTGAACTCTACGGAATAGTCAAGGCACCTTCGGGGGGACCAGGCCTACAGCAGAAAGATCCTCTAGGATACCTGCTTGACTTGCAGCGTCAACATTGGTCCCAGGCCTGGGTGAGCAGCACTTTCTATGACTGGAGAACCCTTTCTCGCTACCGAAGCCAAGCCGGTCTGCACCTCGGATACGACATCGCTCTTCCGTTCGGCACGCCAGTCAGCAATGGATGGGAGGGAATCGTCACTTCTATCGCCCCCTGGGGAGGCGGAGAATACGGGATTACCATAACCCAACCTGGAGGTATGTCAGTGACCTACGGACACCTGACCCCTCTGGTGGCCGTAGGCCAACGAGTGGTACCGGGGACAGTATTAGGACGGGTGGCCTCCGATCACGTCGACATCAAGATGAGAGACGCCTCGGGGCACTACGTACCCTTTGGTGAGTCCTCTCAAGGGGCTCACGCGGCTTCGGTGTGGCACTCCCCTCTGTCTTTGGATAAGCGAAGCCTGTTGACGGCCTGGCTGGTAGCGAAAACTAGCTTAGATCAGGCAGAAGAACAGCTCTTCTTGCGCCAGAATGCTAGCCAAAAACATCTCTTAGAGAAAAGAGCCGCCCAGCGTTCGGTGGCCTCGCTGGAAGCGACTTTAACTGAGCTTGACAGCCCCAAAAACGAGGGCCTAGTTTCGCGCAAGCGCCTTGAGGAGTACCGCAACGAACTTGATTCCGCCAGGGCAAAGCTGGAGAGCTTAGCCAACCTGGAATCCTATTCCCTGGACCAACTCAACAAGGACGTCCGCCTCGCCCGAGACAACCTCAACGCGGTGTCCACCTGGGCACGCAGTCAGGGCTTAAATTGGGTAGACGTAGAAAACCTGGTGGCCGTGCTGGTCAAACAAGACCAAGACCTCAATCGCACGGTGGTTCAAGAGAAAGCTCAACGTTCCCATGAGGTTCAGAAGTCTCTAGAAACCTTAGAGGAAAGCCAGAAGCGAGGGGCGGAGCGGCTTGAACGTCTAGAGGAACTCTTTCGTATGGGCGGCCTTTCTCAAAAAGAAATCGAAGATGCCAGGCTCAGACAGCAGTTGCTCGATGAAGAGGTCGAAGTGACTCGAAGGCGAGTCCGCTAGCCGTCCTCAAGCAGGGCATGGGTGTCCGAGCTGTTCGTTGAGCGCCTCGCCCTCTGGCCGTCCGGCGTAGCGCGCTTGGAGCTTTGCGGTTTCGACTTTCTCATTATACCCGAAAAACTTTAGAGCATAGCGAGCTCGTTTTGACGTTCTGAAGTAGTTTCCAAAGCTCAAGACAAACTGGACCGTGACGGCGTGAAAAGCCAGACCCTTTTTCTTGCCTTGCTGGCTTCGAAACTCGACAATGTTCTCCCAGCACTTTTGACTATCGTTTTCTAGGGCGGCGGCCAGACGGCACATTCTCTGGTGCTCTCGAGCAGGCAACAGGGGGTCGTTGCGATCGTAGCAAGACAAGGCTAGTATTCCTAGATTGACGATCACATCCTTAATGGAGGATTTGTACCCCGGCATATTCTGCCCATCCCAAATCGCTGCCACCCCGCGGGTAAAAAGACTCTTAAACTTTACTTTAACTCGCTCCACCGGTTCAGCTTTTGCCTTCTCCCGGATATAGACGTTCTCAGAGAGAGTCAGACCGTTGAAAAGACGACGCTCGAGGTCATCAGTCAACTCCTTGCGCTGTCCCCTTGCTTGACTAAATACCCCCTCCATGACCTCGCACAGTTCGCAAGCTTCGGTATTTGCGAGGTGTCCTTTCTTGTAGGCTTGAAAGATCTGGCGACCCATACCCATTAAGGTCTTCTCGTATTGGCCCGTAACGCAAACCCATTCGTTGTATAGGCCTGTTATGTTCCGTCCAAGTAATGCCAACGATCCCTCCCCCGTCTCCTTAGTCCAAGCTAGAACCAGCCACCTCAAGACAAATCTACTACACGTCTTCCAGGATAGAGCTTCGAACCAGAGACATAAATACCCTGTCCTAAGGACAAGAAAGTCCCCGAGACCTAATTAACCCAAGACATTTAGCTTATGGAGCCAGTTTGCAGCTTAGGAGTAAGGTATGCTCGACAGGGTCAGGGAGGGAGTGCGCCACTCTCGCAAGAAACGAGAGCCTAAGAATGGCAGGCGGTAGATTCTCAACCATAAAGTACAACGAATGGATCTGTGTCACTGCTCAGTACGAGAAAACCATTTCTCGAATCGGCAAGCAAGTCTATCAAGGCTGGACACGGGGGCTGGTGAAAGACCACGGCGCTTCCCAACTGTGCGAAGACATCTCCAGCACCTTTAAGGAGGCCAAGCTCTTACGCCGAGAACTCGAAGAAGAAATTGAGCGAGATGCCCTTGAAGGGCTATCTTATGAGGAATCTAAAGCTGTCGACGAGATTCGAGAGCTCACTCCGACCAAGAAGTTTCTCAGGGAACTCAAAGTCAAGTTCGCCAGGTTTACGACCAAAGCTGCGGTGCACAAGAACCTGCAAAGCTACCGAGATCAAGTCAGAAACTTGTCTCGAGACCTTGGAATTCGTGCGGTCAACCAATT
>JBJHCR010000179.1:12702-13464 GCA_050486105.1 Vulcanimicrobiota bacterium
AATGCCACCAAGAAATGGGAAGAAATCACCGAGAGCAATAAGCAAGAAGGTGGTGGTTTGTCCTTCCACACCATGCTCGTGTCTTTCACTGCAAGTTTTGCCGAGTTCAGTAAAGATACAAAACTTGGCAAGATTCTACTCAAACTAGCCAAGTACGACGCCAAAGAAGAAAAGAAGAAACTCAAAAAGAACTATCAAGGGAGCGATGTTCAAGCGGCCTTGGAAGAGCAACTCCAAGACGAAGAGCAGATCGAGTTCGACGCGGCCAAGGAAATGGCCAATATGGAACGAGAGTACTCGGAATCCCCGGAACAGGATCTACCCGACTCATCCTCGGCGACGGCAGCGGCAGCTGCGTCAAGTTCCCTCGGCACAGCCAAACAGTCACCGGAAAGCGAAGAAGCCCAAGACTGGTCCCAGAGTTGGGTTGCTGAACCCTCAGAACCAACAGAGCCGAGAACCAGGCACGGTTCCGAGAGCCCGGGCCCAGCCACGCAAAGCTCAGAGCAGTCACCGCGTGAGCCGCAAGTCTTGCGGCGCAAGTCAGATTCAGAGAACTGGGGTGGCGCCCCAAAAAGTGGGCCACCCCTAGGCCAATCGAGCCCTGCTCCCACCAGGCCGCCCAGTCCCACTGCTCCGCCCAGCGGTCCATCGAGCCCTACCCCACCAGCCCCGCCCAGCCCCGCTGCGCCGCGCCGCGGTCCAACGAGCCCCACTCCACCACCCCCCCCCCCCCCCCCACCCCCGCGCCACAGGCCCACG
>JBJHCR010000180.1:0-13438 GCA_050486105.1 Vulcanimicrobiota bacterium
GAGGCGCAATTCTGAGAAAATCAATTCGAGGGCGCGTACCCAGGTTGTACGTAACCGAGAATTGATGAAATCAGAATTGATGGATCTCCGGCCCAACCCCAATTCTTAGGTTTGACAGAGCACTAGGAGGCTGCTGATTTAAACGGGGACGTAACGCTTCGCTTGCGGACAGAGCCTACCGAAGGCCGACCGCAGGGTCTTGTCATGACTTTCCCGGCCAACACTCTAAGATCGGTGGCAAACCCCTCAGAGATAGGTCGTGGAGGAAGGTTGGCGAAGTACGCCGGCGAGGTGTTGCTCTCATGACGTCATCCTTGTCTTCGGACCGCTCCAAACCGAAAGTCAGTCTGGCTCGATTGGGTTGGGTTTTCGCTCGAATGGGGGCCACCGGCTTTGGGACCAGCATGCTGCCTTATTACCGCTTGCGTTTGGTCGAAGACTTGGAGTGGATCACAGAGGATGAGTTTTTGCAGGCGCTCAAGATCGCCCAAGCGCTCCCGGGCCTGAACGCCACCAACCTCAGCGTCATCCTCGGAGACCGACTGGCAGGCCCGCGGGGCGCAGTGGTTGCCACTGTTGCCTTGATCTTACCAGGGGCCATCAGCCTTTTGGTCCTGGGCGGTCTCTATACTCAGTATCGCCACGATCCTGCCGTCGACCGAGCGCTCGATGGAGTTTCTGCCGCTGCAGCCGCGATCTTGCTAGCAACCACTTGGCGCGTAGGCAAGGCGCAGCTGATGAGTCGGCAGGTGCTCTTGGTAGCCCTGACCGCCGTTTTGGCAGGTGTGCTCCAGTGGTCTTTGCCTCTGGTTCTGCTCTTGACGGTTCCGCTCGGGGTCTGGTCTTGCCGTCCTAGGAGACTCTAAGCGATGGTCTTACTGCATTTGGCTCTGATGTTCGGCGGGCTATCGCTCTTGGCGATCGGTGGGGGGTCGTCTCTTCTTCCGGAGATGCAGAGGGTCTGCGTGCAGAACGGATGGATCGACGCGCAAGGTTTTGCGGAAACCTACAGCCTTGGGCAGGTTGCCCCCGGCCCCCCGATGACGATGGTCGTTCTTTTGGGTTACCACGCAGCGGGACTGCCGGGTGCCGCTGTCGTGCTCTTGGCCTTCTTTACGCCGGCCTGTGTGTTAACCTGGTGCGTCTCCCGAGCCTGGGCGCGCTGGGCTGCATCGCCCTGGCATCAGGCCGTGGAAGAGGGCCTAGCGCCGGTGAGCATCGGACTGCTGCTCTCCGGGGTTTTTGCCATTGGACAGGCCTCGATTCGCGACAGTTTCACGCTGACCTTGGCCCTGGCCGCCTTGCTGGTAGCCCTATGGAAGAACCCCAGTCCGGCGATACTGGTCTTGAGTTGCGGCCTGATAGCCTTGGTCGGGAACATCTGGGGGTTTTGAGGATCGTTCGGGATGAGGAATGGGCGGGGAAATCGACCTTCCCCCAGAGTCAGCCTTCCAAGCCGACTTAGACCTCGGCGTGCTGGGCTTCCCGGACTTGGACCTCAGTAAGTTTCTCTTCGACATTCTCAATGTTCCCCTGGGCCATGGCTCGTCGAACTCTGCCTGCCGAGTCTCGGGCTGCGGCTTTTCGGAGATAGTCTTCGGCGGCGGCGAGAACTAGGCGCTTGTCGCGTTCATGCTTTTCGATTTCCTCGCGACAGGTGAGTCCGGCTCTCTCTCCGTGACGAGAAGCCGGAGCGAAGCGTTCAGCGTCGTCCATGTCTCGTCGGGCTTGAGCTGTTTGCGACTCAGCCTGGCCCACCTCGTGCTCGGATTGCACTGCTTCTTGGTTGGCCTCGCTCAAGCGAGAACCTAAAGCAGAGGAAGAGTCAGCGTTCCACTCGATATCCTGAGCCTGGCGGCTCAGGCGGTGAGCGGCATAGCCGGTTTCCTGCAAGCCGCTTGCGGCCTGGCTGGCGCCTTGAGCCGACTGGGACACCTTCGCAGCGGCTTCACAGCCCTTGGCAGAACCTTCAGGGCTGCTGAACTCGGTTCCATAGTTGGCCACCAAACCATCGATGAGTGACTGTAGATCTGGGGCCGACCGACCGTAAGATCCCGCGTCGGCGCGCTCGCCGATCTCTCGAATAGCTTCCACCGAAGTGGAATGAAAATCTCTTTGGCGGATGGGATCGGGC
This sequence comes from Vulcanimicrobiota bacterium, assembly GCA_050486105.1. Classification (GTDB taxonomy): domain Bacteria; phylum Vulcanimicrobiota; class Xenobia; order Xenobiales; family JADMJV01; genus JAEXNA01. Next base: position 2,135 of record JBJHCR010000180.1, read on the forward strand.
AAGCCGAGTTGCTGGAAAGCAGCGGCAGCGGCGATGGCTCTGGCGGCGCAAAGCGGGTTGGGATAAAGCTCTTGGTATCGGGGACTAGAAACGGTAACGAGCATTAAGCCTCCTTTATGGGGTAGTGAATTGGCCCGATACTAACCCAACATGGACCCCAATATATGAACAAATTGTAAACATTGTTAACCGAATCTCCGAAATCAGGGTCGATTTGTGACAAGATGTTCAAATCTGCCGCATCTTTTGAGGGAAATCTTAGGAGCTTAAGGGCCCTTGAATCGACCAATAGAGAGTGTCACCGAACTGCGGAAGCCCGACACCTTAGACCTGTCTGGAGGGCTGCACGCTTGGATCGAAAAAGCCCCCTAGGACTCATCTGTGCAGGTCCTAAGGGGCTTTAGGGAGGTCGGAATTCTAGGGCGTGTTGACATTCAACCTTCTATCGCTACACTCGCGGATTTCCGCGCTCCGGCAGCAAAATTTCTCTTAAGTACGCCCGGTACTAGGCGATAAATTCACCTACCGGAGCACAAAAATCTTCTTCGTGTAGCTCGGAACGCCGAATGTCAACACGCCCTAATCGAGGTGGACGGACACGGCCACGAGACTTGGCGTGCTTTCCGAAATGTCAGAGCCCTTAAAGCGCTCGCCTTAAGGTTCTGCGTCCCACTGAGCGCAGATCTAACCCGTCTGGGGTTGTCATGCCTGGCTCATGGGTATCGAACGCCCTGAGGGCAACCGCGCCCTCAGCCATCCCTCAGGTCGGGCGATGGCTAGAGAGCGTATTGCGTGGTCGCTACCAATACTATGCAGTCCCAAGGAACAGCAAGGCCTGGAATCTTTCCGGCGAGGTGTCATACGCCTTTGGCGGCAGTACATCCTCAGAAAAAGTCAAAGGGCCAGATGTAGCTGGGACCGCATGGATAGAATCGCGAAACGCTGGCTACCAAGACTGCGAATCTTGCACCCTTATCCTACGATAGGTGCTATACCTTGAGCCCAAGGCAGGAACCCAGTGTGCTAGTCGTGCACGCTGGGGTGTCTGTCCGGGGGCGCTGGGCAACCGGCGTTCCCTAATTCCTAAGGGGTTCATACCCGTGAATGTCGGTGAAGGTATCGGGCAACACGGAACGTTCTGGGACCTGCTGGAAGGCCTTGCGAAGCGTTACCGATTCACTTCCGGTCAACTCTGCCAAGATCTTTCTCAGGTTTTCGACGTTGCTCTCATCATCGGAAAGCTGGTTTCGGGCTCGCTGCATAGCGGAGAGTAGTTCCTCATTCACTGCCGACTCTTCAGGGTCGAATCCTCTTGAAAGATTGACCAGATCCCGCATGAGATCTCTCCAGTAGGTGGCAACAAAACGAGGGGTGGAGTCGAACAAGTCTGCTTGGGCTTGATCAATGGTGGCCAGGAGTTCGGGGCCTGAAAAAATCTGGCCAGATGGGTGTTGATGTGCGTAGAAGACCACCACGGCTTTCGTTTCTTGATGGCGTCCGACCTTGATGTCTTCAGGCTCGAGTTTGGTTTTATTACAGAGTGAGCAGGGGGTTCGATAGAAGTTGCTGAGTCGCTCTGCGAGGGTCTCCGCTCTTTGGTCACCGGTCTGCTCGCGCCACGATGAAACTTGAAAGAGCCCGACATCTTCACCAAAAAAGACTACTGGGATCCCGTCGACCTGACCTGCGGCGAAAAGGTCTCCTTGTAGACTAGCTTCCAGGCTGCGGTTTGCCTGCAAGCCCAGGAGGCCGGGGAAGTGGAGGGCAAGGCCTCCGGAAATCAGCAGGGCTAGGAGTATGATGAGCCTCATCAGTGGGAAGCGAGGTCGGGGCCTAGGAACATCAATTCCCAGGTCGCTCAGAGACACAGTCTTCGTGTGTTCGTCAAGGTCGGGGCTTCCGCTTGGCAGCTCTTCGGCGGAGAAGGAGGCCGAAAACGAGAGTATGTCGTCTGGGAGACCGACCGCATCCCTCAGGGCCCGACCGAATTCCCGAGCAGTTTGATAGCGGTCCTCTGGCTTGAAGCCAATGGATTTTGCTAGGACGGCTTCCAGTTTTGGTTTGATCTCGGGTCGATAATCGCTGATCGGAGCGAAGGAGAAGGCCCCTCGTTTCTTGGCTTTCCCCCCGGTCAGGAGTTCATAGAGAGTGGCGCCTAGGGTGTAGATGTCTGAACGGGCGTCGGTCTCCGTACCGCCGTAATGTTCCGGAGAGGCAGTTATCGGGCTCCCCAAAAGGGAGGTGTCGTTCTCTCGATCTCCCTTGTGGAGCCTGGCAATACCGAAATCGATCAGCCTGATCTCTCCTTCCTTGGTGAGAAGAACATTCTCAGGCTTCAGGTCACGATAGATTACCGGTGGCTCCTGAGAGTGAAGATACTCGAAGATGTGACAGAGCTGCAGTCCCCATTGGATAACGCTCTCGATGGGCGGAGGACTGTCGCACTGCAACCAGTTGGAAAGCGGATTGCCGTCCACATACTCAAGAATGAGATAGTAGTGCTTCTGGTGAGTGAAAAAGGCTTCGACCTTGGGAATGGCAGGGTGGCTCAGGCGCTCTAGCAGAGCCTTCTCCGAGATCAGAGAGGGGACATCAACGGTGTTCTGTGCACAGACTTCCTTGACAATATATTTCTTGTCGCTCTTGGTGGCCAAGTAGACCACACTCATCCCACCCGCAGCAAGATATTCCAGGACGTATCCTTGAACCTTCGACCCGTCCTCTAGAACCGATCGGCTATCCTTTTCGGAAAGCTTGCGCCGGGTCAACATAGTCTCGCTCATTTACGAAACTTTCGACTCGGAATTCTCAATTCCTCAGTGGTTCGTAGCCACGAATCTCCTGGAAGACATCTGGCTGGGACTTCTTGTCAGGAATAGACAGGTAAAGAGTTCGCAATTCCGCGGCCTGAAGGCTGGTCAACTCTCTCAGGATCTCTCGAAGGTTCTCGATATCCTTCTTGTCCCTGGAGAGCTGTTTCCGAGCTTTCAGCATGGCCTCGGAGAGGTCCGGGCCGGCCACGGAATCCTTGACCTCGATTCCCCGAGACAAGACAATCATATCCCGTAAGAGGTCTCGCCAATAGGAAGCCACAAAGCTCGGAGTCGCATCTAAGGCTTCGGCTTGAGCTTCGTCAACAGTAGCGAGAAGTTCTGGCCCACTCAGAACCAAGTCGGGAAGGTGAACGTGAGCATAGAATACGACCACGTCTCCCGTCTCGGTGTAGCGCCCCACCTTAATATCCTCGGCTTCAAGCTTGGTCTTACCGCAGGCAGCACACTCAGTGCGATAGAATCGATTCAGTCGGTCAGCCAAGGTAGCAGCCCTCTCGTCGGCATCTTGGTGTTGCCAACCAGTGACTTTGAACAGTCCAACATCTTCACCTAGAAATACCACCGGATCGCCTTGAACTCGACCTGCTCTGAAGAGATCGCCAGTCAGGCTGGCTTCCAAGCTAGGGTTTTTTGAAGCCCCCGTTTCCCCAAGACTGAAAATGGCGAGAATAACGAATCCAACGAGAGCTAGCAGAGCTAGAAGAGAGACCTGCCGTTTGCGCCTAGCGTTGTGCAGGTTCGAAGATGTTTCATCGTCGTTGGTTGTGGCGGGCCGAACCATGGACCCTTGGACCAGGGCTTCTACGGGGCGTCCCACGGCCTGCAAGAGGGCAACTCGAAATTCCTGGGTGGTTTGATAGCGGTCTTCCGGCTTGAATTCAAGAGCTTTTCCGAGAACAGATTCGACGGCCTCAGGAATGTTAGGTTCGAGCTCTCGAATTGGCGCGAAGATAAAGGCGCCACGCTTTAGCCGGTATCCGCCTGTCAGGAGGTCGTACAGGGTTGCGCCCAAGGTGAAGATGTCGGAACGAGCATCGGTTTCGGTGCCCCCGTAATGCTCTGGAGAGGCTGTTGCCGGGGTGCCCATCAGTTGGGTGTCTTGAACTCGGGAGCCTTTGTGGACCCGCGCGATGCCGAAGTCGATGAGCTTAATTCTGCCTTCTGGGGTAAGTATGACGTTCTCCCCTTTGAGGTCTCGATAGATCACCGGGGGGGTTTGAGCGTGAAGATAGCTGAAGATCTCACAGAGTTGGGACCCCCACTCAACGACTTCTTCAACGCTCGGTCGTTCGTCGGAGTTGCGGAAGGTAGACAGCATCTCCCCTTCGATGAACTCCATCACTAAGTAATAGTGGCCGTCCACACAGAAAAAATCGTGGATTTTCGGAAGGCCCGGATGGTCGAGACGTTCCAGCAGAGATTTTTCGTAGATGAGTTGAGTCACCTCACCAGAGATAGAGGTGTCGACCTCTTTTAGGACATAGGTCAGGCCGTCTTTGACTCCGGTATAGACGGCACTCATCCCACCTGAGGCGAGATAACTGAGCTCATAACCCTTAATCTTGGTTCCATCTTCAAGAACCAAGCGGCGAGATTCGTCTTCCGGAGACTTTCGATTCTGGGCATCTTCGGTCATTTTGGAGTTGTTCGCCGGATCTATTCTTCAGCCTTTGGGTTGCGCTGAGGCTGTCCGAAAGGAAGACGATTGGGAAGATCGGCGATCACGAAAACGGTTATGGCCAAGAGGGCCACGTTGTTGACGAAGTCTCGGCGATCGATCTTGTCCATGGTGTCGGCGTGGGTGTGGTGGTACCAGAAATAACGATCGTCTTCGTGCACGATGGCCCCACCGGGAACCCCGGCGTCCATCAGGGGAGCGATGTCGGCCCCTCCCCCGGGGGTGGTGACCTTCATGGGTCCGATCTCGGCCTCGGCCAGTTTCGCGGCGTCCTCTATGAGTTTTCGGGCCTCTTCGTGGCCACTGAAGGCAAAGCCCGTGGGGTGGAAGGTTCCGTAGTCCGACTCCAGCGCCAGAACGTGATTCGGAATCTCTTGGTCAACGAGCTTTCGGTAAGCCTTGGCTCCCCTTAGGCCGTTCTCTTCGTTGGTCCAGGCCACCACTCTTAGGGTACGCCGAGGGGTCCAGCCCAACTCGGAAATCAGGCGCAGGGCTTCCCAGCAAGCCACTACCCCTCCGGCATCATCGTGGGCCCCTTCGCCCACATCCCAGCCGTCGATGTGGCCCCCGAAAACCACTACTTCTTCGGGATACTCCCAGCCGGTGATCTCGGCGATAACGTTGCGCGAGACGGCATCGGGCAGCTCTTCGGTTTCCAGGACCAGCTTCACTCGCGGGGTCTCTCCGAACTGCTGTAGGCGAGCGAAGTGCTCGGCGGCCTCGGTGGAGATGGCTCCGAAGGGCACCTTGGGCAGCCCCGGAGTATAGTACATGACCCCGGTGTGAGGGGTGTCCAAAGAAAAGTTCCCCACCGAGCGCAAGAGGGCCCCTACTGCTCCGAACTCAGCAGCTCTCGAAGCCCCGTCGATGCGGTAGCTGACGGTTTGCGAGTAGGTGGTGAAAGGCGGATTAAAGAGCACGATCTTACCCGGCACCTGGTCTTTCATCTCTTCGAGTTGCTGATAGCTATCGATCACCAACACTTCGGCCACCAAGCCATCGGATGAAGTGGACACCGACCCACCCAAAGCCAGGACTTGGTAGTTTCGAGGCTCCTCTCCCAGCAAAGTCAGGTGCTCTTGGCCCCGCTTCCAGACCGGCACCTCTACTTCTTGAGTGGCGATCCGGCTGAATCCATCGTCTGTCATCTGCTCCAAGATCCAGTCGATCGAGTGCTCTAAGGCGGCAGAGCCTGACAGGCGATGAGGAAAGCGGGTGCATAACTCTGTCAGGCGGTCCCAGCCACGAGACCGCTCTCGAGATAAAGCGATCAGCTGATTGGCCATGCTCTGATACTGGGCCGGTTCGGTGAACGAGCGATGCTCAGCCTCGGAGGATTCGCCCACGGCTGCAATCGTCAAAAGCAACAGCAAGAGCAGAGGGAACAGAGAGCTCGAGAGTCGGGTTTTGGACATGTTCACAGCTTCCAGAGTCCATAGGATCCCCCTCCCACCCTCTCTTTTCAGGAAAATCTTACAACCTATCAATTTTCCGTCAATAAAACTCCGAACCTTGTTCGCTGCCCGAGGTGCTATCTTGATTAAGGACCAATTCCGATATCATTCCAAGGAGAACTCACATTGAGCGAACCTGCGAGGAGCAAAAAGAGCCCATGACCCCCAAGCGAAGTGCTGATAAAGACATGTTGCCTCAACTCACAACAGTCCAAAATAGGGAGCTCTTTGAGCGAGTCAAGCTCAGCCGCACGTTGGGGTTGGCTTCTGAGGTGGGTCCATCACTCTTCGAATTGCTTCGGAAGTTTGGGAAAGTCAGCAAAATTTCCGGTCCGCCTTCTTTTGGAACTCGAGAGAGCTGTGCCAATGTCGAACGAGATCGACAAGGCCGACTGTACGTAACCAAGGGAACTCTGACCTTCGAGCTGGGTGCTTTCATCTACGAAATCGAAATCAAGTCTACCCAGAGAGATTTGAGCATAGAAGTGGAGGCGGAGGTCCGGGCGCTCGAGCCTCTGGAGGCACTGTTGGCCCAGGTCGAGTCCACCCCACGAGTGTCCGTGGTGAAGGACCGAATTTCACCTCCGACGGCAGCTCATATCTACCAGAGCTTGCGTGGCCGAAGTGTTCTCGTGGCTGGTCACGGTTCGTTCTTGGGTGAAGACCGCTGGAATCTCCGCCTAGATGAAGTTCTCGGTGTTTTGCCCGAGCGACTGACCGTGGAACTTCTTGACGCCTCTCGTCCGTTCCGAGTGAAATTCAAGGGAGAGCCATACCGGGGGACCTTCGAAATTGCGGTGGAGAGCAGTCTTGATCAGGGTGAGCAGGCTGCCGAGTTTCTTCGTGAACTGGTTCAAGAAGCCGAACCTCAGCAGCCTTTGTCGAATGGCGAGGACCCCGAAGCCGGAAAATGGGAGGTGGAGGTCCACCGGTATCGCTGGAAGGACTTGGCTGGTATCGACGCCATCAGGACCCGAGTCCGCCAATGGGTGGAATTGCCGTTGCTTAGACCAGATGGATTCGCCAAGCTCGGGATTCGACCACCCAAGGGCATTTTGTTGTACGGACCTCCGGGAACCGGCAAATCGACCATCGCCAAGACGGCCGCCAATGAGTCTTCGGCGGCCTTTTTCTCCATCTCCCCAGCCGAGATCAATTCTATGTGGTACGGAGGCTCGTCCCGCAACATCCGCCGCTTATTTCAACGACTGAGGCTCAAAGCAAACGAAGGCGGTGGAGCCGTCCTTTTCATCGACGAACTCGACGGCTTTCTGCGTTCTCGCGATCACGAATCCCACGAAGCCACCAGACGAACTCTCTCGCAACTGATGATGGAGCTGGATTCCATAACCCCTGATTTGCGGATTGTGGTTCTCGCCGCAACCAATCGTCGAGAGGATCTCGATGCGGCCTTGTGTCGACCCGGACGTTTCGATCACCATCTGGAGGTTCCGCTACCCGATCGGGAGTCTCGGGCGGCGATTCTGGCCGTCCACCTGCGGGACAAACCGAGTCAAGCTCAGCTAAGGATAGGGACGCTCGCGCAGCAATCGGAAGGACTCAGCGGAGCGGACCTGGAGCAGTGGTGCAATGATGCCGCCTTTCGGGCCTGGCAACGTTTAGCCGAAAAGTTGGGTCAGGAGCTTTCAAACCTGACTCCTAGCCAACTTGAAAGTATTCGGATTACCAATGCCGATTTCGCCGAGACCAAACCAGATAACCACTCAGGAAGCTTAAGCATCTAACACCTCGGGGGTTAGAAGGCGCGAAAGTGCGCGGGGCTCGAAGGTGCTGGAGGCTCGAGGCTTCGAGGCTTCGAGGCACGCGTCGCTCAGTAGTCCCGAACCGCAAACCCCCGCGTCTCCGCCGTGGCGCCGGGGAGCTCGGCCTTCAACGTGCCGTCTGCGGGACTACCGTCGGCAAGGCCGCTAGGCCCTCAAAGCGCCGTCTGCAGGACTGCCGTCGGCAAGAGAGCTGGGCCTTCAACGTGCCGTCTGCGGGACATTCCTCCACCAGATTTTCGGTTCGGGGGCGGGATTTGGGGCGATTTCGGCCATGCTGTCAGCTTGGTATAGGCGTCCGCCCTGCATGGTCAGGGCCACGTATTTAGAGTTCTTGATGTCTTGCAGCGGGTCGGCCTCGAGCACCAGAATGTCGGCCAACTTCCCTGGCTCCAGGCTGCCCAGCTGATCATCCATACCCAAATAGTAGGCGCCGTTATAGGTGCCGCAGCGCAAGGCTTCCAGGTTGGACATGCCGCCGTCGGTCAGCATCCACAGCTCCCAGTGGGCGGCCAAACCCTCTCGTTGTCCGTGGGCTCCGAGGTTCACCTTCACTCCCGCTCGGGCCAGATCCGCTGCTCCTCGGGCGGCGTTTCGGTGGTTGTACTCTTCGTCGGGGGCCTGCACTCGACGGCGGGCTGCCCCGTCGATGGCCTCCCGGGGAACGAAGCGAGCCAAGCGCTCGTCGTCCCAAACATCGGTTTTGGCGTACCAAAAATTCTCTCCCCACAGCCCTCCGTAGGCCACGCCCAGGGTGGGAGTGAAGCCCACTTGGGTGGCCGACCACAGGGTGATGATGTCATCGTAGAGCTTGGCCAGGGGCAAAGCGTGTTCCACCCCGGTGTGCCCGTCCACCACCATGGTCAGGTTGTGCTGATGCAGACTTCCGCCTTCGGGCATAACCAGCAGTTTGTGGTGGCGAGCGGCCTCCAAAATTTGCTGCCTCTGGTCCCGGCGAGGCTGGTTGTAGCTTTTCACCGAGGGGGCACCCCAACGTTGCATACGCTGCAAGTGGCTCATGGCGTCGTCTAAGGAGTCCACCGGGGTGAAATAGCCGATGGCCTTGGCTCCGTAAAGAATGGTGCCGGTGCTAAAAATCCGAGGAGCTAAGAGACGCCCGGCCTGCTGCATCTCTTTGGCAGTAAAGACCGAAGCGGTATCGTGGGAGGGGTCGTGCAGAGTGGTGACCCCAAACGATAAGGACGACAGCGACTCCCAGTTGACTTCGGGAAAATTGGCGCCGTCGGAAAACGTTCCGTGCCAGTGCACGTCGATTAATCCGGGCATGATGGTCTTGCCCTGGCAGTCGATGATCTTGGCCGAACTGGGCACCGCGATCTGATCTTTAGGCCCCACGGCCTTGATGCGGTCACCAACGACGAGCACCGTGCCTTCGGAGATCACCAGGTCCTCTTGCATGGTGATCACCTGCCCCCCCACCAAGGCGATCACTGAACTTGTCGGGGGCTTGGAGGCGGAGGCTTCCCAGGACAGAGCGTTGCTGTTCGGCTTTTTCTGCCCCGAGGGGAGTCGATAAAACTGAGGACCCACGTTCCAAGTGAGCTCGCCGTTGGCGGCAAAGCTAGGGTAATAGGCTCCGTCGCTTAGGGACACTTTGGTGACCGGCAAGTTCTTGCTGCTAGCGGTGACCGTCACCGGCTGTCCGGTGAGGGAGAAGGGGAAGGTATAGAGGGCAAAATCCTGGCGCAAGGCCGCGGTTTTGCCGTCGGGGGAAATGAGGAAATCGCTGACGTCCTTGCCCTCGAGGACCACCGCCTCTTCGCCGGTCTTGAGGCTCTTGCGCACCAACTGGGTGGAGTCACCACCTCGGGAGTAATAGAGGTGCACTTGTCCTTCGGGACCCAGAGCAAATTGGGGGTTTCGCCCTTTCTCGTCGAGCAAGCGAGGGTGGCTCATGGGGGCTGACAGATCCTTGAGGTAGAGCCCGGGCGAACCGGTGTAGTTGGTCGAGAACAGCAGATTTCCGGGCTGCTTGCGGTACACCAGGGTCAGGCCGTCGGGGGACAGGGCGGGCTCCAAGAAGCGACCCTTGTCGACCAAAGTGCGCTCAGTGTTTTGAGCCAGGTCGCGCAAGCGGATGGAGCCGAGGTCTTGGTCGCTGAAGTGAACATAGAGCAGCTGATTTGGGCCGACGAAGACCGGCTGAGATTGGTGGCCTTCCTTGTCCGTGGCAGAGAGAGGTTTGCTGGTGCCGGACTTGAGGTCTTTGAGCCAAACTTGACCCAGGGCTGAGAAGGCCACGGTGCTGCCGTCGGGAGAGAGGCTGGGCCAGGTGAGGGCTTTCACCGAAAAGCGGTCGGTGCCCACTTCGGTCGGAAAGCGCACAGCCTTGGTGATCTTGCGGGTGTCGCGCACCCGAAAGGGAATCTCCACCGGTCGGGCCTCGGGGGTTTTGGCTTGCAGTCGCCATAGTTTGCCCTGGGCCCAGAAGACGATCTCGTCAGAGTCGGGGGTCCAGGCCATGGCCGGGTACACTCCGTGGATGGCCCAGGTTTCTTGCATGTCCCGGTCCAGACCGTCGAAGAGCTGTCGTTCCTCACCGCTTGAAAGGTCGGCGGTCATCAGCACCGAGCGCCCTCGGACCCGCTTAACGAAGGCCAGCATTTTACCATCGGGAGAGGGAGTGGGGGTGATGGCTCCACCGCTGCCGCCCAGGATGCGCTCGACCTTGCCGCTCTGCCGGTCCAGGCACTCGATGGCGTAGATGCCGGCGTTGGGGTCCTTATTGTACTGGAAGGTGGGCCCGGCGGTGATGTCTCGGGAAAAGTAGAGGTAGCGCCCGTCGGGACTGAAGGCCGGCTCACCCAGATCCAGTTGGTCGTTCTGCCGCTTGGTGAGCTGCAGCCCCTCCCGAGCCTCCCCATCAGGGTAATAGGCCCAGATTTCCCCCGCCCCCAAAGAGCGGGTGCCGGTGAAGTGTTTGCGGCCTACCAAGAGGTCTCCGCTGGGCTCCCAGGCGGGCTGGTTCAAGAGGCGAAAGCTCTCTTTGGTGACCGCCTTGGCCGACGCTTCGCCTTGGGACAGATCCATAACCCACAGATTGTCCCCGCCTCCACGATCGGAAGTGTAGGCCAACTTGCGGCCGTCGGGGCTGAACTTGGGCTGCATATTCCAAGCCAAGCCCGAAGTGACCGCTCTGGCCTCGCCCCCACTGATGGGCAGCAGATACAGATCCCCGAGCAGGTCGAAGGCCAGAGTCTTGCCGTCAGGACTGACATCCAAGGACATCCAGGTGCCTTCGGTGACGTCGAGCTTCACTTCGCTATGCTCCCCCGGAGGAGCATTCACCGACCACTCCTTGCTATTGCCTTGAGCCAAGGTTGGGGCTGCGATGAAGAGCAGTAGGATGAGTAGGACGGAGAGAGGTCGAGGTTGAGAGTGAGCAGGATTAGGCTTTAGCAATCGGACTTTGAACACGCGGATCTCCTTGGAAGTCCAGCCTTCCTGCGTCGATCCGAGTTATCCTTGAGGAACCGCGAGAGCCGGCCTTCGGGTGAGTTCGGGCGCCGGGTTAAGAGCGCAGACGGGGTGGGGTT
>JBJHCR010000181.1:0-1842 GCA_050486105.1 Vulcanimicrobiota bacterium
GTCCTGCACCCGTCGGGCAATGGAGACCGCCCCTCTCAGGGTCACATCCATTCCCGGAAGCTCGGCCTTGGCCAGCGGGCTGGCGGAGTAGACGCTGGCCCCGGCCTCGCTAACGATGAGGTAAGCCAAGTCTTGCTGGTCTTTGACCAATTCCGCCACCAGATCTTCAGTCTCCCTAGAGGCTGTCCCATTGCCGATGGCGATCAGGCTGACCCGATGGCGGGCGATCTGCTTGCGCAACAGGGCTAGGCTCTCGGAGCGTTGCTTCTGCGGGGGATGCGGATAGATGGTAGCCGTTTCGAGAACCTTGCCGGTGGGGTCCACCACCGCCACCTTGGTCCCCGTTCTGAAACCGGGGTCGAGAGCCAACACCACTCGTTCGATCAAGGGTGGAGTCAGGAGCAACGATTTCAAGTTTGCGGCAAAGACTTCAATGGCGTGAGCCTGGGCCTTTTCGGTGAGGGTCTTGCGAACCTCTCGCTCCACCGCCGGCAAGAGCAGCCTATGGGCCCCGTCTTCGAGGGCCTCGGCCAGCAGTTGCCCCCAAGGAGAGTGAGACTTGGGACGATAGGCTTTCCAAAGGGGGTCTCTCCAATCGCGCTCATCAAGGTGCAAACCCACCTTCAGCACCTTCTCCCGTTCACCCCGATCGAGGGCCAGAATCTGATGGGGGGCCAGGCGAGACACCGGCGAGTCAAACTCATAGTAGCTGCGGTACGTTTCTTTAGGATCCTCGGCGCTCTTCTTCAAGGTGGCCTGCAAGCGCCCAAAACGATGGGCCTTATCCCTCACCGAACTTCTCAATTCCGCGCGCTCTGAGGCCCACTCGGCCACCACATCTTTGGCCCCGGCCAGGGCCTTCTCCACCGAATCCACCTCCGGCCCCAAGAAGCGCTTGGCCGCTTCGGTGGGTGACGGACTGTTCGGCTGGCTGCAAAGCATCTTGGCCAAAGGCTCGAGCCCCAGCTCCAGAGCCTTGGTTCCCCGAGTTTTTCGCTTGGGTCGGAAAGGAAGATAGAGGTCTTCGAGCACCATCAGGCTGGTGGCCCCCTCCACCTGCCGCTTCAGCTCAGGGGTTAAGACCCCTTGCTCAGTCAAGGAAGCCAAGATGGTGGCTCTCCGAGCCTCCAAGGCCTCGCCTTGAGCCTTCAGAGCGATGATCTCACGCAACTGCTCTTCATCGAGACCGCCAGTGCGCTCTTTGCGATAGCGCGCCAGAAAAGGCACCGTGCACCCCTCATCAAGAAGCTCGAACACCGCCTGAACCTGCGAATCGCGAACCTTGAGCTTTTCCGCTACCACAGTAACCAAAGATTTTGCCATGCCCGCCTATACTGGGGAAAGCAACCCAGAACCTGCGTAGGAACTCTGTCGCCCACCCTTGCATCGATCCCTGGGTCTTCCTATAGTGGAGCGATGACTATCGAACGCGGACAGCTACTCACCGACGAGGGAGTGATCGACTTTGGTATTGGCCAACCTCAGCCCGATTTGCTCCCCCGGGATCTCATCTGGCGGGCCACCGAAGCGGTCTTGAACGAAGGCGACAACACCGTCTTGAACTACGGACATCCCAAGGGTGACGGCCCGTTTCGCCAAGCCCTCAGCAGGTTTCTGAGTGTCCGCTACGGCTGCCCGGTGGACCCGGCAACTCTGTTGACCACCAACGGAGCCTCCCAAGCCCTCCACCTGATCACCCAGGTGTTCGCCGAACCCGGGGACACCATTTTGGTGGAAGAACCCACCTACTTCCTGGCCCATAGGATTTTCGCCGACCGGGGTCTCAAGGTGATAGGGGTACCCCTCACCGAGCAAGGCTTGGACCCCAAAGTCCTAGAAAAA
>JBJHCR010000181.1:1852-13356 GCA_050486105.1 Vulcanimicrobiota bacterium
AAAGCGATCAAGAAACATCGACCGGCGCTCTTCTACAGTATCCCAACTTATCAAAACCCCACCGGCCGTACCCTCTCCCTGGAAAACCGAAAAGCCCTGGTAGAGCTAGCCCGGAAGCACAATTTCTTGATTGTGGCCGACGAGGTCTACCAACTCTTGAGCTACGGCCCTCCTCCCCCACCTCCCATGGCCGCCTTTCTGGACTCAGACCGCGTTTTATCAGTGGGTTCGTTCTCGAAAATCTTGGCTCCAGGCCTGCGACTCGGCTGGATCCAAACCTCCCCGTCTCTGCAGGACAAGATCTTGGATCTCGGCTTGCTCAGAAGCGGTGGCGGGCTGAACCATTACCTGTCCTCGGTGGTGGGTGCGGCCCTCGCTCGGGGCTGGCACGGGGAGTTCACCGATGGCTTGCGAAAAATCTATGCCCACCGAGTCGAAGTGCTGGATCGAGCTTTGCAAAGAGAATTTGGAGACTTGATCAGCTATCAAAGGCCCGAAGGCGGATACTTTTTTTGGGTTGAACTGCCCAAAAAGGTGGACCTCGAAGCCCTCCTGCTTGAGGCTCGAAAGCAGAAGACCGGCTTCCAACCAGGTCCCAGATTTTCGTCGAGCCAGGGCCTAACGAGATTCCTTCGCCTGAGCTTCGCCCGCTATCACGAAAACGCCTTAGACGTTGGCGTGGAGCGCTTGGCCAATTCGCTCAGGCGTCATCTAGGATAGAGGAAGAGGGAATTCGTGCGCGACTATCTCTTTGTGAATCCTTTCTTGCACCCACCGGGGGGCGGAGAAGGGGTCGCAAACTTCATGATCCAAACTTTGGCCCAAAGAGGGTCCGTCACTGTTCTATGTTGGGTCCCTCCGAACTACCGCGAGATCGACGACCACTACGGTACCCACCTCAGTGAACTTGAGTTCGAGACCATCGTTGCGGCACCAAGGGTTCACTCAGTTCTGAACACCTTGAACATACCTCATCGCTTACTCCAAGTCCACTGGATTGCTCGCTGTGCCAAACGCCTTAGACCCTTTTACCGACAGTGTCTTTCCGCCTTCAATGAGCTTGATCTGGGACCGCCGGCCGTTCAGTACATCCACCATCCCACTGGAGTAGATCTGGAACAACAAGTCACAAATTCAAACCATGCCCTCGTACGTTTCCTCTGGCCGTTCTATCAGTTGTCTGTAAAGCATTGGTCGAATTGGAGCAATCTGAATGTCAAGAACAACTACACTTTAGTGAATTCCCAGTGGACAGGTCGTTCTTACCTCGAGAATGCACCTGACAGGCAAGTGCATCGAGTTTTATACCCCCCGCCCTCAGGAGGGGCGAGAGTCGAAACTTCTGGCCCCAAAGAAGAGGCCTTCTTGAGCATTGGGAGATTGGTTCGGTGCAAGAATTGGCCTCAGTTGGTGCAGATCGTGGATAGATTGCGCTCTCTCGGATTTGAAATAGGGCTGACCCTGGCTGGAGGACGGTCTGACCCAACACTTTTGCAGGAAGTGCTCTCTTTGGTCAGCGAGCGGTCTTCTTGGCTTCGCTTGGAACTCGATATCCCTCGAGATCGAATAGATCACCTCATCGCCCAGCATCGGTACGGGATTCACGCGATGCACCAAGAGCATTACGGCATGGCTATCGCTGAGCTGGTCCTTGGGGGCTGCTTAACCTTCGTGCACGACTCCGGAGGACAGGTGGAAATCGTTGAGCAAGAGGCCGCCCGATATTGCGACGTGGACGACGCGGTGGCCAAGATCGCGCGAGTCTTGCAGGACCCACAGCATGCGGCCCGACTTTTGCAGGCGCAGCAGAAAAACCGGGAGCGCTTAAGTCGAGAGAGATTCCACGCAGACTTCGTCAGCTTCCTCGACGACCTCGAATCCGGGAACCTGGAGGGGTCCGGCCCAAGGAGGTTTTTCCTGAGAGAGGATAAATATTCGTCGAGATTTCCCAATTAGAAAATTAGGTGATGCCATTCAGGCCTTTGGCAAGACTTGCAGAAATAGACCTCTATCATGTCCAGGAGAGGCAGGCTCTGGATGTCCTGCTTCTCCGGCCTCGGCACCGACCACAGTACGGCACCAGAAAAATGATCGATTGGCATGAGTGAGTCGGAAAACAGAGCTAGATTTGGAACGATAACCGGGGTCCTGGTTCCCAACCTCCTCACCATCCTAGGCCTGATCTTATTCTTGCGGACCGGTTGGGTCGTAGGGCAGGCTGGTTTGATCCACGCCCTTTACGTGGTCATCATAGCTTGCGTAATTTCCCTTCTGACGGGGCTCTCTTTGTCGTCCATCGCCACAAGTCTTAAGGTGAAAGCCGGCGGCAACTACTATGTGATCTCGAGAACCCTTGGGCTGGAGGTGGGAGGAGCTGTAGGGATCCCCCTCTACCTGTCCCAAGCCATCTCCGTCGCCTTCTATATCATTGGGTTCAGTGAAGCCTTCACCGCCGTCTACCCTCACCTTCAGGATCGATGGGTCTCAACCTCAGTGGTGTTGCTCTTCGGCTTTCTGGCTTACATCGGTGCCGACTTCGTGCTCAAGATCCAGTACGCCGTCCTCAGTCTCCTGGCGCTTGCTTTGGTCTCCTTCTTCACCGGCAGTTGGGACCAAGGGCAGGCTCCGATCATGGCTTCTAACTACAGTGATGGGGTCAGCTTTTGGATCGTTTTCGCCGTCTTTTTTCCTGCCGTCACCGGAATTGAAGTGGGCACCAGTATGTCCGGCGACCTCAAAAAGCCAGAGCGCAGTATCCCTCTGGGAACCATCGGCTCTATCGTCATCTCCTCAGCTGTTTATATCGCTGCAGTCTATTGGTTCGCCACTCGCTCCACCTCGGACAATTTGGTCAATAATCCCCTAGCGATGCAAGAGATCTCTCGTTGGCCCTGGCTGATTTTGGCGGGGGTCTACGCGGCAACCCTGTCGTCTGCTCTAGGCAGCATTCTTGCGGCCCCCAGAACTCTGGAGGCTTTGGCCATGGATCGGGTAGTCCCAGGACGCTTGGCCTCTCGACTCGGCAGCCCCACCGAACCAAGAGGCGCCGTTCTGATGACCGTAATGATAGCTCTGGTGGTGATTTGGAGCGGAAACCTCGATGTGGTGGCTCCGGTGATCACCATGTTTTTCCTCAACACCTACGGCATGACCAACGTGGTTGCCGCCCTCGAAATCATGGTTGGCAACCCTAGCTTCCGTCCCAAGTTCAAGCTCCACTGGATCGTTCCACTCTTGGGAGCCGTGGGTTGCTACGGAGCCATGTTTTTAATCCATCCCCTGGCCACGGTCTTTGCCATCGTCATCAGCACGGGAATCTTCGTGGGGCTCAGCAGGACCGCCTTGAAACGCACCTGGGGCGACTTAGGCAGCGGGGTCTGGTATGCCCTAACTCGACGAGCTTTGCTGCAACTCGAGAGCAAGGAGCGCCATCTCAAAAACTGGCGTCCCAATATGCTGGTGTTCACCGGACACCCTTACAACCGGGAGCACTTGGTTCAACTTTCTCACTGGCTGGGCACCGCCCAAGGACTGTCCACCTTTATTCAGGTTCTCCCCGGTGAGGTGAACACCATCCTCGAGGCTGGAGAGACTAAGAGTGCCAAGAAGGAACTCACCCGCTACATTCGAGACGCGGGCTTGAGTGTGTTCTCCCAAGGCGTGGCAGTTCCGGATTACCAAAGCTCGATTCCCACCATCGTTCAAGCCCATGGGGTTGGAGGGTTGGAACCCAACACCGTGCTTCTAGGGTTGAGTCGCGACGTGAACGGCTTGAGAAACCAGCTCGACATGGCCAAGACCCTAACGTTGCTGGACCGCTCCACCATTCTGCTCAATTTTGATCGAGAGCGGAAATGGGGACAGAAAAAGCTGATCCACGTCTGGTGGGGAGGTCAAGGGGGCAACGCCGAACTGATGCTGCTACTGGCCCACTTGATCTCTAGGCATCCCGACTGGGAAGGCTCGAGAATAGAGATCTTAAGGATCGTTTCTAACTGCGGGACAAAGGACCGCGAAGACCTCGCAGGCTTGCTTCAAGAAGTTCGGGTTGACGCCGAGCCCATCTTTATCGAGCGCCATGATGAGTCGGTTCCCTTCATCGACCTCATCGCCGAACACGGCCATAATGCCGACTTAACCTTCTTTGGCATGGTGCTCCCCGAGACGGAATCGAAACTTGAGGATGCCGAGCGGCTCATGGCTCTGACCGAGGCTGTTGGATCGGCGGTTGCCGTGCGGAGCACCGTGGACGCTTCGGTCTTGAGCACTGGATAAGCCTGAAGTCTCCGTAGAAGGATTATCCCTAATAGCACGAATTCCGTAGGGTGGAGAATAGCAGGTGACGAATTCAGTTGACATCGTTGAAACCGTTGGGCAGGCCTTCGCTGAGATTCTCACGGATGAAGCCTGCACGTTCCTGGCCGAACTTTCGTCGACTTTCGAAGGTAAGCGAAGGGCCCTATTGGAGGCTCGTGAAGCGACTCAAGAGAAGCTCGATCAAGGAAGTGTTCTGGATTTCCTCCCGGAGACCGCCGAAGTCCGGGCCGCCGACTGGAAAGTAGCCGACGTCCCGAGCGACTTGACAGACCGGAGAGTGGAGATCACCGGACCTCCTGATCGCAAGATGGTGATCAACGCCTTGAACTCCGGAGCCAACGTCTTCATGGCCGACTTTGAAGACTCCAATTCCCCCACCTGGGACAACAATCTCAATGGGCAGATCAACCTTCGAGATGCCGTCAACGGAACTATCACTTTCACCAGTCCCCAGGGAAAGCAGTACTCCCTGAAGCCGAGCACAGCAGTATTGATGGTTCGGCCTCGGGGTTGGCACTTGGAAGAAAGAGGCTTTCGGGTCCACGGTCACCCGATTTCTGCCTCTCTCTTTGATTTCGGCCTATTCTTCTTCCACAACGCTCGAAACTTGCTAAAAAAGGGGACTCGTCCGTACTTTTATCTTCCCAAGCTCGAGCACTACCAGGAAGCCAGGTTATGGAACGAGGTCTTCGTCTTCGCTCAAGAAAAACTCGGCCTCCCCCTAGGTACCTTGCGAGCCACGGTGTTGATCGAAACCATCACCGCAGCCTTCCAGATGGACGAGATCTTGTATGAACTGCGAGATCATTCCTTGGGGCTCAACTGCGGCCGTTGGGATTACATCTTCAGCTTCATCAAGAAGCATCGCCAGAGCAAGGAGTTTTTGCTCCCAGACCGAGCCGAAGTGGGCATGACTCAACCCTTTCTCAAGGCCTATGTGGATCTTCTGATTTGGACCTGTCACCGTCGTGGGACCTTCGCCATGGGAGGCATGGCGGCCCAGATTCCTATCAAGAACGACGCCGAAGCCAACGAAAAGGCCATGCAGAAGGTTCGAGAAGACAAGCAGCGGGAAGTCCTGGCCGGACACGACGGCACCTGGGTGGCCCACCCAGGCCTCATCCCCTTGGCAAAGTCCATTTTTGACCAACACATGCCCGAAGAAAATCAGATCAAAGAGCCCAATTGGCCTCAACCCGTCGGGGCTCATGACCTCCTCAAGGTTCCTCCGGGGATGATCACTTTTTCAGGGCTCAAGACCAACATCGATGTGGGCCTCCAATACCTCGAAGCTTGGCTGCGAGGGAACGGGTGTGTTCCCATCTACAACCTGATGGAGGATGCCGCCACCGCCGAAATCTCCAGGACCCAGGTGTGGCAATGGCTCCGTCATCAGGCCACTTTAGATGATGGCCGACCAGTGACCCACAAGTTGGTAGAAGAAACCACGGCGAGCGTCCTGAACGAACTCACTACCCGGGCCGAAGCTCAATTTCCTGACCATCGTTACCAACTCGCCGGTCAACTTTTTCTAGACATGATGACTAGTGTTGAGTTTCCAGAATTCCTCACCCTCGTGGCCTACGACCATCTTTAGACTGAGCAAAGGAAGGCAAAACATGGACACCCTGCAACAAGAGATCACCCGACTCGAAGAGTGGTTTGCGACCCCGCGTTTTCAAGAGATCATCCGGCTCTATTCTGCCCGACAGGTGGCCGAGCAGCGCGGAAGCATCCAGGTGGACTATACGGTTGCTCGGGAGGCGGCTTCGGCCTTCTATCGGCACTTGCGTGACCTTTTTTCTCAAAAGAAGTCGATCACCACTCTCGGTCCCTACTCCCCGGGCCAGGCCGTCATGATGAAACGATTGGGAATCGAAGGTATCTATCTCGGCGGATGGGCCACCTCGGCCAAGGGGTCGGTGACTGAGGACCGGGGGGCCGACCTGGCCTCCTACCCCCTCAGTCAGGTTCCCGACGAAGCCGCTGTCCTGGTGAGAGCCTTGCTCTCGGCCGACAAGAACCAAACCTACGAGCGTGCCCGTATGTCTGCTGAGCAGCGGGAGTCGACTCCCGAAATCGACTATCGGCCGTTCATCATCGCCGATGCGGACACCGGCCACGGAGGTGACGCCCACATTCGAAATCTGATCCGGCGCTTCGTGGAAGTCGGTGTGCCTGGCTATCACATTGAGGACCAAAAGCCCGGAGCCAAGAAATGTGGGCACCAGGCCGGCAAGGTCTTGGTCTCGGTAGAAGAACAGATCAAACGCTTGAATACCGCCCGCTTCCAACTCGACATCATGGGAGTTGAAGGTCTCATTGTGGCCCGCACTGACGCCGAGGCTGCCAACCTGCTGGAATCCGACGTGGATCATCGAGACTTCCCCTTCCTACTGGGCTCCACCAATCCAGAGGTCCCCACCTATAAAGCCTGTATACTGACCCTCTTTAAGAGAGTGCACGAGCATGGCGTCCGGGAGGTTAAAGGTCACCTGCTGTGTGAACTTTCCGACGCTGAATACGGCAAGGTCGACAGTTGGTTCAAGAACGCCGGATTGGTTCAGACTATTGCCGAGAAAAGCAAAACTCTCCAGAACCTCGATGGGACACCCTTCGAAAGCCTTCTCGACGAACTGGTCAACGATGTGGTCTGTGCTTGGGAGAAAGATTCTGGCATCAAAACATTCGCTGAAGCTGTGGCCGATCGCATGGCCTTCCACGCCGAGGATAAAGAATTTGACCTCAGTGTGGAAGAGTGGACCAAGTTTGCCTCGGAGTCCACCGCTTTTGAAGTAAAGAGGAAAGCCTCAGAACTCGGACTAGCCATCCATTGGGATCCCTTTGCCGCGCGAACCCCGGATGGATATTTTCAGGTTCGTGGGGGCATCGAATACGCCATCGCCAAGTCCCTTGCGGTGTGTCCGTTCGCCGATTTGATTTGGATGGAAACCAAGACCGCCAATCTTCCCTACGCCAAGCGTTTTGCCGATGCCATCCACGCCGTTTACCCGGAGAAGATGCTGGCTTACAATCTGTCTCCTTCCTTCAACTGGGACACCACCGGTATGAGCGACGAGGAGATGAGTCGTTTCCCCGAAGAATTAGGAAAGTTGGGGTTCGTCTTCAACTTCATCACCTACGGTGGTCACCAAATCGATGGCTTGGCCGCCGAAGAGTTCACCCTATCGCTGCAGAAAAACGGAATGTTGGCCTTGGCCCAACTGCAACGGAAACTCCGCCTCTTGGAATCCCCTTATCGAACACCTCAGGCCTATGTGGGCGGTCCAAGAATGGACGGAGCCCTAGTGGCCTCTTCAGGACGAACGGCTACCACCAAGGCCATGGGCAAGGGCTCCACTCACGCACAGCATCTGGTGCAAACCGAAGTTCCCACCAAAGTCTTGGATCAGTGGTTGAAGACGTGGGCCGAAGTCAATGGCACCGACGCCTCTCTCAAGGCCAAGCTCAGACCTCATCGCTCTAGTTCGGAACTGGTGGCGCTCTTCATCACAGACTCCAAGGGGCAAGAAGCAGCAAGCGTGGTTTTTGCTCCCATCCAAGACCGCCGAGGGCGACACATCTTGTCGGTGCGAGATCAGGTCACCGCCCACGATTTCCGGCAAAAGCGCCTGATGACCCTAGCCCAACTCTTTCTTATTCATCGATATAAGAGCAGTTCGGTGCACTACGTCACTCCCACTGAAGACAACCAGGCTCAAACTCAAGGAATGTTGAGACTCGGCCTATTCGAAGACGCCACCACCGAGATCGGGGACATCATCGTGGCCATCGTGAATAAGGACAAAGTGGCCAAATTGGTGCAACCAGACAGCGCCGAATTGGTGAACCTGATCAGCAAGAGAGACAGCGCTTCCGTCAATTAGAGCGAAGAGTTTTAGACTCCAAACGGCCGGGAGAGACGACCGGTCTTGACCGTGCTCTTTACATTCAGCGCCGAGTCAATTGGAGGCGGTCACCAAGACCATAGAGTACTTTAATCCATGGACCCTACTCACCAAGCTCTGATCGTCCTGGGGATCGTCATCTGTCTATCTCAGTCTGCCATATTCTCAGGCTTGAATTTGGCCCTGTTCTCCCTCGGACGACTGGAACTCGAAGCTCTCAGCGATGATCCCAGGGCCAAAAAACTGCAAAGGATCCGCGACGATGGAAACTTTGCTCTAGTGACCATTTTGTGGGGCAACGTAGGTGTCAATGTCCTGCTCGCCCTACTTTCTGAGAGCATCCTTCACGGGCTCGGCTCGTTTTTATTCTCCACCGTGGCCATCACTATCTTCGCCGAGATCCTCCCCCAGGCGTATTTCAGCCGCCACGCTCTGAAAATTGCCGCCAGTTTGACACCGATTCTCCGCTTTTATCAGCTCTTGCTTTACCCGGTGGCCAAACCCACCGCCCTGGTCCTGGATCGCTGGCTGGGAGGCGAAAAAATTAGGCTTTTTCGGGAGCAGAATCTCAGACAAGTGATTAAGCTTCATATGAATGCCCACGACACCGAGATCGCCAAAGTCGAAGGACAAGGAGCCCTGAATTTCTTAGAACTTGACGACATCTCCATGAACGAGGAAGGTGAGCCCTTAGACCCCAGTAGTATTGTACCTCTGAGCTTTGATGGGGAGCGACCCATATTTCCAAAGATCAGCAACTCTGTGGAAGATGATTTTCTCCGGCAGATCGACCGCTCAGGTAAAAGCTGGGTTATCCTGACCGACCCTCAGGGGGAACCTCGCTTGCTTCTCAAAGCTCATGATTTTCTGCGTGAGGCCCTCTTCACTCCGGAATCTTTCATGCCCCAGCGCCACTGTCACCGACCTCTCGTATTCCGAGACGGTGAAACTCGTCTGGGAGAAATTCTAGGGCGATTTCGGGCCGGACATCGCGACCAAGAGAATGACATAGTGGACAATGACGTGGTCCTGTTGTGGAGCGATCAACCGAGAGTGGTTACAGGCACAGACCTTCTCGGACGATTGCTGAGGGGCATCGCTCGCTCGAAGTAACCAGGGGCTGATTTACCTTCTGAACCGGCTCGTCTACTTCACCGTCTCCAGTAAACGGTCTCCACTTGGGTTCGATCTCCTGGCAGGTGATGAACGTAGGCCTTCAGGAGATCGCTGTTGTAAATGAACTGAATCCGATCGCAGTTCTCGAACTCGATGCCGTTAGGGTCCCCGGGACGGGTGGGGGGATGCTCTTGAAGGGCCACCAAGCTTCCCTCGAACACGGCGTTCTCCCGATTGCTGCCCTCCATCTTGATTCCCTGACGGGCATAGATCAAACCCTTGAGGTTCCAATCTCGAGTGTCGTCAGGATTTCTGAGGATCACGTTCCCACCGGCGAAGATCATGTAGCCTGAACCTTCATGGGAGAGGTCGATATCTACGCGGTCGGTGCTCTTAGGCTGGATCTCAACGTTCCCACGCCTGGAGATCAAAGAGCCTAGACCCTCGGTGATGCCGTTCTCAATGTTGATGGTTCCTTCAGCCACGATAGCAGCCTTGGAAACTCCCCCTTCGATAGAAGAATCTTCAGCGTAACCGAGGTCCAAAGTTGGAGGTGGGGTCTCTCGGACATCGTTGCCATGCTCGCTGTCCACAAAGGTTTGCGATGTCAAGTGGAATGGACCGTCCACAGTGACCAGAACATTATGGTCGGCTTCAACTCGCTGGTTCCCTAAATCGAACCGAAAAGTGGGCCCCGTTTCCGGTCCAAAACCCAACACATCACCCTGTACCATCTCAACTGAGGGATAGCCTGGCACCGTCACTGAGTTGGTCGTGATAGAGTTTTCGTCGAGGTGATAGGTGTCTCCCCAATCTGTGGTAAAGCTCCCATCCATTTGGGCGGCAATATCTGCGGTTCTATGGGCCCCGCGAAAGACTCGAGTTGGTGCTTCGTCGTCGGGATCTGCAAAATACTCGAGGACATCGACCCAAGCCACTCCGGATGCTGTGAGATCCGAGTCGTCTGAGCGATATCGGGAACGGAAATTGTAAGTCGCACTGACAGTCACGTAAGCCGGTCTCCGGACGAAATTCCACCGACCAGAGGGCACGTCAACTTGGGTATGAGAATCAGGAATCTTCAAGTTCTCCTGGTCCAAATCGAAGATAGAAAAGTGAGAGTCGGCTCGGGAGACGATCTTCCCTTTGATGTTCCGACTCGCCGTTTCTAGTTTCTCAGCATCGTCTATGGTCTCCCAGCTTGTGGAACTTCCCTCAAAAGAGTGGATATCGCCCTTAGCCCAAAGCATGCCGTTGGGGTCAGCTTCGGTGGACATGGGCAACAAGAACTCACTTTGGGCTCCCAGAAGCACGTCGGGGATATAGATATCGCCCTCAGAACGTATCATGTTGCGGTTGCGATCTTGACTGCGAATAGCCAGATGGGTGGCGTCGACCTTCAAGTCGGCCCGCGTGAGCACCGAGGAATCGAAAAGAGGGGCCACTCGCACCACGAACTGAGCCTGCCGAGTCGAATCCCCAGATCGACTCACCACCGAGCAGAATGCCGTGCCAGGGTCGGCACGGAGGGCTACTTCAGGGCCGGCCGCCCCGCTGAGGTTGTTGTACAAGAATCCTTCGAAGGAGGCTCCCAGAGACTCGATCTCCCCCTTGAACTGGTGGGTGCCTGGGGTCTCGAGAAACTCCAGAATGTCCCCCATAGGATCGCCTTCCCCAGAGCGATCGAATTCCTGAGAGCCCCAGGTCCGGTCGTGCTCCAGCCGAAAGACCACGTACTCATAGACGGACTCGCAGGCCGATGCTGCCGCCTGACTGGCGTTCGAGCTTCTGGTTAGAGAGAAATGAGAACGGTAGGCTGAGAAAAAGGCTCCCACCAGCATGGCCATGACCACCACACTCATCATGGTCACGAATAGGGCTATCCCGGATCTTCGCTTCATCAACTCGCCTTTCAACCGACTTTCTACCATTCTAATCTAGCACGATTCCTCGCGAAAACCTCGCTCAAATGCAACTCAATTACTCCACCCATCACCCAGGTCCTCACCCTTGCACTCGGCGGGTATCCTCTAGGAGGCTGGCCGGAAACCCCCTTGACAATGAAATTGTTCCTACTTGCAGTAAGGTGCAGTGCTCCGAAGCCGGGTACCCATTTATGGGTGTTACCTAGTTGTATTTCGAATGAGGAGCGCTGTGCATGAC
>JBJHCR010000182.1:0-13242 GCA_050486105.1 Vulcanimicrobiota bacterium
TCTTTGTGCTAGACTCTTGCCAAGATATGTTGGCAACCAGGTTCATGCAAGGCGAAAACCACCAAAATAAAGGGAATGCTGGTCACAGCCTCCTAGAGACGATCCTGGCCTGCATGATTTTTATCTCAGTCGTGACCATCCTCACCAGTGTCTGGATTTGGTACGGACGTTCAGTAGCCGCCTCTCGTTATGTGCTAGTGGGTACTCAACTCGGGGAAGAACTCATCGACCAATGCGTGGCTGCCGGCTATCAAAAAGTCGACCAATTGAGGACACCCGTCGGAGAAACTCGAGACATCATCATGCGCACAACCATGAGAGACCAGATGATCGAAGTAGTCTACAATTGTGAGGTCACTACAGAGTTTGTCCCACCGGGTACGCCGAACTCGCCCCTCAAGCGAGTCACGGTTCGTATCAGTTGGGAAGACCGGACAGGCCCAGAGGAGATCAGGTTTGAAACCCTGCTGTTCAATCAAGAGTAGCCCGAGAGCCCACCATGACCGAGGCATGAGCCTGATTGAGATCTCCATTGTCTCTGGCCTCCTCTTGTTTGTTTCGCTGGCCATGCTGGCAGTCTTGACCGGAGCTATCAACTATTATCACGCCACCAATGCCACCCTCGATGCCCAACAAGGTGTCTTGTTCGGCATGAACAGGATCTCTCAAGAACTCACTGAGGCCCATCGCGACACGGTACTAATGAGTCAACTGGGGGATGCCCATCAGGGAATCATCTTCGCCTCCCCGAGAGATGAAAACGGGAACTATCAATTCGACACCTTCGGACGTCTACTCTGGCAAAAGTTTATCTGCTATTACATCGGAGAAGTCGGACCGCCTGGAGACGAAATTCCAGCCTTACTGAGAACTGAGCGTTACCTAGAAGACCTGGGTACGGGACCTTCTATCGTTCCTCCAGAACCCCAGAACTTTGCTTTGAGCATCGAGGCTGCTGAATCCTGGGATATACGGAACGTGGTTGGTCGATACGTTTCTCGATTTGAGGCCAAAGAGGCTCGACAGGTGGTCGAAGACTCCGGGGTAGCCGAAGTCTTTGGGTCCAGGATCGTCCAAGTCACCCTGGAAGCGAATGCCGTGTACCGAACCAACTTTTCGGTGGAAGCCGAAACCTCAGTTCTGCTCAGGAACTAGGGCGTGTTGACATTCAACCTTCTATCGCTACACTCGCGGATTTCCGCGCTCCGGTAGCAAAATTTCTCTTAAGTACGCCCGGTACTAGGCGATAAATTCACCTACCGGAGCACAAAAATCTTCTTCGTGTAGCTCGGAACGCCGAATGTCAACACGCCCTAGAGGTCCGGAGCTTTGTCTCCATCTTCATCGTCTTCATCGCCTTCGTCATCATCGTCGAAGTCCTGAAAATCATCGATAAACCAAAGTGGGATGTCCCGAGAATTTATGGGGCGCGGCGCACTTCCCCGTGGATTGCTCAATCGGGATCCACCGCCTTCTGATTCTGGAAAGGCCTCATCACAATGAGCTAGGTGGCAAACCTTGGGCATATCGGGGCCTTGGTGGAAGGCGTAGACTTCCTTGGCCACCGTCGCCTCATAAGTGGTGACTCGATCATGATGGCGAAGATGATCTCCCCAGGTTCGCTCAAGATACACTTCCCGGTAAAAGCGAGGACTCTCGATGTCTATGAAGACCCCCCAACTCAGAACCCCATTCTGATATCGAAAAGCTCGCAGCCTCTCGATGGCCTCTCGGAAGGCAGGGGCGTCGTCGGGATCGATTTCGTACTCTACCGTCACCAGAACCGGTCCGTGGTCCAAGGGCGGTTCTTCCTGAGCCTGGGGGTCAGGCCAAGCTCTACACGGCTGTAAGTCGTGCTGCTCTGCGGACTCAAGATGAACCCAACGAGCGAACAAAGACGACAGCAAGAGAGTGCCCGCCGCTGCCAACAAGGTCGGTCGCAATCCAATCTCTTTGGCCACCCAGCCCCAGACGGCACTCCCCAGGGTGGCACCACCGAAAAAGCAAAGCAGATATACCGAGATGGCACGGGCCTGGACCCAGGGTGGGGCTGACGACTGAACTACCAGGTGTAAGCTGGCCAACACGCTGAGCCAGGATAAGCCCCCCAGCAACATCACCAATCCGGCAGTGATGGAGTTCTGCCCGGTGGCCATGCCCACCAACACCAGGGAGAAGGCCAAGCATCCCACCGAAACGATTCGATCGACCTTCCAAACCATCCTCAGGCGGGGCAAAGCATACACCGCTCCGGTAACCGAACCCACCCCGAAGAGTGCCAGCATGAGCCCATAGCCTCTGGGTCCGAATCCGTATTCTTGCTTGCATACCAGAGGCAGTAAGGCCCACAAACACGAGGCTGAGAACAGGAACAGGGTAGCTCTCACCAGCGCCGCTCGAAGCCAGGGCGAGTACCGCACATGCTGGACTCCAACCAAAAGGGCCGAGCCGAACTTTTCTGGCGGGCTGTGACGGTGAACCACCTTGCGACGCCAGGCCAGCAAGACCAAGATAACGGCTAAAAACGAGGTCGCGTTGAGCAAGAAGGCCGCTCCCGGTCCAGCCCAGAGGAGAATGACCCCACCCAGTGCAGGCCCCAGGGAGCGAGCCAGATTGATGGCCAAGCCATTGAGAGCTACCGCCCCGGGAAGTGTTCTTCGAGAGACCACCTCTGGTGTCACCGAGTGCCAACCGGGAGAATTGAGGGCCGCACCCACCGCTAAGACGAAGGTGCAAATCAGAAGCCTGGATGGAGTCATGGCACCCCAAAGAGTGAGGACTCCCATGGCTAATGAGGCCAACATCATCCAGGACTGGGTTAAGATCAAATACCGTCGACGATCCACCAGATCCGCCAGAGCCCCGGCCGGCAAGGCCAGGAGAAACATCGGCAGGAGAGTTACCACCTCAACCAAGGATACCATGACAGGATCGGGAGCTAGAGTTGTC
Source organism: Vulcanimicrobiota bacterium (assembly GCA_050486105.1). Classification (GTDB taxonomy): domain Bacteria; phylum Vulcanimicrobiota; class Xenobia; order Xenobiales; family JADMJV01; genus JAEXNA01. The sequence goes on from JBJHCR010000182.1 coordinate 2,950, forward strand.
ATGAGCCAACCGTTAGCCACCTGCTGAATCCAAGTTCCGGTGTTGGAGATCAGCGTCGCGATCCATAAAGCTCGGAACAGAGGATTCCGCAATGGTGCCCAGGCTTTAGTTCTGTGGCGCTCTTTGATCTCCGACAAGCGACTCTCCCAACTCCCATGTTGTAAGATCTGACCTCGTGAACGAGACCGTCTCACTTGGTTCAGTCTAATCGAAACAACTAGTAGAAAACACCCTGTTGGCTCAAAAATTGAAAGGAGATTGACAGATATCTCCGAGATCAAAGATTCTGCAACTGAGGCTTTCAGGGTTCTTTAAGTCCCTCGTGACATCATTTGAGGTCGACCTTGAGCAGGCAATCCCTAGGCAACACCCGGTTAGTACTCTGAGCCTAAGAGAGTGCTTAAGTCAGCACCCTCCCAGAAATTCACTCGGAGGAAGATATTATGCTCAACGCTCAACTGAAAGTCCAAGACGGTGCAAAAATCTCTAGTCTGAAATCAACCTTGCCCGCTCCCAAGCCCAGCCTTCAGTCCCCCAAGCCTGAACCCCGGCCCCTTCCATCTGATACCGTTACTCTGTCGCCCCAGGCCTCCGATATTCATGACACCCTGGCCCGCCCCGGCGATCCCCCGGCCAACCGTGTACCGCTCCCGTTCTATCCTGGTATCACCCCAGAACCAGAAATCTTACCGCTGCCACACTATCCCAACGAAAGCCAACAACCCAGTCCACCCCGTTCCGAGGGCGGCATTGGTGCTGGGCTAGGAAATATTTCTGAGGACGTCCTACAAAGGCTTCAAGATGCTCTGAGACAACAGCAGATGCTCGATCGACTTCGAGAGATTGCTGCTGGTCCTCGGGACAAGGCCTTTCCAGACAACTGGAATCCTGCCCCTCCAAATGGAGGAGGCGGAGGTGGTGGCGGTGGCATCAACCTGCTGGTGTGATGCCCTTCGACCTCCTGAGAACATCATAGGCTCGGCAAGCTCCTAATGAAAATCTCAGCCAACCTTGGTTGTCCCGATTGAGCTGGGTTGACCTGGGTTAACTCATAGGAGAATTCTAGGACTCGTTACTCCACGATCACCCGATCTGAGGCACTGCGCCCAAAGGTCTCAGGGGCGTACATCTCCTCGGCCTTGGTCGGGGGGACCACGAAATCCCCGGGAGTGGTGGCTCGAGCGGCATAGCTGTAGCTGTAGACTCCACCCCAGAGCAGCGAAGTGAAGGCCTCAACCCGTTCATCACGCATGTTCTGGTGCTCGTACCAGGTGCCCATCCAATACCAGAAGCGGCCTCGGCTCTGCTGCTCCGAGGGGCTTAAAGGGATGGTTCCGGTGACTGCTAGGGCGGGGTTCATCGGCTCCAAGCCGGCAGGCAAGGGATCCACCAGCGCCACATGGTAGCGTCGGGCTGGGGCCACCATGGTTAACTTGACCTGCACTCGAGACCCCGCCTTGATCCGCCAGGTCCCGTCGTCATCGCGCTTGACATCCGAAGGGTCGTCGATGGCTAGGTAGCTTCTCTCTACGGCGAACCCGTGATCCGCCGGGTCCAGCTTCAAGCTCTTGGGTGCGTAATCCATAGCCAGTCGGTAGTAAAGGCGACCTTGCCCTTCCTTGGCCAAGACAAGGTCCTGTTGCCCCTTGTCGGCCAGATAGGCCATGGGAATGCTCACGCTCTTCGAATCGACTTCGCGACCCTTGAAGGTTTGCTCGCCCGCAAATTGCTCGCCCAGCCAAACTCGGGCCACAAAATCGGGAGTCACCCCTTCGTAGGTGTGAAAATATTTGTCCAGCGCCAAGAGCACAAAGCAGTTGTCCTGGGTGTTACTCCAGCGACCCCGCTTGCGATGGGCCAGCAGGCCCCGGGCGATCTTTGGAATCAGATCGCTCTTAGGCTGATCGGCGATCATCGCTTCCAGCAATATGCCATCCACTCTTCGGTCCGAGGCCAACACCAAGTAGCCTGAATCCTCGCTCCAGGAGGTCACGAAGTGGGCGTTCCCTGCGGTCTCCGTAATCTTCTGATTAAGCAGATGTCGTACGGCCTGCAGATGTCGCTCCGATCCAGAGTCACCGGCCATGGTGGTGGTCAGCCAACCTACAGCCTCCAACGGCAGTTTGTCGACTCCTCCGGCTTCTTGAATGAGGGCGTGGGCTTTCGGCAGGTCCCGATCTCCCATTCGGTGCCGTACATAGATGGCGTAGGCTCGGATCATCCGCTTGGCTTCGATGGAATACCAGGCTGGGATGTGGGACTCCACGTTCTGCAGATAAGACCGACTTCGGCTGAGCAACCGCTCGGGGACCTCGTAGTCTTTCTCCTTGGATCGCGCTATGGCGTGAGCCACATGCACCGAAATGTACGGCCAGGTTTCCCCCGAGGTGGCCCAAAATCCGAAGCCCCCGTTGTGGGACTGCAGCATGCTGAGGCGCTCGAGGTCTTTTGCGACTTGCTCGTTCAAGCTTTCTGCGTCGGGCATCCCTTCAGCCTCGAAGGCCCACAGAACATCTCGCAGAGCAGCTATCCCCCACACTCGAGAAGACACTTGCTCGGCACAGTCGAAGGGGTAGCTCACCAGGTATACCATGGCATCGGTCAAGGAAGCCAAGGCGGTGGAACTGGTGGTCACTTCCAAGCCTCCGAATTGCGGAAAAACATCCTTGGGAGGCAGAACGGGTTGAGAGATCGCTCCCTGGTCGAGTTCTCCGTAGGTGGCGAAGGCTTCGGTGGTGGCCGGAGTCCAAACCGGCAGCTTAAACTCGGCCGCATCAGCCACGCCGCCGGCTACCGCCCCTACCTGGAAAACCGCAATCCCAGCCTGTTCGGTGGCCGCCGGAAACCGCACTTCCACTCGGTCGTTGGCGGGCACGGTCACTCGGAAACCGGCGGCCTCAGTGAAGACCACATTGGCGGCCCGCCCAGCCACTTGGACCTCCATGGGGCTGTCGGTCTGGTTCTGCAGCACGATGGGCAACTCGAAGGTGTCTCCGAAGTTCAAAAATCGAGGCGGTGACGGCCGGACCATCAGTGGAAGTCTGGCGGTGAGGGCCGACTCTCCCTTTCCGAACTGTTGCCCGCCGTCGGTCGCCAGAGCCACTAGGCGATAGCGAGTGAGGTTGTCCGGTAGCTTGAAAGGCACGCTGGCCCGACCTGAAGCATCGGTGGTCACCAAAGGAGCGAAAAGGGCGGTGGGGTTGAAGTCGGTGCGGACGGCAATGGGCGGCCCCTGCTGGGCCTCAGCTTTGGCATCATCGCGATTTCCCCGGGCCCGCATCTCTGAGGCAGGTGCAGGAGCCATGGCCGCACTCCTGAGGGCTCCTCGAGGTGCTCCCCCTTCCATGTCCATCGTGCTCTCGGCTTCCTCAGCCATCTTGGACAACTCGTCCAACTGAGTCAAGAGAACATACTGGCGGGAACGATAGTCTGAGACGTTGGCGGACCGTTGAGCATAGTAGAGACCCACGGGGTCGGGAAAGGTGTAGCCGGTGAGTGACAACACCGCTTCGTCCACGGCAAAAAGGGCAACCTCCGCGTTGGCCACCGGCTTCCCAGCGGCATCGGTGACCTTAACCCCTAAGCTGGTGTGGGCGCCCGGATCCGTGCCAGGATGAGCCGGGATCACTTCCACCGCCAGGGTGCGGGCGTAGGGCGGAACCGAAAGATTCAAGGTGCCTGAGGCGTAAGCCGGTCTGGTTTTGCGGCTCTCCTCCCGGGGTGCGGTGCCCGACAGGTCGACCTGTAGATGAACGTTGGGTACCAAGCCTTCTTCGATGGGGATTTTGAGAACCGTTGTCGGTCCGTCCATGCTGAAGCGTTCCGACTTGAGAAGTCCTGTGCGACGTAAGGTCATGACCCCCTCGGCAGGATAGAAGGGGGCTTGCACCATGACCTCAGCGACCTCGCCTGCCCGGTACTCCTTGGCGTTGGGGATTAAAGTGACCTCTTCTTTTTCCACTTGCCGGGCCGCAGGGCGCTCTGCCCCTGAGACCCAGACCGTGAGGCTACTCTCGTTCGGACGCCCTTCGTCGTCAAGAATGCGGGCCTTGACGGTATAGGTTCCCCCGGCCGAGGGCTGGAAGCGAACCACCTGGGGACTCGATCCCGAGCGGATGGTCTGCCGCTGCACGTCTTCCTTGACGGTGATGTATCGACCGCGCTCAAACTTATAGTCCATACGCCAGGCAGCAAGCTCCACACTGCGACCCTCCAAGATGCTTCCATCTCGATGACAGGCTAGAACTTCAATTTCGATCGGTTTGCCCTTCTCTACGAAGAGGCGCTGAGACCGGAGACCTACGTAGCTGTCACTGGGATGAACCAGAAGCGTTGCGGTGGAATTCCAGGCCTGACGATTGACATCGGTCACCGAAGCTTCCGCGCGAACCACTGTGGGCCGAGGAGGCTCCACCGAGGCAAATTCCAAATTTAAGTGGTGTGCCCCGGCTGAATCTGTGCGCCCCTGAAGACTTTGACTGCTCGAACGTCCTGCAAGGGAGGAGTCCGCTCCGCTCCACGACCACCACGGAACCCAGGTCCCGAAAGTGAAATCGCTGCGGCCCGGAGGGGTATAACTCCCTGGAGAAGTGGTCACCGACCAGTGCACCGGGGCGGAAGGCAAGCCTCCGCCGGCATAGTACTTGGCCTCCACCGTGGCCACCGCCGATTCGCCCACTAAGCCGAAATCCGGACTAACTCTGGCCGAGACCTCGAATTCCGGGCGCCGGAACTCTTGCACCTGAAAACTGTGATTGTGACTCCCACCGGAAATCGAAGAGGTGGCAGAAAGCCGTAGGTTGGCATGGCCAAGATTCATGGTCTTGGGTAGATCCATCTGCAGACTGAAAGACCCGTCAGTGGAAACCTCGGTCGTTCCTTTAAGAACCTCATTCCCCCGGGAATCGTTCAAGGTCCAAGACAGGCTGCTCACCTCACCCTGAAGACCGATAACATCGCCCTTTGGCCCTGCTTGCCAGCGTCTCATCCAGCCCTTGATGCTGACCTTCTCATCGGGGCGATACATTTTCCGATCATCGACCACGAACCAGCGGAGTTGGTCGATCTCGATGCCTTTCTGCCAACCTCCGGATCCCCAGTAGTTCACTTGATGAGGCAAGATTGAGACGTCGGCTCCGGCACGGGCGACCAGAGTGGGAGCTTGCTCACCGGGGAGACCGAACTGAGCCGTCCCATCGCTTGTCGTTTGTTCGCTGACCAGAACGGCACCATCGGGCTTGAGCAGCTCCAAGCGGACTTGAGAGAGCGGCTTCCCGGACTTCAAGGAGGTCGCCAGGACCAGCATGCTATTTTGGTCGGCGGCAGCATCGAGACCCACATCGGTGACCTGCACCCAGGCCACCACCTTCTTGCGCTGCCAGTGGTGCTCTACCGCCCTGGTGCTCTCCACCTCCACCACAGCCATGCCTTTTCCGTTGGACAGAGCAGGCTTGAGGTCGATGGGAACTTCGGTGAGTTCATCGGTCTTAGCTCCGGTCTTGATGGTGGTGTTCACCACCTGTTGGCCGGGCGAAACGAAGGGCTGTTCATAAGTCTGACGAGCCAGACGGTTGCTGAACTCGGTCCAATCCTTGGGTTCAACCGAATGAATTCTCACTTTCAGCTCAGGCTCATTGATGACGTAAATAGGGTAGCTCGGGGGACCATCGGGATCGAGGGTCACCAGGCGGTCGCCCATAGCCATCAGGTTGGGGAGAGCGGTACCCACATCGAAGGTCAGAGGCGCGCTTCGTCCCAGGGACTGCCCGAACTGATCCGGCAAACTCGAGCTCAGAGTCACAGTGTAGGTTGTTTGTCCCTTGGTCTGCCCTCGGATGACCATGCTGTTGCCGGCCACATCCACCTTCATCCCCGGGATCTCAGGGGTTACCGTGACCATGCCGGGTTCGAATTTCTCGGCGTCCAGGGGGTTGTTGAAGCGGATAGAAAATGGCGTGAGCGGGGGACAGTTGTTGTTGTAACCGCAACTATGATGGGTCACTTGCAGGGGCTGATAAGTCGAGAAGCTGAAGGACTGGGGTTGAGCGCTGGTGAGGGGGCCCTCTTCCGAAGGGGTCCCTGGCCCGATGGTCACGGTGTAATTGGTGGCCGGGCGCAAGGGCTCCACCGACTTGAACGCCAAGAGACGCTTTGCTTGCAGCCTATCGAGTCGGGCCCCGGTCACCTCTTCGGCGGTAGCCAGGCGCAGAGGGACGACCGCATCTCCGCCCTTCATGGCTACTGTAGGCATAACTTTTCGAGGGTCGATGTCCTGATCGAAAATAGCCCATAGAGTGGGCTCGAGCCCGTGAGGTCCGCCGTTAGGAGAGCTCGATTTTAGAGTTACCGTGGGCGTCTTGAAGGTCCAACGAACGGACTGGGCAAGCACCTCACCTGAAGCGGATTTCACCCCTGCAGGGACCTCTACCGTATACTCGGTGGCCATGGGAAATCGGGCCTGTTGCTCGCTGCCTGAGCTGACCTCGCCTCGAGGGTCGAACAGCAGTGTCTTGGTACCGATCCAGCGCCAGGTGCCCGGTGGCTCAGGGGAGAGTTTCACCGGCCGTTCCAATTTTGCGAGCTCTGCATGAGAGGTCAAGGCCACCATGGGCTGATTGAAGGTCACCGACAACTGAGGGGCGATCGGCACTTCTCCTTCAGGGGCCTGGCGGAGAACCTCGAGCGAACCTGCCACTATATCTGGGCCCGCTTTACCGTCGATAGTCGGAGGAAAGGGCTGAGCTATCTTGTCCCCTGTCTTGGGTGCCGGTAGGGAACGCTCCCTGACGGCAAAATCGGTCTGTTCCGCCTGGTGCGTGAACTGGGGCAATCGAGCCAGGACAGCCTGGACCTGTTCTGAGGTTAAAGGGAGGGCCTTCACCACCTGAACAGTTTCGTGCTCCCCACTATCCGGGGTCCCTTCGGCGAGAGTAAAAGTGAGACCACGGGGGTCCTTGGCTGGCTCCACAATGTCGGGCAAGGCAGCCTCCTTTCCTTTGGCTGGGGCCGGTGCATGTTGAATGCAACCCCAGACAAAGATGGCGAGTATACTGATGGCGAGAAAGGTTCTCTTTTGAGCAGACACGTGTTGAGGCCCCCGTCGGCTGTATTTGCCAATTGCCGAATCTCGGCCGTTGACGTTGTCCTGGAGTCGTGAACGACGGGAGTTTCTTCCCATCTCAGGGATCGCCTTTCTTGGCCCGAGCCGGCAAGGGAACTGCTGGTGCAAACCAGCAGAGCATCCCCCCGCTCACAAGAATAGGTGCAAGAGATCAAGCGGATTGGGCAGGACTCACCTTCGGAGTTTCCGAAGTTTATGGAGTCAAAACGTCCTTGGGGAGGGTCATACCGTGAACCACCATCGCTTCACCATTTTGGGGCTGTTGTTGGCCTTAGGCCTCACTCTCAACGTAGTTTTCTTGACCACTCGAACCCTCACCGCCGCGCCGAGCGATGTTCGAGGCAGCGGCAACTCGGCGGTGGCCTCCTACACCACCTCCAAAGGCTCCTACTTGCTCTGGTCCTCCGGCCGGATCACCGACACCAAAACAGGACAAGACGTGGCTCCTCCCTACGGCCCCGCCCCAGGGTTTGCCCAAGCAGCCAAGCTCCGAGCAGAGCCGTCCGGCTCCCCGAACGTAGCGGTCGACTATGTGCAGAACGCCACCGGCACCTACACCCTGTTTGCCGACGGCAGTGTGCTCAAGGCCGACGACGAGGGCGCTTCAGCCCCGCCTGGGATGGGCGAAGTGATCACTGGAGTAATCGATCCTGGTGTTCTGCAGACTAGCGCGAGCACCATGATCGTTTCGGGGACCGGATTCAGCACTCAAAACCCCACCAATGTTGCTGGCCAACCTGGGATCAACAACATCGTCTTTGACGAACCTTTCGACGAAGTCCCAGTGGTGATCATCACTCCTCTGGGAGGCTACGTCTACGGACTTCTTGGCATGGGAGGACCAAACACTGGCGGATTTACCGACAGTGTCTCCTTGACCAGCGTGAACCGCTACGGGTTTCGCTATTCGCTGCCCTCGGACCAGACGACCGGTGGGTTCGATACCCCTTCGGCCCCACCAGTTTTTCAGTTCGTAGCCTTTTCGGTCAAGTGAATCGTAGCCTCATAATCGGTGGGATTTCCACTGGAGATGGGCGCTGCACTTCGCCACGCTCGGACTACTCAACACACAGAAGCCTAGTACAACGTCCGCAAAGTTCATCCCTAGTCTTGTCGGCCATGCATCCTCTTTCGCGGCGTCGAATCTCACTCAAATACGCCTGGCATTAAGCGTTCGCTTCTCCTTGCGACACCCACGCAAGCGCGGCCACCCACGCAAGCGCGGGTTCCCGGCGCCTGACCACAATTGGTAGGGACGAACTTCACGGACGTTGCACGAGTTTGCGACTTACCGAGAGTCGGTCAGCTTCTAGACTCACATTCCTCACTTCTCGGACAAAATGCTTAGCCTGGCCTGTTTTCATTCCTTGCCAAGCACATTTCGAGAACTCAGGGAAAATTCTGGGTGCTGTTTGCTTCATACAGTCCTGGTTTTGACACCTATTTTGAGAAGTGCGGAGTGTAAGTCTAGCGCGAAAACGACTCCCTCAGAAAACCGCGCAAGTCCCAAGCCTCCATGCCCGCTTCGGCGGGATAGGCGAAGTTGGCGATCTTCCAGCTGTTGCCGTGCTGTCGCAAGACCACACGAGTTCTCAGGCGCTCTGGTCCCGAGTCTCGGGAGAAGCGCACTTTCACCGGAACGTAGGCCAACCCGTCCTTGAAGCTTGGCTGACCCACCGTATAGCTGTCAATTCCCATCTGGGAGTTGCTGAAGGGGTCGAAGTCAAGCCAGGGCCCATCTCCTCCGGGTTTTCCGTCGGCCAAGCGCACCAGCCAGTCGTGCAGTTCCCTCTCAACTTGATCTCGCTGATTGGCCATCAGGGTCTGTACCCAGCGCTGAGGATTATGCTGGAGAGCCAGAGTGTAGTCGTCGTAGAAACCTCGCACCACAGCATCGGGGGTTCCTTGAGCCAAGGTCGGGAAACTCAAAAGCAAAAGAAAGGTCCAAAGCAAGTGTCTCATAGCCTTGGAATTCCCATCCTTTTATGGGACTCCTTGTCTCCCAAACTCCTCCGAAACTAGAGTTCAGATTTGAACCTTCTTTTGACACTTTTTCAGGGTACTGCGATAGAATCAGCCTATGGAGATCCTAGCGGGCCAAAGCAAGGCTGGGCCTCGACCCTATAGAACGTTTCAACCTTCCCAGGCCAATGATTGTCCTGACGCAGTTTCTCAGGGCAATCAGACCAACGATAAGGTGACCATCTCGGGCGCCCTTTTGGCCGCTGGCGGAACAGCCGCCATCTCCTTGACCGACTTCAGCAAGGTCGACAAATTCAAGCACATGAGCGTCACCGCAGCGGCAACCGTAGCCTTTGGGTCTATGGGCTTTTCCCCGGCCGCCTCTGCGACCCTAGCATGGGCGGGAGGCACGGTAGGCAAGGAGATCATCTACGATCTCCTCCTCGGAGGAGGTACTCCCAGCGTCCATGACGCGGTGGCTAATCTTGCCGGGGCTTTTGCCGGGTATGCGGCCCTCAAAACTGCGGAAGGGATGCGTCAAGGCGACGGCCTTGTTGGTCCAAGTCTCGACCCGGCGCAATCAATCCAGACCCACGAAGCTCAACAGCTTAGCCTTTCAAGCACTCCCAACAAAGTCCCCGAAAAATGATCTGAGCCTCCTCGATCTGCCCGGGAACGGGAGTCTCGGGAGTCAAACACGGCTTCGACCCTTCCACGCAGGGGACATCGTGAATCGCCCTACAGGCCCGGCAGACAAAATGATGGTGCCAATGGTCGGAGAATTCGTAGAGAGTGCGTCCCGGACCGGCATCGGTGACCATAAGGATGCCATGATGAGCCAGATCTCCCACCACCTTGAAAACAGAGCCTCGAGGAAGAGGATTCCCAGCAACTTTCAGAAGGTCAACCACATCGTCGGCGGAGCGATGGCCGCCGGAATGGCGCAAAACTTGCAGCACCAATAAACGACTGTGAGTGGCCTTCAGGCCACGCTGATGTAAAAGAGAGGTTAGGTCTTGGTTTCCAATATCCATTTCGATTACCTGTCCGCTTTCGCTTTGAGATATCTTTATCCTCGAAACGAGAGCGTAGGTGCTGCAATGCGTTCCTAGGAGCCCCTAAGGATCTGGTCCGAAATAACTTCCCGGTTTGGGCCGCCGATGCATCGGGGACCCTCTGGGTGCTGGCAGCGTTGGTTCTCGCTTAAGTAT
>JBJHCR010000183.1:0-13228 GCA_050486105.1 Vulcanimicrobiota bacterium
GGTCTCCACTCTTACGAAATGTGACCAGGTTATAATAGCGAGCGTCCTTGAGGGCTTCTACTACCAGCATGACTTATGACTACCAGGTTCTGAGCGGAACTCCTTGCCTGGAGCTTCTAAAGGACTATTCCTTTAGAAGCAAAATGTACCAAGGATAAATGCTTGAACGGGGTACACATGAACCGCTTTAGATCATTGAAAATCATCCTCTTTTCCCTTTTGGTATCGATATTCTTGGTTGGATGTGGCGATCGGAGAGACTTCGGAGCAGGAACTCCAAGCGCTTCCACTCAGCCCACGATTGATACCGCCGGGGGACCATTGAGAGTGGGTTCGCTGGTTAACGGTTCGGTGGCTGTGATTTTTGAGGATCAAGGATTCGATGCTGACCAACTGCTGCGTGGGCCTTTGGCCGACGTTGCCATTCAAGGCCAGACCAATGTGCAGTCCTCTGCTGGACCTGGTCTTCAACCAAACGAGAACTTTCAGAGGCTCTCGACATCTGGAGCATTCGGTCGAACGGCGATCGATTTCCCCGAGGTGGGAGGTTCTCAGTCGAGAAACTTTGACATCCTCAGTCAGCAAGTCCCAAATCAACCACCTTGTCCAAGGTTCGAAGGAGACTGCCTAGTGCTGGAGGGGGCCACAGTGTTCGACACGGCCACAGAGCGGTCAGGTACTGCCGTGTTGCGTATCTGCCCGAACGCCATCACAGTGGAGATCACCTACGAGGACGGAGAGACCGAGGTGCGAGGTCTCGAACCAGATCTCGGAGTGGACACCAACGTCGTGGAGTTGACAGATTATACTGCAGCATTGGAGAACATCCTCAACTCTAACCCGGCCCCTTTCAGTCAGAGCGAAAGAGAAGAAATAGAGGCAGACCCCAATGCCTTTGGTATCGCAAACAGCAACCTCTTTGGTGAAAACACCCTGCTCAGCACCCCGGAAAGTGACTTCACTAGGCTGGTGAATATCGAGTTCTCCAAATCGCGTTCGTTTATGAACAGTCGATACCACGACACCTTCAACGACAATGTCCCCATCGGTGAGCACTTTGAAATCGTGATTCAAGGATTCCTCTTTGAGGATGGGGATAGTCTCGATTTTCGCTACGTCCGGCTTTCCGTTGACGACTGTCCTCCTCCCACGCGCGCTCCCCTTCCTGACCCCGATCCCCTTCCAGACCCGACTCCTACTCCCGACCCCACTCCAAGTCCTGACCCCAGTCCTACTCCTGACCCGACCCCTGAGTGCCAATCCGCTGCGCGATGGGAAGTGGCAGCATCGGAAACCGATTCCGTCACCCTGATTCCGGTGGCCAACAATGTCACATTCCACGGAGGACAGGCTGTAACACTGAATCCAGGCGAGAATTTTCAACAGGTCTTTGAGACCCCCATCGAAGGGCTGAACTACATCATCATTTTCAATAACCAGGAATTCGATCAGGGCTTTGAAATCGAGGTTCCTTGCGGAAAGATCCAGATCTTCACTTTCTCTGGAGGGGTCTCATTCGGTCAGGAAGACTTTCCCTAGACTCACATTCCGCACTTCTCGGACAAAACACTTAGCCTGGCCTGTTTTCATTCCTTGTCAAGCACATTTCGACAGTTCAGGAAAAATTCTGGGTGACGTTTGCTTCACATAGTCCTGGTTTTGGTAACTATTTTGAGAAGTGCGGAAGGTGAATCTAGTGCTCTGTGCCCGCCTGGGGCCCGAGCACATCCTCCAGGCCCCTTGAGACCACGAAAGCCGCAGGCGTTCCCACCGGACACCTTCGGCTTTCCCACGCCTCACGTGGGTTAGAGCTTGGCAATGTAGGCCGTTTGCTCGGCCAGCATCAAGGGGCTCGGTGAGGGTCGACCTGCCCCGCGCCAAGTTGCTCTTCTGTGCCTTTCACCGGAACGGTGGAGCGATAGAGCAAGCCCTCGACTTGGTCTACGCTGAGACTCGGATTGGTGGTGACCATGCCGTGGATCAGAGCCGTCATTTGCGGAGCGGCAAAGGAGGTCCCGTTGGAGTAGCGCTCACTGACCCAGTCCTTGGCAGGAGTGCCGACGTTGATCCCGTGCATGGAGAACTCGGTACCGGCGTAGACCGAGGTGAAGTTCGCTGCCCTATCATCCCGCAAGGTCGTGGTTCCTCGGCTGTCGGTGGCACCCACAATGGTGGCGAACTCCGTGGCCAGCACACTGCGGAATGCATTCGGCGGAATCTTCATGCCGACGTCCTCGTAGTGGGCGGCAACGGATCCTAGGTTCCCGGCGGTGACCACATGGGAGATCCCACGATCATAGGCCTCTTTGGCCACGGCTCGATAGTCCTTAGTGGCACTGGCAATGTCCTTGTTGTTGTCAAACATCCCTTGGACGGCTTTCAGAAAAGCTTCGGCCACGGTCTTTTTGTGAGCTCTCAATGGCAGGCCGAGCGCTTCCTTGGCGATCACCCGAAAGTCTTCGTTGTCTCCCAGTAAATCGGCAATGAAAGGGCGGGCTACTCGGGCAGCACATATGCTCTGGGACTGGTTGATAACCCTCACCTTGGTGTTGGGACGATCCATCACATCCCGAAGATTCAGCCTAGTGGCTTCCAGAAAACCCACGGTGGTTTCGGCGGTATAGGACTCAAGCTTGGCCAGGAGGTCCTTGGCTGAAGCCTTTTGGACATCCTCAAGAGAGGTCGCCGTCTCGAAGGAATTCTGATAGTTCTGAACTTGCCTGTCGGTAAGACCACCCGAGCGAAGGATCACATCCTCCACGGCATCGCCGTGGTCGGGCTCCCCACCCTTCTCGGCAAATCCATCAAAAATGGCCACTCTGGGCGAACGCTCGCGCCTTTCTGCAAGCTGGGCAATGGGGGTAGCTCCGGTGATCCTCATAGAGGGATTATGTCGCACACTCAGTCATAAAGTGTTGCCTTTTTGTTACACGATGCGACAAAACCAGGAGGAGCCCATCACAGTTAAAAATCTCTGAAATAATGAAACTGCCCCTCTATTGGAGTGCCGTCAACATTTCTGACGGCCGCAATCATGAAGAACTAGCTCAACTGGTCAGCACTCTCAAATCCCGGGGCGCCAACCTCGCAGATTGGTCGAGCGACAGTGATCACCACCGTTCGGTCTTCTCTTTCATCGGCAACGAGGTGCAATTGCTTGAGTCCCTCGAAATCCTCTTCCAATGGGCCGAAGAACACCTAGACCTTAAGGCCCACATCGGTGTTCACCCGAGACTAGGAGCCGTTGACGTGGTGCCTTTCGTTCCCCTCGGCGGAACTCACCTAGATCCAGCCAGCGCTCCCTCCCACCAGGGCGCCGACGCTATCGCCAGACGGTCTGCGGTCCCGAATTTAATGTATCGAGAATCTAGCCCCGACCCCGAGAATCCGATCACTCTGCCGCAGCTGCGGAGAGGTGGCCCAGAAAGCCTGAGAACCAGAATGGCATCTCTTGAGCTCGAGAATCAGTACGGCCCCAAGGAGCCACATCCCAGCTTGGGGGTTTCCGTTTTCGGCGCCCGCACTCCGCTGGTAGCATTCAATTGCACTCTGAACACCAGTGATCTCGAGATTGGTCGGCAGATCGCCGGTCGGGTTCGTGGGTCGGGCGGTGGACTCCCTGGACTTCAAGCCTTAGCGTTTCCGTTAGAGACCCAGAATGGGAAAGTCCAGATATCCATGAACCTGATCGATCCCACAAAAGCGCTTCCTCACCTGGCCTTTTTAGAGGTTTGTCGACAGGCAAAAGAGTATGGAGTGGAGGTTACCGGAAGTGAAGTGGTCGGTCTGCTTCCTCAATCTTGCCTTTTCGAGTCTTTCCGCCATTTTCTCAAGGCAGAAGGACTCAGACCCGAGCAGATCATCGAATCTCACCTTTGAATAAAAAAGGAGTATTCCTATGAAGCACGCCGATTTGATTTTTATCGCCGACCAGGTGGTCACCTGTTCTGGTCCGCCAGGCCCTCGCACCAAGGGTGCCGCGAACCAATTAGGCCTAATTGAAGGCGGAGCCGTGGTCATCGTGGGTGGAAACATCGAGGACGTCGGACATCAAGCAGAGATTCTCAAGCGTTGGGCCGGAGACTGGCTGCAACAGCCCAACACTTGCCTCATCCCAGGCCTCGTAGATCCGCACTGTCACCCCCTCTGGGGAGGCGATCGCAAGCACGAATTTCAACTGCGAGGTCAGGGTGCGAGCTATGAAGAGATCCACGCCAAAGGGGGCGGGATCGCCCACACTGTTGAAGCGACCAAGACTACCGATGACGACACTTTGTTTCAGCGAGCGAGCCTCGCCATAGAGCGCATGATGGCCCACGGGACCACAACTCTGGAGGCCAAGAGCGGCTACGGATTTTCGGTGGAAGAAGAGTTGCGGCAACTCCGAATCTTAAATCGGCTGAATGCATGCCTCCCTATCGACCTGGTGACCACCTGCCTCGGAGCCCATGCCCTTCCTCCGGAATATGCCGATAATCGCCAGGGATTCGTTAGCCTGATCACCGAGCAGCTGTTGCCCAAAGTGGCTGAAGAGGGTCTGGCCCGCTTCGCCGATGTCTTTTGTGAGCGCGGCGCCTTCACATGCGAGGAGTCCAAGCAGGTTCTGGAAGCCGCCAAAGCTCTGGGCTTAGGCTTGAGGATCCACGCCGAAGAGTTCAGCAACCTCGGTGGGTCGCGCATGGCTGCCCAATTGGGAGCCGCCTCCTGCGACCACCTACAACACCTGTCTGAAGATGATATGCCTTTCCTAAAAGAGAACGGAACCATCCCGACAGTGATTCCTGGCACCAGTTTTTTTCTAGATATGGATCGATATGCCCCAGCTCGCAAGCTTTGGGATGCAGGACTACCGGTAGCCCTGGGGACTGATTTCAACGCAGGCTCTTGTTTGATGGAGTCCATGCAGATGGCGATGTCCCTGGCGGTTCTGAAGATGAAGATGACCCCTGAGGAGGCCTTGACGGCAGCCACCATCAATGCTGCTTGCTCTTTAGGTCTTGGAGACCGAATCGGCAGCCTTGAGCCAGGAAAACAAGCCGACATGGTGCTGCTAGACACTTCTGATTGGCGCGATATGATCTATAGGTTCGGGAGCAATTCGGTGCGAGCCGTGGTCAAAAAAGGAGCGATTTTGAATACCGTACTCAGATCCCCGTTGGGAGCTCCCTTATGAGCCTGCGTGAAGATTTAGTGGTCTTCAGTGAGGAAGTTCTGGAGGCAAGGAAGTCTGGTCAACCCTTGGTGGCTTTAGAAACCTCGGTCTGGTGCCAAGGGTTGCCGCATCCTTTCAACTTGGAAACAGCTAAGGAAACCGACGCCCAAGTTCGTCTGGCGGGAGCTGTGCCTGCCTTATTTTGGCTGGAGAACGGAAAAGTCCACTGCGGAGCCGGCCCTACGGACATCGAACGGCTTTGCACCGCCGAGGGAGCTCTCAAAGTTGGAGCCGGCGACATCCCCGGTACACTGATGACCGGCGCTTTGGGGGCCACCACCGTCAGTGGCACCTTACCCCTGGCCGACCATCTTGGTATTCAAGTTTTCGCCACCGGAGGAATCGGTGGGGTCCACAAAGGCTGGGTGGAGCAACTCGACGTTTCGGCCGACCTCCATCAGTTGAGTCGAACTCGCTGCCTGACGGTCTGCTCGGGGGCGAAATCGGTGATCGATATCCCGACCACCCTAGAGCAACTCGAAAGTCGAGCTATCCCTCTGCTCACTTTCCGCACCGACAATTTCCCGGAGTTCTATACGGCTGGCAAGAAGGCCCCATTCGGCAGCCGCTGTGACGAGCCGGAACATGTGGCCCAGGCCTATCGTCTGTCCTTGGAAGTTATGGACCGCGCTCCGCTGCTGGTCCAGGAAGTGCCTTCAGAATATGCCATCTCCGAGGCAGAGATGAAGACCTGGGTGGAGGCTGGAACCGCCCTGGCCCAAGAAGAAAAGGTGGAAGGAAAAGCTTTGACTCCTTTTCTGCTGTCCTACATGGCAGAGCAGAGTGAAGGGCGGACCCTGGATACCAACCGCGTCCTGTTGCTCCACAACGCCTACTTGGCTGGACAGATCGCCGTGGCCCTGGCAGAATCCCAACATCGCTCCTAATAAGAGAGAGAAACGTGGCACAAAGACAAGATATTGTGGATTTTTTGGATCGGGTCTTGGAAGTCGACACGGTTCCTGACCCCTACTGTCCGAACGGACTGCAGGTCGAAGGCTGTGCTGAAGTTCGGCGGGTAGGCCTAGCCGTGGATGCTTGCCGGCAGACCTTTGAGGCCCTCCAAGACTGCCAGATGATCATCACCCATCACGGATTGTTCTGGCCGGCCATCAAGAAAGTCACCGGTCCCATCCGTCAATCCCTAGGATGTCTCTTGGCGCAGAACATCAACCTCTACTCCGTCCATCTCCCTCTCGACGTCCACGAAGTCTATGGCAATAATGTTCAGCTTCTCGAAAAGCTCGGCTGGCAGCCCAAAGAGCGCTTCGATCAGGTCGGCTGGGTGGGAGAGGGCC
This sequence comes from Vulcanimicrobiota bacterium, assembly GCA_050486105.1. GTDB lineage: Bacteria > Vulcanimicrobiota > Xenobia > Xenobiales > JADMJV01 > JAEXNA01. The sequence goes on from JBJHCR010000183.1 coordinate 6,511, forward strand.
AAAGCGCCACCCCTCAAGAGTTGGAAGTCCAACTCAACTCCCTGGTGAAGGAACCTGTTCGACTTTTGGCGTTTGGCCCAGGTCAGGTTCGCAGATTGGCCGTGTCCTCTGGCGGAGGGTCCCTCGGTTTGCTGGCCTCTGCGCAAAAGGCCGGAGCCGATTTACTGCTCACCGGGGAAGCCAGTCATCCCGTATATCATGCCGCCAAAGAGATGGGCATGAACCTGATTCTAGCGGGCCACTATCAGACGGAGACTTGGGGGGTGAAGGCTTTGGGCAGGTTGCTGGAAGACCAATTCCAGGTCGAGACCCGATTTGTTGATTTCCCTACCGGATTTTAGAGATCCCTATACTCAGAGCGCTGGGCAGGCAACAGAGTGAGCTTCTGGAAGAACCCCGATATGTGGATTCGAAAACTTTTCCTGAGTGTGGCCTTCCTTCTTGCCTGCTTGAGTTCTCCAGCCTGGTCCCAGGATGACAACCTGTCCCCCATCCTAGTCGAACGCTTCGAGTATTCCGAAGAATTCTTTAGCGATGTGTATTGGCAACAGGATAGAACTCGGCCGGACCGCTATCTGCCAAACACTCAATTCCGTGGCTCAATCCAACTCTACAATCTGGCCGACAAGGACCTGAACAATCTCAGAGTCGAAGTTCTCATGCGAAGCGCCACCCCAGAGCGCTTGACCTACTTTGCCCATCGCGAACAGGTTCCCAAGCTCCGCTCTCATCGCGTTTTCAACACCCGCTTCGAGACGGCGTTCCCCGATTCCAGGATACGACTTTACCCTGCCCTGCTGATCACCGGAATCGACCCCGATGGATATTCTTTTGAGGTCGTTGTCGACCAACCGATACGCAGCAGTGGGACCCAAAAGGAACGCCGCAGGGCCCGAGACGCCTACGAAAAGGCGCGCAAGGAATGGCTTCAAAGCCTGGAGGACGACTAGGAGGCTGGAGGACGACTAGGAGGCTGGCCGGAAACTCGCGCTCACAAGGTCTCCGGATTGTCCCCTCTGCTCTATAGCCGATCAGCTCCTAAGATTCACTAAGCCAACCCCTCGAAGGTCAGCCGAACCTGTCAAGTCGCCCTAACCTTCCGTGCTGACGTCTCATGCGACCAAGCTCCACGAACCTTCTTTTGTGCAATTGTGCTAAAGTTTCACCTCTAGTCCCTGTTGCGCCCTGAGACCAAGGTCCTTGACTTCGTTTCGAACTATGATCAAGATTACATAGTTCCATAGGGCCAAGCCTAGAGCAAGGGCCGAGCCCAACCCAAAGAATAGTGGTAGATAAGAGGTGTCGAGTCGTGCAGCGTTCCTTTGGCCCAAGGAGAGCAGAGCTAGGAAGACTACAGTAAGGCCCAAGGAGATCCGGGGGTGCGAAGAGAGCCTAGGTCTGTCGTTCGACTTGAGAACTCCGCGCAGGTAAAATAACAGAAAGGCTGCGGTCGTAAAGATGAGCACCAAGGTTTCAAATAAGTCGGGGTTTGGAGCTAAGGCTCTTCCTCCTGCGAACACACTGGTGAGACATGCAAGAACGAGATAGCCTTCCTCTTTGCGATTGGTGCGGAAAAAGCAAATCAACAGAAAAAAGGCCAGTAGGTTGAGGAAGATGTGAGCCAAGAGGAAGGGCCAAGCCAGGTTTTGAGCCTGCCAAGGCCACGACTCAAATAAGCTAAGGGCCAAGACACTGAGTCCAAAGAGCCAAAGCAGGTGGGAAATCAAGCACAAGGTCAAAGCTAGGCGCAAAAAGAAGAATTGTTGTGGATAAGCAGGCATTCTAGTGAACTTCCAAAGAGCCAAGAGATACCCTCGCACCACCCTCTCGGGTTCCTGGTGAACAACCGCAGAGCTGCCTAATTAGGGCGTGTCATCAATCAACTCAACTGCTCGAAAAGTCGAGCCCTCTTCTGCTCCTTGCTGGTAGCCAGGGCCGAAGCCCCGACCCCTCGGATCAATTGCAGTACGTTCTCTTCTTCACTGACCCCGGGAATGGCTCGGGACTCGCGCAGCCCCCAGCGGTACTCGTTGTTCTCTCCGGATTGCCCGTCGATGAAGAGGTTGAACACTCCACCGGCTGCCGTTTTCACCAAACTGGGCCCGTTGACCGTCTTCTTCATGAATTCGCGCCCGTCGGGAGCGGTCATGGTCTGCAGTCCCGATTCCCCGGCTAAAGCCAGCAGGCGCTCGGTGTCTTCAGCACTCTTTCCTTGAATCAGGGGCTCGGTTTGCTCCTCAAGGTCGGTTAGGTTCATGGCAAAGACCACTCGGGAGTAGCCTTCCTGAACCACCTTCTGCATGAAGTCGTCAAGTTTAGGCATCATGTTCTGATAGTAAGCTTCGTTTTGCTGATTCACTGCTTCGAGATCTCCATCGTCGAAGTTCAAGGTGGAGAGACTCACCTTCTCGCCGGTCTCCGGGTCGATGGCTTCATAGTAGGCCGGAACCACCACCAGGGCGGTTTTTCCCTCTTCTTCTCGACGGGCCGCTGAAACGGGGAAATTGTCTACCAGTCCCCCATCCACAAACTGCATGCGGAACAGTTTGGTGGTCAGCTCTCCGTCTTCTTCCACTGTGCGAGCGACCTGCATTTGGGGAGCGTTGAAGTAGGCAGGAACCGCCGTGGAGGCGGTGACGGCCCCAATGACATCAAAGTTGGGGGTGTCTTCCGGGTTCATGACAAAGCGCCGGTCCCCATCGATGAGTTGGTATAAAGGGTCATCGGGAGGCAGGTCGGTGTTCATCACCGTGGCGGTGATGGCAATGCGCTGAGGCAGATCCCGAAACAGAATGGGGCGTCCCTCGATGCCGAGCTTCTCGGAGAGTAGCTCGTAGAGTTCTTTATACATCTTTTGGGAGGAGAACATTCCGGTCTGGTTCACCCCACCGATCTTGGGATCGGTGCCTCCCAGAAGGGGGATGGCATCGGAATTGAACTCCTTGAAGTCGAGGCGAGCGGAGATCTCGGCGATCTCTTCGTCGTTGTAACCTGCAGCCTCTAACAGCGAGGGAATAACCCCGGCAGAACTGCCGCCCCCATCATCGAACTTATAGTTGATGGAATTCAGACCACCCTTGAGAGCAGCCGAAGGTACGGGATAAGCCATGCCCTTACCGCCTCCGCCCTCGCGAAAGATGGAAATCTTGAGTTCGTGGGGAGAAGACTTGTCCCCAAGCTCCTTAACTTTGGTGGGCCCAGGTCCCAGCATGCTCACCGCCTTGGGCGGTTCCATCTGGTCGAAAAACTGGCTCACGGCTAAGGGGTCTTTTTTGAAGGCCGGGGCGTGACCGATCAGGCCGAACTGCACGTCTCCATATCTCTTCTGGGAGTTCACCAGCCAATCGGCGATCCCGTAATGACGATGAAGTTCGGCTTGCTCTCGCTCCGTCAAGCCCTCGGGACGATAGGTGGCTTGCCTGAGTTGCTCGAGTCGGCGCTCAAGGTCGGCGTCATCGCAACCCAAGCGGTCGGTGAGGAGCCGGCCAAAGTCTAGCCCCTCGTATTTGTCGCCCAACATCTTGGAAAAACGATCGTCCTGACCCTGAAAGAACGGGAGGTTTTCCCGCAGTTCCGTCTTCAGTTGGTCCATAAACTCTTTGCGCTCAAGGATCCCGAGTCCGGTGAGGGTGTTATTCACCACCTCCCCTACTCCGGTGGCCCGGTCGTAAGAGCGGGTGGTCATGACCGGTGGAGGGCCTTCCAGGGCTCTCAGCATCGGCGCCCCTTTGGGCACCGCCAACTCAGGATTCATCGCCGAATCGGTGTGCAGCTTAACCCAAGACTTAGCCAAGGGTCCTAAGAGTTCGTTTCGTTTCTTACCCCCGGACTGCTTGAGAACTTTCATCCAATGGGTCATGGTGGCGGTCAACACATCCCGATCCAATGAGATCAGAGTATCGGCAAAGTCTCCCAGGCCTTTGGCCCCTTTGCTGCTGTCTTCAGCCAAACGGTCGAGGGACTTAAAGGCCCGATTCGACTGCCGGAGGGAGGGCCATGGGCCGAGGCCCTCTCGGCCTCCCAACCAGGGAGGAGTGAGGTCGGTCTTGATCTGCTCGATGGTTTGCCCGAGCTTAGGGTCGCGCTGCTCCATCCAGGGACTCAAAGTGCTGTACAGCGACTCTTGACGGGTGTTGAGCCAGGTGTAGTAGAGTCCTGAATCGTGAAATCCATTGCCGAAATCGTTATGGCGGGTGACCATGGAATCCATGATCTCTTTAGAAACGTACTCGGCCGAGGTGAAGGTTCGGGCGTCGCCGTCGAGGTCGATGAACACCGGCAGCTTCTTCTTGGCCGCTTTGCCTTCAAGAACTTCCCAAACCCAATTCAAGTCCGAGGCCTCATCGAAGGGGTTCTCCTTGGGAGGCTCGGGAGAGTTCCAAAGACTCATGACCTTTTCTGAGTCCTCTTCCCGACCCTCACCCAGGTAGACGAAGGCCGCCTGGGGGGCATCGGGATGGCGAAAAGGAGCGCTCGCCAACTGGGAAATGAAGCGGGCCGGTTGCTTCACCCCGTTGGCATCCCGGCTAGGGGCCAGAGACTTGAAGATGTGCTCTTCGATCTCTACGAGTTCTCCCACCGACAACCCGGTGGCGTCGATGGGTTTGCTGCCCACCAAGTTCGCGGCGGTTTCTAGAGTTTTATTGAAGAGCTTGGGAGAGCGAAGCTGCAGCCACTCCACGGCGCTCAGCTTTTCCTTGCCAGGCAGGAGACCTTCCACCCGCGAGAGGGCGCTGGCGGCCACCAGAGTTCCCAAGGTGGGGGCCACCTGCAAAGCGGTGACAGTGGCCGATTTGACGATCTTGCCCAACTTGGCGGCCTTGATAGCTCCCTTCTTGATGCCACCCTTGATGGGCTCAAGAACTCCTTTATTGATCTGGCAACCTAGGCCACATTTGCCGTCCTGGAGAATCCCGTCAGAAGGGACAAAAGCTTCATTCGGCTGTTCACCTTGGGGAAGTGCCTTCTCGGTTTCACTTTGAGGTCCACTTCGGAGGTGAAAGGTAGGAGTCTGAAAAGAGGCTGTCTGGTCGAGGGGCTTCACCTGGTTGATTTCGACCTAGAAGCCAACATGCCTTCTGTCGCTTCGGTCCTCCGTCTAAAACCAAGGCCTCCAGGAAGCTCAGGCGCGAGTTGCCACCTGAACAACGAGTGGCCGGACATTCTGCTATCGCCCCCTAACTTGCCAATCCGCAGTCAACAAAGACGAGTTAGGTGGCGCCTTAGGTTTTCAGGAGCTTTTCAGGCAGCTGTTGTAACTTTGACTCATGTCGATGTCCATCACGGTAGCCAACCACAAAGCACCTTCCACCAAGTACATTCGTGGAAACGAAATCCGCGAACTGAAAGTCGACGGGGAGCTTGAACCCGAAATCCGCGACGCCTTCCAAAAGAACGCCAAAGCCGTGACTTGGCGTGAAGTACCCATGCTTGAGCCGAAAAATCTCAAACCTCTGACCGAGTCCGAAACCTTTCAGAGAATCCAGACGGCCGGCCAAGAGTGGGAGCCGGTTGAACTCGATTTGGGTGCCGGGGCCCGGAGCTACGACGCCTGGACGGACAAAGCTGGTAATGTGCGACTCGTGGACTCCGAGGACCTCGATTTCCAATTCTCCCCTCAGGTCATCACTGTCAGCAAGCATGGCAATCGCGTTCATTTGAGCACCTTTGTTCAAGACGGTGGTGATTCCCTTGTCCAAGATATTCGTATGAATCTCACGGGTTCGGGCAACTTCTATTGCTCCGAGGAGTCCCTGGGGGTCAACTCACGCTCGATGATGATGAACCACCACTCAACGGGCAATGTCGGAGAGTTTCCGCTAGGACACCGAACTCTGTAGGCTATTCCCGCTCTTTGGTCCACCGGATGTGAATGAGACAACACTTCGGATGAACCTGGCTCCAGGAAAGCTACAACGCCCCTTGACAGGTTCCGCGCAGCCAGGGAGATAAGCACAAATTTGATCCTGGCCAGCCAACCAATCGGAGATCCGGGGAGTGATAGCTTGGGGGCGGCATTTAGAAGCCAACCTAAACGGGATATGTGCAGACGTACCAAAAACCGAGCACAGCTCCGATGATCAATGCCACTGCCAGAACTTGGCCGAACAACGGCAATTCTTTCCCCGAAGAGCGGTCACCCGGGTCCCAACCAAACTTGACAAAGGCGGCCCCGAGAACCGCGACCGAGCCAAAAACGAATCCAGGCATCGCGCTCGACAGCGGCCTTAGGTGCTCGGCTCCAACTCAGTTTTCTGGCGAGGTCCGATTCACTAAAGTCCGTTGGCATGCCCAGGAAGTCCAAAACGAGGCCAAAACAACACTCAAAGACTTCACATGACACGCTCATTTGCCAGAACTGAGTCTTGGTCCGAGAAACGTCTTGGTTATTGGGTTTGTCGTGGTTGGTGGATTGGAATGTGTGTCTATGTTGTGCCAACCGCTCGGACTACGGATACCGTCTCTTCCATTTGTTTGGATCCTTGGAACTATGGAAGACTAAGTAGACCATCACAGTGGTTCCATCAAACTCGTAGAAAATTGAATAGGGGAATCGGCGCACAATTGTTCGGCGGAAATCTTTGTATACTTTGGCGCAACGTGTCGACTTCTGGCTATCCCGTGGTGACTTGCCTCGAAACAGGATAAGAATTCTTCTCCCAAACCGACCCGGCGATGCTCGTACCAGTCATACGCACCTGCGAGCTCGTCCCTAGCC
>JBJHCR010000184.1:0-13216 GCA_050486105.1 Vulcanimicrobiota bacterium
AATCCCGGGAAAGGCTGGGCAAGTATGCTCTCAGGAGATTCGTTCTTAGGGTAAGCGCTATGATTTCATCTCAAGTTGCTGATAGTTGGGTCGGTAAAGTCGGAGCTGGGGCTCTGTCTGATGTCCTGTCCCGAGTTGTTCGCCCAGAGCCGACCAATCTTCTCAAGCGAGCTCAGAACGGTGAAACCGTTGCTGTGGAGCGTCTGATCGAGCTCTATCAGGACAGTATATACGCCATGGCCGTGTCCTTCACTCGGAACCCTCATCAAGCTGAGGACTTGGCCCAAGAAGCCTGGATCAAGGTTCTTGGGGGGTTACCTCGATTTCGTCACGACTCGAAGTTTTCCACTTGGCTCTATCGTGTCACCATGAACACCTTCCTTAATGCCTACCGGTCGATTAAGCGCGAGCAAGAGATCGTTGGTACGCTCTCGGCAGATTCTCTGGACTCTGACGAAACCCAGGCCGGTTTGGAAGTGTCTCTGGATTTGCATCATGCTGTTCGTCAACTGCCCTTCGAGTTCCGGTCCGTGGTTCTCCTTAGGTTCGTGGCAGATCTGTCCTATAAAGAGATCGCCGCCGTCTTGGAGTTGCCCTTGGGGACTGTCCAGTCGCGACTGAAGCGGGCGCTGGATAAGCTCAATCAGAACCTCGAGCACGAAGGATACCGGTCGGCCCTCTAGCGTTGGTTGTGGTGTGAGTTGGCGTGTTTTCGTCCCGCACGTTCTAGCCTTGGTTTTATTCCTCTCGGCGGTTCTTGTTTCACCTGTGGTCAGTTCCTATCAGCGGTTTCGTGCCGTCGGGGTCCGACTAGAAGTGCAACAGAGCCGACTGACGGAGCTCAGAGCTCAGGCTGTCGCTGATCGTTTAGCGCAGCAGCGGTATCAGGAGTTGGTCGAAGAGTTTTCCGCCCTGACAAGCCTTGAATCCCGATCGGGTCAGGTCGGTGCCGTTCGAGGTGAAGCCTCTCTTCAGGTTGCCGAACTCATCGAGTCTCTTCAGGCTCGCATGGCAGACGATTCCTACCAGAATGGGCCCATCCGCCCCTTGCGCCTGCACTCGGTCTCTGCAGGTCAGTACAGCAGTTTTCCGCCCTTCGTTTCGGTGGAGTTCCAATTGAATCTGAGCGGATCATTCTTTAGCCTTCCCGCCTTCTTGGTTCTGCTGTCGGAGAGCAGTCAGGAGGGAGCTTGCGTGGTTTCTGTCGGCATGCTGTCCGTAGAGTCCACCCCTGAGACGCAGCGCACCGGCCAACTCAAGATCACTCTTCCTATTCGAGCCTACCTCCGTGAATAGTCCATCTGCTTTCTCCAGCCGGGATTCGGGATTCGACGAAGCGTCCGGTTTTGGCGCCGTGGAGGTGTGTTGTTTTCTCGCCCTGCTGAGTTCTGTTCTGCTTTTTGGGGGTGCGGCTTCGAACTTTTTAGTCACGGTTGTGGTCGCCAGAGCGCTCTGGCTGTTCGGCGCCTGGCCCGAAGGGGAGGCCTCCGACTCCGTAGGGACTCGATCCCGAAGAGTGGTGAGTTTTATCCTGGTGAGCTTGGCCTATCAGCTTCCCTTTTGGATTTCTCTGGCGACTCTCCCAATTAGAGGAATAGATCAAAACCTGCTGCTTCAAGGTTTTCTAGGGCAAGTCCTGATTCTCTCTAGTGCTGCTGTCATTTCGGTGCTGCTGCCCTGGGTCAACATGTTGGTCTTCGGTGGCTTTCTGGCGCAAGGAGTAACGGTGTGCATCCTCACGTCGTGGCCATTGGAGAGAGGGCTTTTCTTGCTGATAGGGGCGGTGTTCTTACTTTGGCGGTTCGAGGACGGCAGCTCTCGGTCGCTCTTGGGGCGAAAGGAAACCTGGTGCTTGGGAGGTCTGGCGGCTGGCTGTTGGGCGACTTTTTTGGGACTGCTGCAGTCGGACAATTTTTCAGGGGAAGATCTGGTAGGTCGGGTCTTGCTTCCCTGGTTGCTTCTAAATTTCTTGGGGAGCCAGCTTTTTTCTTGGAGTCGTGGAGGGGATATTGAACTGGAAAATGGGGTAGATCAGGTGTCCGTGCCGGGGCATCGTTGGGCGCTTCGAAGTCTCTGCGCTCGGCGATTGGCAGGCTCGATCTTCTCCTCGCTTCTTTTTCTAGCCTGGATGCCTTGGAATCTCTCGGCGCTGCCAACCTTCGTGCTATTCTATCTAGCGTGGGATCGAGCTCTGGCTATTTCGGTTTCTCGAGTCGCTAGTCCGGAAGTCGTTGCTTGGTGGAGTTTTTTGGAGCTTCTGTTCCTCGTGGCCGCCCTGTTGGTTGCCGACCAATGGCTTGCATTGGTGATCGGAGTAAGCGCTCTGAGCAGTTTGATCTGCGGAGCCTGGGGCCGACGGAGGCCGGGGTCCGTTGACAGTTGGGCTGGCGCTGCTTGGATGGGTCCCTCAGACTTGGGTGATCTTCTTAAGGTCGGTGCCCCTGTCAGTCTGAAGGAGCGGGTGTCCCGAGAAATTGTGATCGCCCCGCAGTTGGACACAGATCTCACCACCACGGCTCCCACAGGCTTCCGAGATCGGCTGTTAGGAAGACTTAGGCAGCAGGACCTAGACGAAGATGAGAGCTAGGAGGGCGTTTGCGCGTTGCGCTCTTCGTTGGCTATGGCGGCCTGTATCACCGCATCATAGACCTGCATGTAGATACCCACGGCCTCTTTGGGATCCTCGATTCTTCTGTTTCGAAGAAGGGCCGGGGTAAGTGCCAGGGCGATAGTGACAAATTGCGCGTGTACTGTTTGTTCATCCACCTGCCGGTCTTTCGAAGAGAGTCTTTTCGTTCCTTCTACACACGCCCTAGTACCCGAGAGTGCCCAAGCAAAAAGGCGCTTTCGGAGAGGAGAAATAAGCGAGCGCAGCGCTGTGAGGGATGGGTCAACTCATTCCATCGAGAATCTCAGCGAAAACTGAGGCACACTGCGTGGACTAGAGCGAGTACGAAGTGTTGGAAGAGAGTCGACCGCCTCGTCTGCGCTTGTCGATCTCGTTGGCAAGCTGGACAAAGTCGAGTTCGGACATGAATGGTCGAGGAATCTGGATGAAATGAACTCCATCGCTGAACATGATGATCTTCAGGAATCCGCTGTCCACGGGAGGACTGTACGCCATTCGGACCACGTCCATGGTCAAGATCAGGCCGCCTCCCCTGTAGTTCAGGCGGTTTCCTTCGAGGGTCACCGATTGACTGGAGTATCGGTAAAAGATCAGCCCTACGGCGAGCAGGATGCAAAGTGCAACCAAGGCGGGTAGTCCGGCAAAGATGTAGCGGGTAGGGTCCGCAGGGGAGAACTTCTGAGAAGCTTCCCAGGAAAAGTATAGCAACAGGAAGGAGCTGATTATCGCCGGGCTAGCCAGAATGAATGCTCGGCCTGTTACGCTAGTACGGAACTCTTGCACTTTTGGATGTCATTCCTCTTGGGGTCTCGCTGGGCGAATTCCTCGATAGTAGCTATGTCCCTTTATACCCAAGAGCAAAACTTCTCGGACAAGTTTGCCAATAATATTACTAAAGACAAAAAGAGAGGCCCGGTTGTCTGGCAGACGCCCGGGCCTCTCTCTTGGTTTTTTCAGGTTTTGCTGGAGCTACATATCCATCTTTGGACTGCTGTTCCAACGGTGAGTCAGGAACTCCCGAGTTTCGTCGGTCCGATCGACTCGGCGCTCGGTTTTGACGATCTCAGCGTTCTCGTTGGCCCAAATATTGTATGTTCCACCAGCGTCCTTGAAGCTGAACATAGTATTTTTGCCCTGTTGGGTCACAGTGGGTTTCCCCAGACTGGCGACCTGTCCTAAGATCATGTCAAAAAGCGACTGATGAAAGGGTCGGCCCTCTACGTCTTTGTGGTTGGTGTTCCGTACGATCACTCCTCCACCGGTTTTTGCGCGAACTTTGTCCGCTGCAAAGGACTTGTCAAAAACGATGACAGTTCCTCGACGGGTGGGATCAGATTTGCTGTTGGTGATCTCGGTGCGGATCTTGTCGCCGGCCCAGCGATAGTCAAAGTCGAAAATGCCTTGAGGACCGTTGTACTTGTAGGTGACTTGATAGTCTTTTGCGGATTTGATCTTGTTCTTCACAGCGTCCCAAGTTACTTCAGCCTGGGCAGGAAGGACGGAGGCGAGCAACGCGGTTGCAACAACCGAGAGCCAGAGCTTACGCCAAGTGTTCATTCTGTCTCCTTCTTGGAGGCGCTGAACGCCCCCCTTTTTCTTGATATTGAGGCCGATATGACCCCTTTGGGATAGTCTTATCGGCGGCGATTTGGGTTCTGCAAAGCCTTTTGATCTCCTTTGCCGAGCCTTCGAGGATCTCCGGGTTCCCGGATCCTGGACACTCAAACCGAAGAGTCTTCTGCGAGTTCCGGTAAGTCGAAGAGCTTTATGGTGTTGTCTACAGTTTGTCGAGCAACCTCACGGGCGTCCAGGCCTCGCAGTTGGCCGATCTTGTCCACGATCAGAGGAATGTATGCTGGGAAATTGGTCTTTCCTCTATGGGGAATGGGGGCGAGATAGGGACCATCGGTTTCCACCAGCAGTCGCTCCAGGGGAGCTTTGGTCGCCACTTCGGCAACATCGGCGGCCTTCTTAAAAGTTACGATTCCGGTTATTCCTAGATGAAAACCCAAGTCCAGAAATCGCTGGGCCCAGGACCAGCTCCCGGTGAAGCAATGGACCACTCCGCCCCTGGGTAAACGATATTTCTTGAGTTCGTGGTAGAGGCTTTCTTCTGCAGATCGGCAGTGAAGGATGATGGGGACCAGGTGGGTTTGAGCCGTCTCAAGGTGGGCTCTGAGGCTGGCGAGTTGAAGGTCCCAGGGGACAAAATCGTAATGGGCCTCGAGTCCGGTCTCCCCCAGGATGGGAGCCTTGAGCTTCGACAGGGCCGATTCGAGATTGTCGGTCAGCGATTCCAAAAAAGATTCCTTCACCTCGTGGGGATGGATGCCCACCGCCGGAGAGATCCTCGAGTGCTTCTCGGAAAGACTCAAGAGCTCGAAAAATGAGTCAAAATGGAGGGCTGGGGTAATCACTCTATGGACACCGGCTCGCTGAGCCGCTTGAAGGACCTCCTCAACAGACCCTGATTCTCGATAAACTTGGGCATCAATATGTACGTGAGAGTCGATCATGGCAAGGAGCCGTTCTGTTCTTAGCGAATCGTTCCTCGTGGCAAGTTTTCTATTTAAAGTTATTGACGAGAGAGACCAGGTGGTCTCCGGCACACTTTCGGCTCCCTCCCTCCAGGTTGCCCAGGACCGGCTCAGGGCTGTTTACAAGAACATCCTGGTGGTTGAGGAGCAGAAGGGAGGGTCTGCATCTGCGGTCTTTATGCGGCGTTCTCCCCGCGTGAAGATCGAAAGTCTGTCCATTTACTGTCGACAGTTGGCCGTGATGGTCAACTCTGGAATCGCCATCAACCGGGCTTTCCGCTTCTGCAGTAAGGGAGAAGACCGGAATCTCAACTTGGTGATGAGCCGGGTTGCCGATGAGATCGAGGGCGGTAAGTCCATCTCTCAGGCGCTCTCGGAACAGCCTCGGGTTTTTGGAAACGTCTTTATTGCGCTGGTCAAAGCCGGAGAGACCTCCGGAGCCCTGGACGTGGCCCTAAAGAAATTGGCGGACCTGTTGGAAAAAACGGTTGGCATGCAAAAGAGGGTGCAAGCCACGCTGGCCTACCCTTGCGTTATCCTGGTGGTCTGTGTTGCTGTGGTGGCCTTCTTCACTTTCTACATCATGCCTCAGATGATCCCCATGTTTCAGTCCATGGCCGTGGAACTTCCGCTCCCTACGAAGTTGATGATGTGGTTCGCCGATGGAGCTCAGAATCCGTACATTTCCGGGCCGATTATCCTGATTTCTGTGATCATGGGAGCTTTGGCCTTCAATGCCTACCAGAACCTCGACAAGACACCTGAGATTCGCTACCACGTGGACACTTACGTGCTTCGCGCTCCCATCCTGGGACAACTGTTCAAACTCTCCACTCAGTCGCGCATCCTTTTCACTTTAGCGACCCTTCTCGATTCCGGTGTCTCATTGTCGGAGGCCCTACAGGTGGTCGACAAAGTGGCCAATAACGAGGTCTACGCTCGACGCATCCGCTGGGCTCGAGAGTCACTACTTCAAGGGAACAGTATCTTTGCGGCCCTGGAAAGCCACGAAGTCTTCAGCCCCATGGCCTTGCAAATGATCAAGGTCGGTGAGGAAACGGGTACTCTAGCAGAGATGGTCCGGAGAATCGGAGCGCTCTACGAGGAAGACCTGGAGCATCAATTGGATCAGATGGCTTCCCTGATCGAGCCCGTCATTATGGCCATAATGGGACTGGTGGTCGGATTTATTACCATCGCTTCATTCCTTCCGATGGTGCAGTTGCTGCAGACGCTCTAAGAGACTTCGAGCGTTATCACACATTGACTGGAAGAATTCTAGGCCTAGACCCAGATTCCGCACTTCTCGGACAAAATGCTTAGCCTGGCCTGTTTTCATTCCTTGTCAAACACACTTCGACATTTCAGGGAAAAACCTGGGTGCTCTTTGCTTCATATAGTCCTGGTTTTAGCAACTAGTTTGAGAAGTGCGGAATATGAGACTAGACCCGGGACCATCACCTAGCCCAATCGCCAGCCCAAGCCCAGTCGAGACGGTTGTACAGAACGGTCCTGCCCCACGCCTCCCTACCGAAACCCAAAGGTCCGGGTAGGCCTAGGAAATTTGTACGAAAACGACGGAGATAGCCGATCGGTCAGAGGTGCCTTGTCTTTGGGAGGGAAATCCCTCTAATCTCTACGACTTCGAGGAAGTGTGCGTCTGTGTCTCAAGTGGATTCTGTTCGTCAGGTTTTGAGCCTAGTCTTGACGTTTTTTTTGGCCCTGGTGACTTTCGGATTGAGTGGCTGTGGTGGGGGAGGCGGGGGAGGCTCGAGCGCTCCGGTGGCCTTCGAGCTTCCTTCGGAGCCGGTCTTACCTCCAACCTCGCCTTCCCCCACTCCCTCTCCGAGCCCCACGGGGAGTCCCACGCCGGGTCCGACCTCGAGTCCCTCTCCGAGCCCCACGGGGAGTCCTACGCCCGGTCCGACCTCGAGTCCATCTCCGAGCCCCACTCCCACCCCAACCACCACTCCCGGCCTTACGCCACCGGCCAATCCTCTCCCGTCCCTCGAGCAGCCCTTGCTGCGCGCTTTGCCCGAGCGCGCTTGGGCAGGCGATCGCTATCTGGTGTTCGCCAACTCTGCTCCGCTCACCGACCGGGTGTACCAGGAGCGCTCGGAGGTTTATCTGCGAGATCTGATGTTTGGCGAGCTCCAGGCCGTCACTACCCGGGGGGACGGTCCGAGCTGGGGCCCCTCGATCTCCGAGTGCGGGAGGTTTGTGGTTTTCCTGAGTGAGGCCACCGATCTCGACCGCACCGTCACCACCGAGCACGGTCACACCAATGCCTATCTTTGGGAACGACTGGCCAAGCGGTTTCATTGTCTGACCCCCACCGCCGACGGCCCCACTCACGAGGTGACCATCTCCGGCGACGGCTCCACCATCGCCCTGTCCACCTCGGCCAGGTTGCTCCCGGGGGACACCGACCAGCGCAGGGATATCTATCTGCACGACCGTCTCAGCGGAGAACTCACCTGGATTACGGCCCAAGAGACCGAGGACTCGGTGAGCCCGACCCTCAACAGCGACGGCAGCCTGGCCGCCTATGTGTCTAAGCTCTACGGTTCCTGGCAGGTCTACGGTTGGAGCAGGATCGAGAGCCGCAGCGCGGTGCTGTCTCGCTCGGCCCAGAACGTGGCCGGCAACGGAGACTCGTTTTCGCCCTCACTTTCCGACCTGGGCCTGGTCTTTTCATCCCGGGCCACCAACCTGTTGCCCAACACCGGGTCTGAGCCTGAAAACCTCTTTGGAATCTCCGGTTCTCAGATGGCCCTATTGGTGGAGAACGCCACCTCGCCGGTGGCCGGCCGCAGTTCTCTGGACTTGGCCTATCTTCAAGACGGACGCTTCAAACTGCTGCGCCCCGAGGTGAGCCTGAACCCGCAAGATTTGGGCGAGGCCGAAGCGGTGGCCTTATCTCGACGGCGGCCGCTTTGGCAGGACCTCGATGTTCTGCACGCCTGCGACCCCGACCGAGGTCAGCCCCGCCGCATGAATTCCCCCTACCAACCCTCAGCCGAGGTCAGCGGATTCCCGGTTCAGGAGTTGGGGCTTGCCGATTATGGACGGATCGTCTACCACGACTTGAATGGGAATGGTCGTTCGGACTTGATAGGGTTGGCCAATGACGAGGCCGGTCTTCGGGGCTTTATTATTGCTCTGGCCAATTCGGACGGGTCTTTTTCACCGCATTATCACTCCGTGGGCGGCACAATCCGAGGGTTCGACGCCGGTGATTTCGACGGAGACGGCCATCTCGATTTGGTGTGCACGGTGAACACCGGCAGTTCCTCTACGCCCGCATACGTCTTGAGGGTTTTGAAGGGCGACGGGGCTGGGGGCTTCACCGTCCTGAGCAACCGCAGCACCACCCGAGAACTTCCTGCGCCCTTGGTCGGAAACTTTGCCGATGAGGGTGGCCTCGATGTCTTGCTCTACAGTTGGACCCACAGTAGTGCCGGAGCTGAGCCTCAAATATTCATAGGGGACGGGAGCGGCAGTTTTCAGCCCGGCCCACTCCTACCGTTCCCCACCAATCCCGGGCCACCGGCCGTCCTCGACATCAATAACGATGGCTTTGACGATATCGCCGCGCTTGATGACCTCACCGGTGAGGTGGTGTGGATGATCAACGATGGCCACGGAGAGCCTGACGGGGCTGTCCGGCGTCTTCAACTTACCGAGCCCGAAGGCTTACGTTTCCGCGGGCTCCAGGTTGTCGAGCTCAACGATGACGGCATCGATGATCTGATGATCGACCTCACCCCCCACAATCATGGAAATCCTCCCTCAACCCAAACTCTGTTGAGTTTGAATGGGGAGCTGAGCCTGGGCCCCATCATTCCCATCAACGAGGGCCGAGGTCTTGACGGAATGCGTCTGAATTTCAGAGTCGACGTGACCAACAGCGGTACCCTGGAGTTAATCACCAGACACTCTATTGTTGGACTCTTCTCAAACGTTCTCTCGTCTTGGTCCTCTCTCGGATGGCCGGCCTTGGGATTCTTGGATCTGAACCAGGATGGCTGGATCGATATTTTGCACCAGAGAGACTCCACTGTGACTTGGGAATTCAACAACGGCGACGGAACTTTCGGGCCGACTTCAGTTTCTGACCACCAGTTTGGCTCGTACGCTGACCAAGCAGCGGATTTCAACGGCGACCTATTGATGGACCTGATGGACGAGACCACTCTCCAACTCGGCACCGACTTGAGATCCTTCGTGAGTTCAGCCCATGGCTTAGTCTTGGGTCACCAATTTCGCCTTGAAGATTTCAATGGGGATGGTTTGCCTGACTTGATGTGGTTGAGTGGCGAAAACCTGCACGTTGCTCTCAACCTTGGAGACGGCGATTTTGAAAGCTTGGATCCGATTCTTGTCCAGAACGCTTGGAGCATTTCGCGAAATCTTGCAGATCTCGATCAGGACGGCCATGTGGATGGTCTTCTCATGACCCGGGATTCTACGCTGAATGGGTCCTATCAAGTTTGGTTGGGTCAGGGGGACGGAACTTTTGAGTTGACTCAAACGATATCCACTCAAGTGTCAACCAATTATGTGAAACTGGCAGACTTCAATGGAGATGGGGCGCTGGATATTTGGAATGAGTCGAGGACCGTCCTAGCTCTAGAACCCGGAGTGTTTGGAACGGTGATGTCGGATTTTCAGACGTACCCCCACTTTGGAGCATACTTGGCCAAGTTCGCGGACCTGACCGGCACAGGTGCCGAGGAGGGAATCGTTTTCCTTTCAACCTATTCAGAAGCTTACGAGGGTCTTCCAGCGCCAGAACCCGCCCCACTTTTTCAACCCGTCCCGTCGGTGTACAGCTTCCTCACCGGCAGTGCCGTGGAGATGTTTCCTTTCGATGCTTTCCCTCGGATAGGGCGCAATCGGCAAGTGCGCAGCGTAATCTTCGAGGATGCGAACGAGGACGGCCATCTGGACCTTCTGATTCTCACTTCTGATGGTGGTCTGGTTCGTGCATACGGCGATGGCACCGGCAGGTTCGTGGAAGAGCCGGCGGTGACCACTCACTCCTCCTCGTCAAGGCTCCACCGTTTTGACTACGACTTCAACGGCACCTTCGACACCTTGGTGACTGGAGCCAGGGTTTACTTTTTGGACCGTTAGGCTAATGGGGACTCCCACTGTGACGCTCTCCCTTGGGCTCAGCTGCTTTCTATGGTTGCTTCCAGGCTGATCAGGGCGTGCTCGAGAGCCGGTTCACAAAGTTGTGAGCGGCGTACACGTCGAGGCCGTCGGCGATCCCTTCGGCGATGCGTTGTCGATAGTTGGGATCGGCCAGTAAGCGCCCTTCGGTAGGGTTGGTCAAGAAGGCGGTTTCGATGAGAACGGCCGGCATGGTGGTGTGGGCCAGGACATAAAATCGGTTTTTCAACAGGCCTCGATTCTTGCGCCCAGTTGCTCTTAGGATATCGCCCTCGAGAGCTTGAGCCAGGCGCAGGTCGGCGGCTTTGTACCAATGCAGCGAGGTGCCCTCGGCTGCGGGGTTGGCGGCGGCATCGCAATGAATCGACAGAAAGACATCGGCTCCGGCATTATTGGCCACTCGGGCTCGAGCGCCCAACTCTTGGGTTGCCGAAGAGCCTGCCCAGGAGACGTCTCGATCGACGTTTCTGGTCAGGACTACAGTCCAACCCCGGGCCTCCAACTGTTTTGCCAGACGCAGAGAAATATCCAGAGTGGCCTGCTTTTCGGTGAGGTTGACCGAGCGGTTTATGGCTCCGGGGTCTGACCCTCCGTGACCCGGATCGATGCAAATCACTCTTCCGCGCACCGAGCCCGGCTGAACCTTTTGGGTGCGCCCTGAGCCTTTTCGCGCCTCACCAGCGGCCAGGTTTCGGCCCGGGAATTCCAGCACCAACTCTTGTTCGCTGGGGGCTGAAGGCACCACGTAGAGGGGAGTCTTTAGGTCGCAAACCACCCTGACAACAGGGTTCGGTTCAGGCATGTTCTGCACGATACGGACCGCCTCCACAGCCGGTAGGGAGGCGGACAGCGTTTGCTTTTTGTCGGGAAAGATGACGCCGGGAAAGTCGATCACATAGCGGTGCTTTCCGTCCCCGAGCCTCGACCATTGGTAGGTGACCGGTTCAGAGAAGGTCAGTCGAAGACGATTCCCTTCCCAGCGAGCCTGCTGTAAGGTGGTCCTCTTTGGACCTACACTGGCCGCGGGTGGCCGGTTCGCCGGGCCGACCTGGGGTGGAGGGGTGGCTTGGGGGTTCTGGGTTCCACTGCTGTTGGAGCTTGGGATCGGAATGGTTTGGACGATTTCAGCGGTTGGCTTGTTCGATACCGGAGGTGCAGGGGTCGGCAGAGTCGCTGGTTTACTCTGGCTTGCCCCGCCTTGATTTGCCATGGAGGCCGGCCAGTCCAGGACCATCTTGTGTTCGAACAGGTCCAGACTCCGAGGGGTCGAGACCTTCACTCCCGTCGGGCTGGGAATCACTATTCGGGTGACCGACGGGGCCAGTTCAAATTGCCCTACTCTGATCTCTCCCAGGACGGGATGAGTCAACTCCTGAAAATCCTCTGGCAGCGCGACTCCCACCAGATCAACCACGGTGCGCGGGGGGCCGGAGAGTTTGAAGACTTTCTTGCGAACTGGCACACTGGTTTCCGCTCTGAGAATCACACCCTGAGCCTGGTCGTCGACCCAGGTGAGGCTCTTGAGAGTCGGCTCGAGGTAGATGTTGGGTCGACCTGGTCCGGAAGGGGTGACCTTGCAGTCCAGCATGGCTTCGAGGCCCAGAATGGGGACGTGGACTGCTCCGTTGATCACCGTGGGGGGGACAATAGGAGGGCCTTCTTTCCGCGAAGGCAGGTTGTCCGTCTTTCCAAGCACTAGACTCCGTCCGAGATCGCTGGAGAGAGTGGTCGATTCCGGGGACCAGGTCAGATGTCGTCCCAAAGTCCGGGCCAGAGCTTGCAGTTGAGGGTCGTCGGCTCGAAGCATCAGATCTTGTCCATTGGCAGCCTGATACAAGGAAAAATCCCAGGTTTTTCCGTGACACACCACTTTGCGATTGATCGGTCCCGTGAATTCTTCGGTGTTTTGGGCTTTCGCCGGAACAAACACCACGCCAAACGCCAGCAGCAGAATTAAGATAAGGTGAGAAATGACCGAGTTCGTCCTCGAGGCGGGGTGGACAGAACTGATGAGCGCAAGGCGATACTTCACGACGAGGGGGTGGCCTTTCTTGAACGATTCTTTGAGTTCTATTACAGTTGTAGTGGAAATTCCTTCAATAAACCGAGGCGGAGCCCTGTTTGGAGGCGAAGTTCTCGAATTGTTCTATGGTCGGTAATTCAACGCCCTTCTTGTCTAGAGGTTTTCCTCCGGGATCTCTCAAAAGCTCGTAAGAGTGAGTTCCCTTCCAGAACTGAGAGCCAGTTGGTTGACGCCAGACGGTCGCACGGTGACGATGCGGCGGGCAGAGTTTGCCGATCGCTGTGCCCTGAGAGAGCTTTACTATGCCACCTATGGAGATCGCTACGCTCTGCCAGAAGTTGTAGACGACGAGCGAAGCGAGGAGGTTCTCACTGGTGAGAATTGGGTCTGGCTATTGGCTGAAATTGAAGGGGAAGTCATCGGATCCCTGATCTTTGGCTGGGAGCCCGAGCATCGCTTAGGCAAAAGTTTCGCTGGAGTGGTCGCGCCGGACAGCCGTGGTGGCAAGGTCATGCACAGGATGTTGACCGAAGGCTTAAATCGATTGTTGGTAGAGGGTGCGACCTTCGATTTGGTCTACGCCGTAGTCCGAACTTTTGTCACTCCGGCCTTTCATCGAGACCTTCTCGGCCTCGGCTTCGTCGATGTCGGGGTCTTCCCAAATGTGAGAAAAGTTCGGCACTACGAGACCCATGGTCTCAAGGTATGTCTGGGGCCTAGAGCCCTGAAACAGAGGCGAACAACTCCCCGCATGATCCCGGAGTTTCGGGCTCTCTACGAGATAACCAGGGAACGCTTTTCTCTGGAGGAGGCGGTTCTCGACACTCGGGCTGTTGCCAGGGTCAGGAC
>JBJHCR010000185.1:0-589 GCA_050486105.1 Vulcanimicrobiota bacterium
AGATAGACCCGGTCAACGCACCGGCTCTACAGAGAGGCTTGGTCCCGGCTCCTCCCCCGCTCCCCGGGCATCCTTGGGGTCTGCCACGCCCTCGGTGAGCATGAGGGTTTTCCTCGGCGACGATCAGCACAGTCCACTCCAGGATCAGCAGTGCGCCCATCTCCGCCAGCGAGGTCTAGAGTTCGACCGCCTAGCCTGGACCGTAGGTGATGCAAGTTTTCTTCAAACACTCGACGATACGCTGACCTCTGCTGGAACGGTGTTGATGGCCTCGCGCTTGGGAGCCCTTCCAGCCATCCACTGGACCTCGCGCAATCCCAATAGAGTGCGCCGCCTCATTCTATTGCACCCTTGCCTCCATTTGAATCAAGTCGAGTTCGGCACTCCGAAGCCCCACTTTGTCCCCACTTTGGTGATCCATCAGGCCAAAGACGAGCAACCCAGCAGTGACCAAGTCACCCACCTAGCACGCGGATTGTTCCACGACTTTTCTCTCCATCTGACCGTTGAGCCCCCTGATCTCGCTTCCAGCCTGAGTCTCCTAGACCTGTAGGGTTCGATTTTGAGCCTTTGGATTACAAAAAAATAG
>JBJHCR010000185.1:599-13093 GCA_050486105.1 Vulcanimicrobiota bacterium
GAGACAACGTTCAACCCTCCTAAAAGGCCAATCATTCTTGTACATTATTGCTCTCGCCCTAGTTCTGGGGCTCGCTCCAGTCGCGGCCGAAGAACGGGTGACCAGCTCGGCCCTCAGAGCTGAGGGTATCGATCTCAACTCTCTCCAGCCCATCGCCTTTTCGCATAACGATCGCTGGTTGGCAGCTTTCGATCGCGCTCCTTTTGAAGAGAAGGTGGACGGAATCTTCTACCGTCTCTGGTTCTTCCCCATAGCTCCAGACGGAAAGATCGGTCAACCAAAAAAGGTTCCGCTCTCGCTTCGCTCCTTTCAGCAAGGCGAGTTCACTCCCAACGATCGGGAGTTCGTAATTATGGGAGAGCGGGGCACGACTTTTCAAAAACTCTCCCTGTCCACCTGGAAAATCGAGCCACTCATGGAACCGGAATGGGGTCGGCCGGGTTTTCGCTCTGACCCTGCGGTACTTTGGAGCGAAGGTGGTCAGCTCTATGCTCTGGGGCATCCTTACGACAGAGAACGCTTTGTTAGCCCCACCACCATAGCCAAAGTCGAACCGTCGAAGGTAGGAGCCGAAGCTTTTGAACCTGGACCGGATCTCACCACATTCGAAAGAGGGGTGGAACGGTTGTGGTTCACCAGTTATCTGAACCAGCGCTCGGGCTTTGTGGGGCAACGTTACCCTCAGACGACTCTGATGTCTCACTGGAACGGAGATAGTCTCAGCGAGTTCGACCGCTCCTCCCAGTATTTTGGCTTTTGGTCTGCCGCCGACCGACTGCTGTATTCCTGCCAGCGCGAGTCTCCCTCAACTACCGAACTCGTCATCTACGACGCCAAATCGAAGCAAAAAACGACTCTGTACCAGGGCCCCGAAACTTTTCGGTACGTTTTTCTTTCCAGAGACGGGCGTACCGCCCAAGCCTCTCAGATCTCCGCTGAAGACAAAAGGCTGATCCCCTACTATGCCCAGCAGCGCACGAACTGGGAATTGCGTCCGGTCCTGCTCGACAACCAGCAAAGGCCTAGAAGTGTCTCGGCTGGTTGGGTTCGACTTTCTTCTGCTGGAAAACTCATGTGCCATATTGGCCCCACTGGGCTGGTTATTTACCACCTACCTTGACCAAGATTTGAGAGAAAAATGGAGGAATCGGTCAATTATAGAGTGTTTACACTCCATCGCAAAACGGTCATCTCATGCTAGACTGAAAAGCGGAGAGTGAGGCCCTAATGCACATTTTCAAGTCTTTACGGAACGCCCTAGGTACCCTTGGTCTGGTAAGTCTCCTTGCTGTGGCCCCTGCGTGGGCTGGCGTGGGCGGTGGAAGTAGTACCGTCAACATCAACATTGACAGCTCAACAGTGGAGACAACCCAAGTCAACCAAATCATCAACGACGTCATCTTGGAATCCCTTTGGAAAATCCTTGGTGAGACAGAGCGCAGAACCCCGAATCAAAAGGTTATACCTCCGATGCAATGGGAACTTGAGGCGACAGTGACTGGCCCTGAGCTGGCCACTGCCCTAGCAGCAATGCGCGTCCAACTGCAGAACTTGGCTAGTATTCCTGGACGCAAGGGTGTCTACCACGTGGTCCAAGACGAGGCCATCGATGAACTCCTGGAACTGGTGTCTCAGAGCTACGAAGAGGTCGTCACCGGTCAAGAGACTTCCTTCTCCGAGACGGTCGACACTGGGGGGGCTGTCTTCGGAGTGGACTACATTGGTGACCCCTACAACTACTTCACCTGGATTGCCATCGGCCCAAATAGCGTGAATGTCCAGGTAGATCAAGTGACCACCACCACCACCTTCGTTGATGCCACTACCACCAATGAGTACAACCAGGTGGCGGTTTGGCAAGTGGCTTCCTACTACAAGATCAGCCCAATTCTCCTAGACATGAACGGAACTGGAACCATTCAAGCCTCAGGAGGGGAATGGCTGCCGAGGAAGACCATCGACGGAGAACGACTAGCCTTCTTCGACTTCCACGGAGACAAATTCCCGGTGCTCATGGAGTGGCCTGGACCGGAAGATGGGATCCTGTGTCGACCGAACTCTGACGGCAGCGTCGATGGCACCAACCTGTTCGGCACCGCCACCGGTTTCAAAGACGGGTTCGAAGCCTTGAAAGCCCTCGACAAAAACGGAGACGGCAAGTTGACCGGAGAAGAGTTGAAGGGGTTGGCTGTGTGGATCGATTCCAATAGCGACGCCCGTCCTCAGACCGGTGAAATAAAGAGCTTAGCCGAACACGGCATCACGGAACTCTCACTAACTCACAAGAACTACGTCTCCTCGTTCGTTCGAGACGGAGTGAGTTATCGAATGTTCGACTGGTGGCCACAGGTCTTTGAACTCAACCGAGTCAAGGTCGTTCCCAAGAGCGTCTAGAAGTCTGAGCCTCATTCAAGTCGACTGCAAACAAGAGAGCCCACTAACAAGGGCTCTCTTGTTTTTTGCATCGATTAGAGTGAAAACCCTCGCCAAATGCGAGCAAATCTGCTAGAATAGCGGCACTGGAGGGTTTTCACCTATGCGCATTCTCAAGGCTCTACGGACAGCCACCTCGGCACTCACCGCTCTCTTGTTCCTTCTGACTACTTCACCGGCTTTTTCGGGGGTCCCCGGGCAAAGTACAGTCAACATCAACATTGACAGTACCACAGTCGATGTCAATCAGGTGAACGAGATTATCAACGACGTCATCTTGCAGTCCCTCTGGGAGATCCTTGGCAAGACCGAAGAACGCGATGTCTGGGGGCCAAACCCCGCACCACCCAAGTTCTGGGAACTCGAGATCACCGTTTCTGACGCCGAGTTTGCCACTGCGCTTGCCGACATGAAGAGCCAACTCTATGAGTTGACCAACATCCCTGGCCGCAAGAACGCCTACAAGGTGCTGCAAGATGAGCAAACCGGTGAAAGATTGGATCTGGTCGCCACCGACTATGAAGAGGTTCAAACCGGGCAAAGCACGGATTTCTCCGAGACGGTCGACACTGGCGGTGCCCAGTTCGGAGTCGACTACATTGGAGACCCTAGCAACTACTTCACCTGGATAGCCATTGGCCCCAACAGTGTGAACGTGCAGGTCGACCAGGTGACCACCACGACCACCTTTTTAGACGCGATCACGACCAACTCCTATGACCAGATTGCCACCTGGCAGATCTCAACCTTGCGCACCATCAGCCCCATTCTCCTCGACATGAATGGGTCAGGATCGATCCAAGCATCAGGCGGCAACTGGCTACCCCACCGTGAGTTGCACTCTGAACGACTCGCCTTCTTCGACTTCTACGGGGACAAGTTCCCGGTTCTCATGGAGTGGCCTGGACCTGAAGATGGAATCCTTTGCCGACCCAACTCCGATGGGAGTATAGACGGGACCAATCTTTTTGGAACAGCCACCGGACACAAGGATGGCTTCGAAGCCTTGAGGGTGCTCGACAAGAACAAGGACGGGCGATTGACCGGATCGGAATTAGACGGGCTGGCTATCTGGATGGATAAGAATAGTGATGCCCGGCCTCAAGCAGGTGAAGTCCAAAGCCTGCAAGACTTGGGAATCACGGAACTCTCCTTGAGTCATAAGAACTACGTGGGGGCCTTTGTGAGGAACGGGAAAAGCCAATTGATGTTCGATTGGTGGCCGCAGATCTACGAACTCAACCGCATCAGGGTCATCCCCAAGAACGCCTAAATCTCAGTCCCAATCCCCTTCTTTGAAAGCCCTCCAGGGACCTTGACCCAGAGGGCTTTCGAATTATCTGAGTTTGGTGGACAAGAAAGAATTGAAAAACCAACCCAGAACCTCTAAGGGTCCGCTTCCCTTATCGCCGCTTTGCTTCATGCCTTGGCGAACTTGCTCAGTGACGATCTCATCACCCTTGAGCCCTCGAGTCTTATGGATCTCGGTGATCTTTCGAAGTTCTCCGTGATCGAACCAAACCCCGCGACACTCTCGACAGACATCGAGGACGATGCCCCCGACGTGCGGTTGGTCCATGGCCTTGCGGCACCTAGGACATCCCCTCGCCTTGGTGCTGATCTCGTAAGTGTGATGGACGGAACCGCCTCCCACAGGGGTCAAGCGCTTCTGCAGTTCTGGAGATTTATAGAACTCGGCCAGTTCAGCGGCATCGAACCAGACACCCAGGCAGTTGGGGCAGGTGTCGAGTTCGAGTTGGGATTGACGATCAACTATAGGGTCGAGACGTTGGCCACGGCAGACCGGGCATGGAAGTTTTGCCATACTTTGCTTCTACTTCGTGCACCGGAGTTTCCCTTGTCAAAGAGCAGTCGGTGGCTCTTTGGGGGGATAAATCTTAATCGCCCGGTGACCTTTGAGGACCACCTTGCCCGGAGGAAATTTCTTGGGTTTGGTGACCTGCCGTGCCCGTGCGGCATGGACTTCGATCTTGCCTTTGGCCTGACGGGCCTTCGAGTGATACACAGCAACCTCTGCGGCTAACCGCTCCACTGCCTCAGGCAGTGCATCAAGACGGTCCGGATTGCGAACCAAGACGTGACTTCCCGCGTACCCTGCGGCGTGATACCAAAAATCATCCGGCTCGGCCAATTCCGTGGAAACAAAATCGTTGTCCCGAGCGGAGGTTCCATAAATGATGGTGAAACCCTCAATTACAAGTTCTTTCACTTTCTCATCCTCCCGGGCCGACCTTGAGACACGAAGAAGGTGACGGGTCTATCAATCTCCAACCGCCGAGCATGACACCCTTTAGCGACCCGTTTTCCATCCGACACCTACCCTACGGCCTGGTGCGATTTCCCCAAGACTGTCGGCCACACCTGTGCGTTCGCTTCGGTGACCTGGCTATCTCCATTGAAGGGTTCAGATCTCAAGGTCTGCTCGATGGCCTGAGCCTTACTGAAGGTCACTGCTCGGGGGAGACCCTAAATCCGTTTCTCGCACTCCCAAAATCAATTCATACCTCTCTGCGAACAAAACTCCAAGACCTTTTGCAAGCAGAACATCACCTGGAGCATCCCCGAGCAACGAAAACCCTCAAACCATACCCAGAGGATGACCCCTGTGTACAAACCCCAGTGCACCCAGGGGATTTCGTGGACTTCTATTGCAGCCGCCACCATGCTTTCCGAGTAGGTTGCTTGTTTCGAGGTCCCGAAAACGCTCTGCCGGAGCAATACTTCCACTTACCTATTGGTTACCATGGGAGAAGCTCTACCATCTTCGGAAGCGGACACAGCTTCCGCAGACCCCAAGGGATCTCGTCGGACCCAAAGGCATCAGAGCCGAGCTATCGACCCAGCCAAAGACTCGACTACGAACTCGAAGTCGGTTTTCTCTTGCGTCCCTGCGACCACCCCGTAACTCCGGATCAAGCCGAGGAGCTGCTCTTTGGCTTAGTGCTGCTCAACGATTGGTCGGCACGGGACATCCAGGCTTTCGAATACCGCCCCTTAGGACCATTCTTGGGCAAGAGCTTTGCCACCACAGTGGGAGCTTGGATAACCCCCCTTGAAGCCCTCCAGGAACAGCGGTGCCCAAACACCGACTCCGACCACCCGGTCCTCCCCCACTTGAGAGAGTCGAGCTTTCATCATTTTCGTCTTCCACTCTGGGCGACTCTGACTGCAGACGATGGCTCCTCAACCGACCTTTGCCAGACCGATCTCCGACATCTTGCTTGGTCTCCCGCTCAAATGGCAGCCCACCTGAGCAGCAACGGAACCCTAATAAAGGCCGGAGATCTCATCGCCACCGGGACCATCAGTGGACCGGAAAAAGGAAGCCGAGCCTGCCTTTTAGAACGGACCGACAACGGCAAAGATCCGTTTCCCCTCACTCATTCAACCCGAAATCGCACCTATCTCGAAGATGGAGACTGCGTAACTCTGGAAGGTGGGGTCCCGGGAATCGGCCTAGCACCGGCCAGGGCAACTGTCAAGCCTGCCCTGAGAGGTCTTGAAAAGATAAGTAAGAGGTGACCAAAGCATGAGCCAAGCGCAGATCGTTGTCCACGAAAAGATGACCGGCCAGGAAATGCGAGAGTACTATCTCGCCCAGACCAAGCAAAGCCTGGCATCCTGGGAGGCCCAAAACGGAGCTATGTCCGATTCTCCGCCGTTTGCCTTGGAGTCGGCCTTGGCCAGCTCCTTCACCTTCACTCCGGAAGTAGCTCAGAGAATCAACCTGCGTGAACAGATTGAAGTCTTCGCTGAAGAAGCCAAAGTCTCCACCGCCGGTGTCAGGGAGAACCAGAATGTGCTTTGCCCTTGGGACCACCGGTACCGCATCAATGAGTATATGTTTGCGCTTTTGGCAGAAGCTCAGACTCGTCTGGTGAAAGAACTCCAAACAGAGCGTATGTCGGCAGTCTCCAGGGTCCCCACCGATGAGGTGGCCAGGCGCTTCAGCCCCGCTGCCCTGGTCGCCATTGAAGAAATCTTTCAGCGTCCCCTGGGCGACGCCATAGATTTAGCTCGTTCGATCCCAGTGCGGGCCGTCGGCGGAGAGGTCCGCTCAAACACTCCTCGATTCACCGATCTGATGTCTCGAATCTATGCAGCCCACGGACTTCCGGTGCTGCTCACCCCCGATCCCGAATGCCGCGACACCTCGAACATCTACATTTGGAGCTTCTTGGTCTTCGTCCTGGGCTTGTCGGGTGGAGACTACTTCACTTCCAGTCACGGAGCCCCCCAGAAGCAGTCCGACAAAATCCTGGCACCCGATGGGGCACAGTTCCTACCGCCCCTCTACGCGCGCATCGTTGAGCATCTTTTCTCTATTCTCGAACAGATCGAAAAACCAGAAGGCTTCACCGTCAAGTTGGCAGCCCGAGACGACAAGAACTTGCTGCGCACCCTCACTTATCCTCGAATGGCTAAACTCTACGGAGATTATCTCCGCACTGGTCCCGCGTCTCCCGAGGCCTTGAAGAAGATCTCGAGTGCGGTAGACCAGGGATTGCGCCTCAATCTGGACTTCTTCGGTGGCTCGGGCTATCGTACCCTGGACGCCATTTTCACCGAACTTGGCATCGAAAAGGTCTTCGAGAACGGATATATCCGGTCCGAAGAAGACCCCTTCTTTCACAATATTGGTTTCCGTGTGGCGCGCAAGAAAGACGGCAGCGGACTCGAGGTGGTTCACGACAGCGTGGATGCCTCGGTGCCGACGGTGGTCGAGAGCGCCGGCTACCAAGATCTCCTAGCCGACGTTCCCGTAGGTCGGATGGTCTTCAATGTGGACCCCGACGCCGATCGGTTCGTGGTGGGCCAGGTTGTTCCGGCAACCGAAGCCGAAGAGTTGGAATCCCTGGGCATCTCCTTCATTGATCTTGGATCCGACCGGATTTTCGCCATCCTTTCTCCCAATCAATTCTTCTTGCTGCTGGCCGAAAACGATCGCCGAATCGCTGTAGAGGAAGGCACCTGGACTCAGACCGACCCCTTCGACGTGCACACCTACGTTTCGGCCTTAGCCTGGGACGAATGGGCCGAGCATCACCAAATTCCCGTGGTGCGAGTTCCGGTCGGCTTCAAGGAGATCGCCGCCGTGGTTCGGCAGGTGGAAGAGCAAATGACTGCTCCCACCTCAAACAAGATCGTGGTGGAAGCCGAAGCCGGGCAACGCGTTCCTCTAGGCCGGCGGCCTAAGCTCCACCACGCCGGAGAAGAGTCCGGAGGGAAGATCGGGGGTCCCACAGTGCCCATTCCCAACATCTTGGGCCAGCAGATCCTGGCTGTACGTGAGAAGTCGAGCGGCGAAGCTTGCGTGTCCGCAGTGTCCCTGGCTGCCGGGCTTTTTCTGCAAGGCGGGTCGAAAGAACCCCAAGTGATGTATCTGCATCGGCTGCTCAAGGAGGTATTTGAGACCTCTCAGGTGGTCAACCCCATGGAGTTTCGAGGTGACATCGTGCACTATAACGAGGCCATTTTCGACCCCAAAGAACTGGCCGAAGCCAAGACGAAAGGGATCGCCGAACGCGTGACTTTTAATGAGTGGTTCACCCAAATCGCCCAAGATTTGGCCGATGGCTCAGCGAGCCTGGAGAATACCCGCGAGGTCTTGTCCAAGGCCATCCCAGGACTCCAAGACCTATGGGCAAGTCTGGAATCCATCACCGTTTGGTCTGACGGGCTCCAATTTTGGTTCTTTGACGGCAACGCTCAGGGGATTCGAGACATTTGTATTCGGCCTTCGGGAACCGATGCAAAGACCAAGATCTACTTCGATGGAACAAACAAGGATGCCATGCGCTCGGTCTTCGAAGAGCACTTGAAGAACTTTGAACCCCCTAAGTCCTAAAGTGTTCGCCCTGAGTGGAGAGCAGTCGATAGTATTCGTAGGCCTCGGGAGTATCGATGTCCCAAAGGATGGCCGGGTCCTCGACCTCCACCCAGTGGCGACGACTGCCGGCCTTGACTATGGCTGGTCTAGGTCCAAGCTCGGTGGGTATGGTCTCGAGAAGATGGACAAACTCTCGGGAAAACAGCGCCGGATGCCCTCCGCGATGCTGGTGGGACAAGCTCCATAGCAGAGCGTGAGGGCCTTCTTTGCGCGCCTGAAGCAAGCGATGATAGGTTTCTTCCTGGACGTAGGGGTGGTCGACTAGGCAAATCATCAACCAGGCAGCCTCCCGCCCCCAAGTTCGCCAACCCAACATCACCGACGACAGCAAGCCTTCCTCTGGGCGAGTCTGCTGCACTGCCGGCAGGTCGACCCCTAGCACTCCTTCGGGAAGAGAGCTGACCACCCCCCGGTAGCAGCCCAGGGATGCGGTTCGCTGGCAGATCTGCTGCAGGAAGGTGGTCGAGCAACCTGTCCGCACCGGCAGCAGCGCCTTAGGGGTCCCCATGCGACGGGAGAGCCCACCGGTGAGAATGACCAACAGTCCGGATTGCTCCTTCAACACCGACAGCGAGCGATGATCTCCAGAGCTTGCTCCAACACCGAGGGGGGCACCGCCGTGAAACATAAGCGCAGATAGTTGGGATGGAGGCTGCCGAAGGCTTCACCTGGAGCCGAACACAAACCCTCCTCCATCCAGCGATGGAGCTGGTCCCAAGACTCCTCGGCTGAAGTGAAAGGTACGAAAAGGTAAGCTCCTCCCTGCGGGGGCTCGAGACCCGGAAAACCTTGCAGCAGGAGGTCTCTAGCCTGCTCATAGGCTTGGCGCTGCTGCTGCAGGAAGTCCCGATAAACTTGCGGGGGCTGCACCAAGGCGGCAAGAGCTGCCCCCTGATTCAGATCGCTGAGATTATAGATCTGGTGGTTGCAGACTCTCTTGAGCGAATCCATAACAGGCTTGGGGCCCACCACATACCCGCAGCGCATACCGGCCATCCCGAAACTCTTGCTGAAAGTGAAAACCGAGAGGACTCGCCCTTCCCCGCTTTGAGTGTCCAGGGCCCCAAGGCTGCTCCGTTCCAAGCCGTCGAATACGCTGTGCTCATAGGCTTCATCGCTCCAAATCATGAGGCCTCGTCGAGCAGCAAAGCGGTAGAGAGCTTCCGCCTCAGCGGCGGTCAACACCCTCCCGTCGGGATTATTAGGGTTGGCCAAGTAAATCGCCTTGGTCCGTTCGGTGCAGAGAGGCTCGAGAGTGGCCTCGGGTTCGGCTGCGGCAAGCTCAAATGGCACCTCAAGGTAGCGACCGCCGACACTGGTCACGATCCCTCGAATCAAGGGCCAGTGCGGGCTGAATAGGATCACCTCGTCTCCAGGGTCGAGGACCGTTTGAGCCACGGCTGCCAAACCCTGGGTCCCCCCGCAAACAACCTGGAGTTGCTCGGTGGAGACCTGCATGCCATTGTCGCGCTGCAACTTCTCAACCAGCGCCTCCAACAAGGCCGGGCGTCCCTGGGGGTGAGTGTACTTGAAGTAGCGAGTGGTGTGGAGGTCGGCGTCGAGTGCCTCTTTCAGCGCCAAACGAGAGGCCTCGGGGGGGAGCCTGTAGGTGTCCCCAATGTGAAGAGGTATCGCTCGGGGTCCTAGAGCGGCGATCTTTGGTGCCAACTGGCTGAAGACCGAGGTACGAAGGGTGGAGGCGCTCTGGGACAGAAATGATTCAGCCATGCCAGAAATCGTTCCCAGCCCGAGCAAAGAGTTCCTTGTCCGCACCTTCTATCGATTCTCTCCATTGAGCAGAGGTCAAGTCCTCAACTTGCAGCAAAAGCTCTTGGAGTCTGGCTTGAAACACGAGCTAACCGGCTCGATACTGCTGTCTACAGAAGGTTGCAACGGCACGATCGCTGGCCACCCGCAAGGCCTGGAGAGTTTTTTCGATGTCCTAACTCTCGATTTTCCTGGCCTCAAGGGTCAGGACTCGTGGACCTCTAGGAGCCCTTTTAAGAAGTGGAAAGTTCAGATTCGAGAACAAATCGTGGCCGCAAGAGACTCCCAAATCTGTCCGGGTGGCAATTTCCAAGACCAAAAATCGCCCCAAGAATGGGACCAGATCAGACTGATGGCTCAAGCCGGTCAAGTTCAGATGATCGATGTACGAAACCGTTACGAAGTGGAAATTGGCACTTTCCCGGAAGCCATAGACCCCGGAACCGAAACCTTCAAGGAATTTTCCGACTATCTTGACCGAGAGACCGGTACTGGCTTGGATCCCAAGGTACCCACAGCCATTTTCTGTACCGGAGGAATCCGCTGCGAGAAAGCCCGTGTAGAGCTTGAAGCCCGGGGTTTCCAAACCGTCTGGCAACTGCACGGAGGCATTCTCAATTATCTCAAAGAGCGCCCCGATGCGGGCTTTAAAGGGGCCTGCTTCGTCTTTGACGAGCGCCGAGCCGTAGACCAGTGGTTGAGACCTCTCGAACCTTCCTTGCCCTCGGATCAAACACCGGATTCAAAGGGCTCGCCTAGTGGTTCTGAATGTGAAGGACGGCTACCCCGCGTACCCAACGGAGTTGGGTGAAGGGGTGAATGGCGGGCGCCAGTTGCCCTGGGGACCCGCCCGCAGAGTGGGTGACGGGTGTGGGACTTCTTAACTCCTTCTGCTTTGGGGGGTTAAGCGCGCGGATGCCCTCTGAGCCTTCGACATCCATAGACGAGACACGACAACCCCAGAGGGGATGGATCTGGGCTCGGTGGGGTGCAGAACCATAAGGCGAGAGCTTTAATCCAGGATAGGTCCAAGGCGACGAAGAACCCCACTACAGAGAGACCAAATCTCTCAGATAAGCTTGAGGTGTGGCGTGAGTGAAAGTCAGAAAACTACTGTTCCGTCCAAGAGGAATGCCCTAGCCAAACTTTTGGACAATCTGAGGTCCCTCTTGGACAACAGCGTCCCAGTTGAAGACCGGAGAAGCTGTGGTAGGTTGGAATGTACCTACGAGGTGAGCTTCATCGGAGAAACCGGCCGCTCGGGCACTGGTGAGATCATTAACGTGTCTAGGAGCGGGTTGCGCCTGCGTTCTATGGGACATTTGGTCAAAGGCCGAACTTTGGCTCTAAATCCCCCCAAAGCCCAAGGTCTCGATGAGTTTCCACCGCTCATGGCTAAAGTGGTGTGGACCAATAAGGACACAGACGGAGTCGTCATAGGTGGTTTAAGTTTACCTAAGAGTCTGTCCGACGAATTCACTTGGCTGGAGGCCCTTCTCAAGAGTTTGGGATATTCCGACGACACCACTCAAAAGCGTAAATATATCCGAGCCGAAGCCGAGTTCCCAGCAGTCTGGTCCAGCCAGGGACAAGACAGCCAGGGCGTTGTGCTGTCCAACCTGGGTATGGGTGGAGCTCTCATTAAGAGTACGGTCGAAATTCCCGCCGACACCAAGGTGGAAATTCACATCGAGCATTTTCAGGATCTTCCCGCCCTGAAGGTTCGTGGAACGGTCCTGAGGAGCTCTCTTGGTCCGAACAGCATGGACATATACCATTCTTGCCAATTCGAGCCATTATCGTCGGAGGCTGAGAAAGTCCTCAAGGAGTACATTCTAAAGCTGTTAAACTCCTGAGGCTCGGAGACAACTGTGGTTTGAGTTCAAGGCTTCACCCATTGGGCAGGTCCCTAGGGCTCCAGGCGAGTAGAACGGGACATGAACGTTAAACACCTCTCTTTTCGCGCTGTGATCGTGGCGATATCCACGATCCTATTAATCCTCGCTCCAGCCCAGGCTGAAGAGACCTCGAGCCTCGGAGATCGTTGGTCGGAACTCCCTAGGCCAAATATGGGACAGGGCCTAATGATGGAGCCTCAATTGGCGGCCCATCGCTCTCGAGTTCACTTGGTGTGGGTGGGAACGTCGGATAATGTCCGCCGACCGGAAGTGTTTCACTCCAGCATCACCAAAGGCGATAAGGAATGGCGACGACCGGTAGCCCCATTCTTCGGGAAGAATCTTGGGCGAGTCAGGAAGGTGGGAATCGGCGTCAGTCGAGACCAGGTGGCCCTGATTTTTCAACGCACTCTGACCCAGGCCACCGACGCCTTTGTGGTGAGAATGAGCTTCTCGCGCGACCAGGGGTGGGAGTGGGGTCCGGC
>JBJHCR010000186.1:0-479 GCA_050486105.1 Vulcanimicrobiota bacterium
GTGTAGGTCCGTGCTTGAGAGCTACGCTCGACTGGATGCTTTGGTTCGAGTCGCCCAGCCCCTATCGCCCAGTGCCTCAAGATTTCGAAGCTGGCGAAGTTCTGCCCTGGTGGCTGCGGGACTACTCTTGAGCCTCGGCCTTGCGAGCTACAACACTACAAGCCCTCAGCCCAAGGCCGAATCCTACACCATCGCCGCCGAGGGCAAAAACTATATCGTTTCGCTGGAAGGCGACGCCTATCTGGTGAGTATGCAGATCGGCGACGTCTTGGTGACGTATCACGAAGACTAAGGAGATACTTATGAAATTCAAATCACTTTTGGCCACTCTGGTCATAATGCTTAACCTGGCCCTGTCCGCTCCTGTAATGGCTCAACCCAAAGAGGGGCCACCACCGGGTTCATTCAAACTGGCTATGGGCCTCAAAGCTCAGCAGATTCAGGGACTCTCTTTCGAGATCAAGCCCACCGTGGTGGTC
>JBJHCR010000186.1:489-7484 GCA_050486105.1 Vulcanimicrobiota bacterium
TGGTGGTCCTCAATGACCGTGAGGCGACGATCACAGTGCACGAGGATAAGGAACGAGGAGTTTTTGTGAGCTTAACGGTTCACCCTAGAAGGCTGGGAAATCAGCAGGTAGACCTTTCGATCGCCTTTCTCGTGCGGCATGGAGAGTACGAAGTTGCGCGGGAAACCCGCTTCGTGACTCAGATTGGACATAGGGGATCGTTTTCTGTTTCCGACAGCAAGTCCGGTGAACACTTCGAAATCGAAGTGACTCCGAGCCTGACAAAGTGACGATTGAAACGACCCCGAGTGACCTCCAGTCGTCAACCACCGAGGACCCGCTTGATACGCTCTCGATTCGTGTTGACGACAGGAGGGAAGCGGCTTGAATTCCAAAAAATACCTGTAGGGCACGAACTCAGGGGCTTCTCCGGCGATTCCGGAATATTCGTATCCCGACCCAGCTTGAAAGTGAGAAAAAAACATTCCATGAAGAAACACACGGTTTTGATATGCTTGATTTTGGTCCTGACCAGTTGCATGGTTTTGGCGTCAGAGTCAACCGAGATGGTAAGGAGCCTTCTGAGAACTCCGAATTCTGAGTGGAGAGAAGCTCTTCAGCATTCGGTGCACCTTCTCGACGACCAGTTCTTTGAGAGCATCGACAAGCGGGTGTCTTGGGGAATCAACAACAACCATAAGGACGATGCCCTCCTTTTTGCTAGGGTGGGAGATTTCGCAGCGGAAGCCAGGAATCGTCCCGCAACATTTCGACTCAATTTGGCAAAAGTCTTGATAGAAGTTGATGATCCGGAAATGGCGCGAGAAGTCATCGACGATATCTTAAATACTCAGGCTACTACGGAGACTTCTCGCAAGTCGATCTAGCGCCGGACATATCAGAGGATGCTTAAGATCTGGGGCTCTCAGCTGGTTTCCTGAGAGTCGCAAGTTGGACCGAAGAATGCGAAAAGTCCTGTTAGAGAGTTAGTTGGTGTAGGATGACAAGGTCGAAGGTAGCAAAGGAGGCCCTTCTCCCTCGATATTTTTCGAGCGATGAGAAAATTCGACGGCTCGGAGAGAGTATGCTCGATTGCAGCTTAGACAAAACAGAATGGACCCACGAGGCCCATCTGGCCTCCTCGGTCTGGCTCGTTTTAGAACGCCCCGATATCATCCCCGAGCGTGACCTGCCCGACTTGATCCGCCGATTCAATGAAAGCAAGGGCGGCGTGAATGATGGAACTCAAGGATACCATGAGACCATCACCCAGTTTTATCTTCGGGAAATTCGCCAGTTTCTGGACCGGACCCCCAAGGGCTGGTCGTTGGCTGAAAAGGTCAACGCCCTGTTGGACGCACCCCAAGGAAGTAGGGAGTGGCCGCTCAAGTTCTACAGCGAGCAACGTTTGTTCTCCGTGGAAGCCCGGGCAAGGTGGGTGGAACCGGACCTCAATCCTGCTCCTTGAGCAAGTTCACCTACACTCAAGCCTTGGTTGGAGATTTCCGGAGCGTCCCTGGACGCTCTGAATCCATGCACGGGCACCTAAAACTGTTTTAACAGCACCGGATACTGCGCCAAGAGACGGTCCTGAGAGACCAGGGTGTAAGGACCGCAAAGAGCTTGAGCGATGAGAGCCCGGTCGAAAGGATCGCGATGAAGCGGTGGGAGTTCACGCACTTTCGCGGCGTGAGCTGAAGTGAAGGAGACCTCCAAAAGTCCGGCTTCGAGTGACTTCTCCCATAGGAGATCCGGTGGTAACGACAACAGCCCTTTCTCGTTCTTAATGGACACCTCCCAGATGGAAATGCTGGAAAAGCTGACAGAGTTCTCGGTATCCAACAAGAGGTCTCGACAGGCTCTTGGAAGGACTGGGTCATCGGTGGCCCACCAGATCAAGATATGGGTGTCCAGCAGGAGATTCATCCAGGAAAGATTTCGGATCGCTCAAAGAGTTCTGCGATCTCTTCGTTACCACGGTCAAACTCTTCGGTGATCCGGTACTCTGGCGGAAGATAGCCAGGTTGTCTTCGAGCAGGGCCAAGCTGGCATAGGAGAGCTATCGGCTTTCCGGCTCGAGCGATGACGAACTCCTCTCCGCACTCAACCCTTGCCAACAACTCCGACAGACGGGTCTTGGCTTCGTGCACATTGATCTTTTGCATGGACTAAGTTTAGTTTAGGTCTTGTCGAGAGTCAAGGATAAGGCTCTTCGCACAGCCTCTACAGGGGACATCGAGGGGCCCGGTCCGAACTCGCCGGATGTGGATGAACCACGGGTGACAGATAACATGCAAGTTTTTACCTTTAGGTGGGACTTTTGATGAAGGTTTGGCTGGTGAACCAGTACGCCCTCACTCCCAGCTATTCGGGAGGAACCCGGCACTACGATTTGGGACGAGAACTGGCCAAGCGCGGGCACCAGGTCACCATCTGGGCCACCAGTCGCCACCACGGAACGGGCCAGGAGATGAGGGAGCATTCTGGTTCGAGCCCGGTGATCGAAGACATCGACGGTCTGACCTGGGTTTGGTTGAAAACTTCTCCTTACCGAGGAAACGGGTTGCAGCGCGGGCTCAACATGCTCTCATTCGCTTTTTCGTTCTTGCGGGCCGCTCTGAGCCAGACCAGACACCGTGTGGAGCGCCCGGACCTGCTGGTCGGCTCGTCAGTGCACCTGCTGGCCCCTTTGGCCACTCTGCTCTTGGGTCGACTTTGGAGTCTGCCGGTGGCCACCGAAATCCGCGATCTTTGGCCTGGGACCCTAATCGACGCCGGCATGTCAGCCAAGCACCCCGCCATTATCGGGTTTGCTCTCATAGAGAGAATCCTGTACAAGTATTCGGACTCCCTGATCTCCGTTTTGCCCAAGGCTCAGGATCACTACATGAGCCTCGGAGCCCGGGACGATAAGATCTTTGTGGTTCCCAATGGTACGGCCCTCGAACTGGCGGATCCCGGCCCCAGAGACGGGCCGTTTCGCCTGGCCTATCTGGGAACCCTCGGTCACCATAATCATCTGACCACGGTGATTGAAGCCGCTGAAATTTTGACCCAAGAGGCTCCCGAGATTCGCATTGCTCTAATTGGAGCCGGCCCTGAACGGGACACTTTGTCGGGTCTCATAGAGGAAAAGGGACTGGCGAACATCAGCGTGGAGCAACCCGTCCCCAAGGACCAGATCTCCCGGGTGTTTTCCGAGGTGGATGCCCTGATTTTTCACCTTTTGAAGACCCCGATCTTTCGCTTCGGCATCAGTCCCAACAAAATCTTCGACTATCTGGCTTCGGGACGGCCCATCGTATTTGCCTGTGAGGCTGCCAATAACCCGGTCGCAGAGGCCGAAGCCGGGATCTCGGTTCCTCCGGAAGACCCCCGAAGCCTAGCTCAAGGGATCTTGGCTTTGGCAGCTCTGACCCAAGAAGAACGCCGTCGCCTGGGCCGAAACGGTCAAGACTTTGTGCGCCGGCACCATTCCATCATTGCTCTGGCCGATCGGTTCGAAGAGGCCCTTTGCCGAACTTTGCCATGAAACGGATCCTTTACATCGTGGGAGCCCGGCCCCAGTTTATCAAGTTGGCGGCTCTTTGGCCGGTTAGGAGTCCGAGTTTCCAGCACTTGGTGGTTCACACCGGACAGCACTACGACGAAGCTCTCTCGGCCAGATTCTTTCAGGAGTTCGAACTGCCGGAGCCGGATGTCAATCTCCAGGTGGGGTCTGGAAAGCACGGTACCCAGACGGGCTTGATGTTGCAACGTCTTGAACCCCTTTTGGAAGACCTGAAGCCCGACCTTTTGGTTCTCTTCGGTGACACCAACTCCACCCTGGCTGGAGCCTTGGTGGCCGCCAAGCTCTCCCTTCCCATCGCCCATGTCGAAGCTGGTTTGCGTAGCTTCACCCCCATGCCCGAAGAGATCAATCGGGTGCTCACGGACCGCCTGTCCACCTTGCTCTTCGCACCCAGCGAGCAATCTCGGACCTGGCTAGCTGAGGAAGGTATTCGTCAAGGGGTGCACGTGGTGGGCGATGTGATGCTGGATCTGGCCCTGCGCTTCACTCGTGACCGGACCAATCAATCGAGCCAACCCCAGGAGAGCCAACCGTTTATCCTGTTGACCCTCCATCGAGCCGAGAACACCGACCATCAGGAACGGCTTAAGGTTATTCTCGAGACCCTAGTGGAGCGCTCCGAAAAAATCCTTTTTCCTGTCCATCCAAGAACACGCCAGGCCCTGGAGCGCTTTGGGCTGACAGAACTTCTCACTTCAACCTGCATCGAAGCTCTAGAGCCTTTGAGCTATCGAGAGATGCTCGACTTGCTGAGCCGATGCCGGATCTTTGTCACCGACAGCGGAGGAGCGCAAAAGGAGGCTTTCTTCTTGGGTCGGCCTTGTTTGACTTTGAGACACACCACCGAATGGACTGAAACCGTCGAATTGGGGTTCAACCGCTTGGTTGATGCCGACCCAGACCTCATCCGCAAAGGACTAGAGGGATTCGAAGTGCCCGACGTGCCGCCCGAGGTCTACGGTGACGGCAAAGCTGCTGAAAAGATCACCAAGCTCGTTGAGCGCTTTCTTCAAGAATAGGCTGGCGACGTTCGTTCGAAGGAAAATTGCTCCCCTAAGCAAGATTCTTGTACAAAAGTTCGAATCCCCACCCAGCCCATTCGAGAAATCCCACCAGAGCGTCTCCCTCCTGGCCTTCAGACGTTCGATCTTTTGGCCCTCGAAAATCTGATTCCACGAAACTTGGTCGGCATATGAAAAAACTTGCACTGCATTGGAAGATCATCATTGGTCTGGTCCTCGGAATTCTTTGGGCCTTTCTGGCGCTCCATTTCGGATGGCACAAATTCACTCTGAACTGGATTGCCCCTTGGGGTGAGATCTTTATTAGAATGCTCAAGCTTATCGCTATTCCGCTGGTGATGTTCAGCATCATCACCGGAATAGCGGGTCTGGCCGACTTGAACAAACTGGGTCGTATGGGCAGTAAGACACTCTTCATCTATCTCTGCACCACGGTGCTCGCCGTCACCACTGGATTGCTGGTGGTGAACTTGCTCAAACCGGGCACCTACGTTCCTGAAGATCAGAAAATCAAGAACCGTATACTTTTCGAGCGATGGCAGGCCCAACATCCGGAAGTGGAACCGGTAGACAATAGACGAGTCTTGGGAAATCCCGAATACGCCGCCTACCAGGATATCGACGGAGACGAGATGCCCACGGAACCTGAGGCTCGAGAAAGTCTTCAGGAAGCCATGGCCGTGGAAATAGGACCCCTCGATTTTATGGTGGAGATGGTTCCGGACAACATCGTTACCTCACTCTCGGACAACTCTCTGCTGCTGCAGGTGATCGTCTTTGCCATTCTCTTTGGGATCTGCCTCAAGCAGATTCCCGCAGAGCACAATCGGAACCTCACGCAACTGTTTGAGGGTCTCAACATCGTCTATCTGAAGTTCATCGATATGGTCATGTTGGGAGCCCCGTTCTTCGTGTTTTGCCTCATGGCCGGCAATCTGGTGGAAATGAGCGGGGACAGCACCGACGATCTGATCTCTTTGTTGAGCAGTCTGCTGAAATACGGATTGACCGTCATCGCTGGTCTGGGCCTATTGATCTTCATCGCCTACCCTTCCGCCTACGCCCTGTTTGGATATTATCCCGGTGAAGGAGGTTTTTTTCAGCGATACATATTCTACTTTCGGGCCCTGGGTCCAGCCCAGTTGCTAGCTTTCACCACCAGCAGCAGTGCGGCCACTTTGCCTCTGACTATGGAGTGTGTGCACGAAAAGATGAAGGTCTCTCGGGAAACTTCGAGCTTCGTGCTCCCCATCGGAGCCACTATCAATATGGACGGCACCAGCCTCTATCAGGCGGTGGCCGTGGTTTACCTGGCCCAACTCCATTGGGTGGACCTGACCGTGGCCCAGCAGGTGACCGTGGTGCTCACTGCAACCTTGGCCTCCATCGGTTCTGCGGCCGTACCCAGCGCCGGCATCATCATGCTGATCCTGGTGCTGCAGTCGGTGAATCTGAACCCAGCCTGGGTAGCCATCGTCTTGCCCATCGACCGCATCCTGGACATGTGTCGCACCACGGTGAATGTCAGTGGAGACGGCCTAGTCTCGTCCTTGGTGGAGCGCTGGGAAGCCAAGCATGAGCCGGCCACCTTCGACGGTCTACCCACATCGCCGCCATTCCCTGGGGACACTGCCCCAGGGGAGACGCCCCCGCTCACTCCAGAAGATGAAGTCTCGAGCCTCGAACCACAATGATCATTTCCCCATGAGAGTGGCGTAGAATTCTTGCCGCTCTTCGGAGACCAAGGGCCTGGGTTGGACAGTGAGCTTGACCCGCTCCCCCGCGCGCTCTACGGTGACCTCAAGGTCTTGACCCAGAGGCACTTCACGGAAGGCTTGGCGAAAACTTAGTCTGTCGCGAACCGGCTGTTCTCCCAGGGCCACAATTCGGTCGTTGACCTCAAAACCCGAAATCTCCGCAGGAGAGTCTGCTGGCAATCTGGTTACCACGGCGTCTTTGTCCGAGAGATAAAAGCCGACTTCTTGCAGGGTTCCGCTCATCTTTCTGGCCACCAGGTCCCAACCGGTATCTCGGGCAAGACGGATTCGCTCCATAGGCTTGAGAAACTTGGTGTTGTCTAGGGGTAGGTAGACCGACATTCCGTTGCTCCCCTTCTGGCTCTCCTGGTCGTGAATGTAACCCTCGGACCTACCTCTGCGTAAGGCCGCGATGGTCTTCCGAGCTGCCGTGGAAAGTGGTTCCTCTCCAAGCCGAACAAATCTCTGGCAGAGATCCACTAAGTCTCGCAGTTCTTCGAACTCCGGAAAGCGCTGGCCGACACCGCTTAAAGCCTCAGGACTGCCGGCTCCTTGGGCCTGGCGGACGGTTTGACGCAGCTTCGAAACCGGAATCTTGGACTTCAATAGGGCAGCACTCAGCTCCGACACGGATTCCCACAGACCATCGCTCTGTTGGAGATCGAA
>JBJHCR010000186.1:7494-7876 GCA_050486105.1 Vulcanimicrobiota bacterium
AGATCGAACAGGGCCACGGCTGGAGCACGAAAGTTTCTGGTTAGAGCCGAAGCCAAGTCTCTAGGGCTGGGTGAGTCCCGGTCAGCCAATTGGGAAAAAGCTTTTCCATAGTCCAATCGATTGAGCTTCACCAACTCTTGGGAACCCACCATATACTGGACTCCACCAGCCAGTTCAGCGGCCACACTCAAGCAGGACATGGCGCAGCTATCGAAGGCTAGAACGTCGATGGGCTTGGGAGCTTCCCGCACTGCTTGGGCGAAATCTGGAACAGAGATGTGACTCTTATGGACATCGTCCGGTGAGAGCCCACTTGGACCACCCCCGTGTCCTTGAAAGATCACCGCGTAGCGCTCGGCGGGGTACTCGGTCATTCCCCACT
>JBJHCR010000186.1:7886-12986 GCA_050486105.1 Vulcanimicrobiota bacterium
CCCATGTCTGTTGGGCCCAAGGTAGCGCGGTCAAGTACCGCTCCCTGGCTGCTCAGTCGCGAGCGAAAAGCCGCTCCATTTTGACTGGCTAGGCTGTGTTGTGCGGCCAGATGAAGATTCTCGGGGGCGGTTCCCACCATGCTCTTTAGGGTGGACTGCATATCGTACTCGAACCTGGTGTTCTTGTCGCTTCCGTTGTTGTAAACTAGGACGGTCCAGGCCTTCTTGGGAAACTCGGCCTTCGGGATTTGGCCCAGCGCCATATCCACCCCCGACTGATGCCCCAGTTCGAAGAGGTCCTGAAGGTCACTCTTGAATCCCCCGAGAAACCAGCGCTGACGGCTCTGCTCGATCAGGTCTCGAGCCTGCCCAGAGCGCTGACCACCCGGAAGACACCGAGAAGAGTCTTGCAACTGTTCGAGGTCGGACCCCCCCAGAGTCTGTCCTAGACCGAAATGTAAGGCAGCCCGACCGGCTCCCACCAAAAGACCTGCCTGCAGAGCCTGCAACGCCAACGCTTGACCCTGTCTTCTCCAATCTCTGGTTGCCGGATTGAGAGCCGATTCTTGTAGAGCAGAGAGTTCTCCGGCCAAGGCTGAGGCTTCCAACTGAGTCAGCTCCAAGACCGAGGGAACCAGGCCCTGAAAAGGGGTTCTGTTATCAACATCTTCAACCTTGGGCCGACGTGTACCAGGACTAAAACGGCTCAGGATCGGGTAGGCATTCTGACCAAGGTGGACCTTCATCCCACGACTCTAAGGGTTCGAAATTGCCGGAGCGTTACTTGGATGAGCCCTCTGACATCTGACTTCTCCAAGCAATGCTGTGGCAAGCGCCATCGGCCGAGCTCTGTTAATCTAATGCTCTGTCAAGCTTGAGTTTGTGGGTTGGGGCACGGTGGTGAATCAATATTTGGCCTGAGAACAAAGCCTTGCCAAGCCTGTTTGCGCTCACTAGGAGGCTGCTGATTTAATCGGACCGCAAGCGAAGCGTTCACCGAAGGTGCCCGAGACGAAGGACATTTTGTTCAGGCGAATGGCCCTTCGGGAGCGCCTACGGCTTTCGGGTGATTTTGAGTAATATACGGAAATATTTCCAACATGGCCCTACGGGAACGCCTGCGGCTTTCAAACGATTTTGCATGGACAATAATGGACGAGTCTCGCGACGCGGAGATTAATTCAGCAGCCTCCTAGGAGGCTGGCCGGATTGTACCAGGCTCAAGAGGCACCCTATTCCGAACGCGTCTCGGGTCGGCAGCTTTGCTTTTGCTCCTAGCGCAATGCTCATATCTTGCCAACGGAGGCTTCAGGGGAATGCGCAACAGAGCCCGAAGTTGCGCCGTTTGAACCAAGGGGCTTGACGGCCATCAGAAATGGATACCACCTCTCCACCCCAACCCGCAAACTTGAGCTTGTCAGAGCACTTCAAAAGTCGAACCTACAGGGGAAATCGGGCGAG
The DNA here is from genome assembly GCA_050486105.1 of Vulcanimicrobiota bacterium. Taxonomy (GTDB): domain Bacteria; phylum Vulcanimicrobiota; class Xenobia; order Xenobiales; family JADMJV01; genus JAEXNA01. The sequence continues at coordinate 9,348 of JBJHCR010000186.1, forward strand.
GGCCGCTGTGCACCAGATTTGACCTTTCCTTTTCCCCATGATATTGTCCCAGACATTAACTACTTTGTGCACAAAATGTTTTGACGCAAAATAGATGTTGGAGTGAAAATTTGAGAAGGATTGTTCAAAAATATGGGGGCTCTTCGGTTTCTACCCCGGAAAAGCTCAAAAGAGTTGCGGCCAAGATCGCCGAGCAGCGACAACAAGGCAATCAGGTGGCCGTGGTGGTGTCGGCAATGGGGGACACCACCGATCGCTTTTGCCAAATGGCTAGGCAAGTCTCAGCAGACCCGGCTTCTCGCGAATTAGATCTTTTGATGACGGCAGGAGAGCAGATTTCCAGTTCCTTGCTCAGCATGGCTTTATGCGACCTCGGTTGTGAGGCGATTTCCCTCAACGGGCCACAGGCCGGTATCGTCACCACCGACACCCACAATCGTGCACGGATCTTAGAGGTCCGTCCCCATCGGGTTCAAGCCGAAATGGAGCTTGGTCGAGTGGTGGTCGTGGCAGGGTTTCAAGGTTTGTCTTATTCCGGCGAGATCACCACTCTTGGACGGGGAGGTTCCGACACCTCAGCAGTGGCTCTTGCCTCGGCGCTGCAAGCCGACAGATGCGAAATTTTTTCCGACGTGGACGGGATCTACACCAGCGATCCCCGATTGGTGCCAGACGCTCGTCGCCTGGACGAGATCTCTTACGAAGAGATGCAGGAGATGGCTCGCAGTGGGGCTCGAGTCCTGAATGCTGAGGCGGTGGAATTCGCCCGTCGAAGCCAATTGGAGATCCGAGCCGGCTCAACTTTTGAAGATGGGCCAGGCACCGTGGTTCGAGCGCCCGGCAGTCGAAATTCTGCGCGCTTTGTTGGCGTCACCGGGCGTCGGGACCTCTTCAAGGTGCGGTTGCTGGAGGAGGCTCCTGAGGACCAAATGTCAGCCTTGATGGATTCGGCCGACATCTTCCGTAAGGGAGACCGAGAAATACTCCTCACCGGAGAGAATGTCGCCGATTTGACGGCCTTTCGCGAGAAGCTCGAAAGCCAGTTTCGTTCCAAAGTGGTGACTTCTCACGGTCTCGGGTCGGTCTCGGTCATCGGCTCGGGGTGGGAAAACGCAGAGCCGGCTTTGGAACGAATGGCAAGCGTTCTGAAGAAAGAGAGCATTGCTCCTCTAGAGGGCTACAGTGGACAGTTTTCTCTAACTTGCCTCCTTCCGGCTGACGCAGTAGAGGCTGCCAACCGAGTGCTGCACCAGCAATTCTTGAATGAGGAGGAGTTGGTATGAAGATTCTCTATCGAAAGTCCCAAACCGAAGACGGAAAAAAAATGTGGCGCCTGATCGAAGAGATCGGCACCTTGGAGCGCAACACCGGATACTTCTATGCCTTGTTCGCCCAGGAGTTCGCCAACTCTTGTGTGGTGGCTGAGCACGCTGGAGAACTGGTGGGCTTTGTGGTCGGTTTTCGGCCTCCGCAGCGACCGGATTCCGTGTTCGTTTGGCAGGTAGGGGTGTCTCCGTCGTTTCGGGGTCACCGAATTGCCACCGGGCTCTTGGTCAACCTTTTGGAACACAGCGGAGCATCAGTACTCGAGGCCACCGTCTCCGAAGACAACCCGGCCTCTAGGGCGCTCTTCAGGGGCATCGGGCGTAAGCTCAATGTTCCCTGCAAGGTGGAGCCGTGCTTTGAGCCCCACCACTTCTATGGGCCTCACGAAGCCGAGGATATGTTCCGCATCGGGCCTATCCCCAACAAGTCAGCCTGCCTAGAAGAGTGGGTGGACCGCTTCACTTGGGTCGAGCGCGAACCGCTCTTGGCCAGATAAGAAAGGAAAATGCTATGAATATTTTTGAAACTCTGGAGTCTGAAGTTCGCTCTTACTGCCGAAACTTTCCCACAGTTTTTACCAGAGCTCACGACAGTTACATGATCGATGAGGATGGCAAGCGGTATATCGATCTCTTTGCCGGGGCCGGAGTCTTGAACTACGGCCACAACAACCCTCGCTTGCAACGCCCCTTGATCGAGTATCTGCAGTCCGGAGGGATCACCCACAGCTTAGATATGTACACCGCCGCTAAGCGCTCCTTTTTGGAGAGGTTTCAAGAGGTGATTCTCAAGCCTAGAGATTTGGATTATCGGATTCAATTTCCAGGGCCCACCGGCACCAACGCTGTGGAGTCAGCCTTGAAAGTGGCTCGGAAAGCCACCGGTAGGCAGAGTGTGGTCTGCTTCACCAATGCTTTCCACGGCATGACCTTGGGCTCATTGTCGATCACTGGGAATCAGGGGAAGCGTGACGGAGCCGGAGTTCCGCTGAACTACGCACAACGCATGCCTTTCGGAACTTCACCTGATGACGGCTCTCTGGACTTCTTGCGCTCTTGCTTGGAGAACTCTTCGAGTGGGGTAGAACCCCCGGCGGCCATTATTCTGGAAACCGTTCAGGCAGAAGGTGGGGTTAGAGTAGCTCCGACAACTTGGCTTCGAGAGTTGGCTGCTCTGGCAAAGGAACACCATATCCCTCTGGTGGTGGATGATATTCAGGTGGGTTGCGGACGGACCGGGAAGTTCTTCAGCTTTGAAGAGGCTGGAATCCAGCCCGATATCGTTTGCTTATCAAAGTCTTTGAGTGGATACGGCCTTCCGTTTGCTCTGGTTCTCATTCGTCCCGATCTTGATGTGTGGAAACCGGGAGAACACAACGGCACCTTTCGAGGGCACAACCTGGCCTTTGTTACAGCCACTGAGGCGTTGAGCTACTGGGAAGACGATAAGCTTGAGAAGTCGGTGTCGCATCTCTCGAAGATGTGCTTTCAGCGCTTGCAAGGGTTGGTCGACCGTTGTCCAGGTCTCACTGAAGTCCGAGGACGGGGACTGATCATCGGGGTGGAATGCGCTGTCCCCGGATTGGCCGCCCGCTGGTCTCAAGAGTGTTTTCGACGAGGCTTGATCATCGAAACTGCAGGGGCTGAGGATGAGGTTCTCAAACTTCTTCCTCCACTAACCATTGAAGAGCCGACCCTTTTGGAGGCGCTCAAGATTATCGAATCTGCTTTGGCTAGTTTGCCGGAAGGCCAATCTTTGCAGCACGAATTGGTGGCTGCGGTTTAGGAGAAAGTTGTGATTGTCAAAACTCTGGCTGAGGTGGAAGGCACCGAGCACGACGTGGAAGGCGGAACTTGGCGAAGTCGTCGACTGATCTTGGCTAAGGACAAGATGGGGTTTTCCATGCACGACACCATCATTCGAGCGGGCACTCAAACTCTCATTTGGTACAAGAATCATTTGGAAGCGGTCTACTGTGTTGAGGGTTCCGGAGAGGTGGAAACCTTGCCGGATGGGACCATATACAAGATCACTGCCGGGACTCTTTATGCCTTGGACGGGCACGAGAAGCACTATTTGAGGGCGGATACCGACATGCGGATGATCTGCGTGTTCAATCCCCCTCTCACCGGCCGTGAGGTGCACGACAAAGAAGGGGTGTATCCCGTACTCACTGAGGTTTAGGCTCGGGCGCATTCCACTTAAGGTGCAGCCCGCAGGCATGAGATAGCAAGAAAAAGGGAAAGCCTCCCTTGGACCATCACGGCTAGGCCGAAACGAGGAGGCTTTCTATGAAATTAAGTTCTGCAAGGT
>JBJHCR010000187.1:0-9453 GCA_050486105.1 Vulcanimicrobiota bacterium
AGCCAGCACTGCCCTGGCCTTGTGGGTCGCGCATACCTACCTTATCCCAATGCTCACACATTCACCGCGCCTGGCCATTCAGAGCCCGGTGAAGGGCTGCGGGAAGACTACTCTCATGACCCTGCTGGCCTTCCTGGTTGAGAAGCCATCACCATCTGCTTCCCCTTCGCCTGCAGCGCTCTTCCGCGAGGTTGAGGCGTACGCGCCAACGCTTCTCCTTGATGAGGTTGACGCTTGGATCAGAGACAACGAGGAGATCCGGGGGATCATCAACTCCGGCTTCTTCCGGCCGTTCGCCTTCGTTACTAGGTGCGACGGTGACGATCACAAGGTCAAGCGGTTCAAGACCTTCGGCGCCATGGCCCTGGCCGGAATCGACCGCCTGCCACCAACTATTCAGGATCGTTCGATTGTCATCTCTCTGAGGAAGAAGACCTCTAAAGACAGAGTGGACCGGGTTATCATGACTGAGGCCCTAGCCGAAGGCAAGGCGATGAAGCCGAAGCTTTCGAGACTGGCTGACGACATCGGCGAGGAGCTAGAGAGGGCCGCTTCCAAGGCGTTTACTCCTCCAGAACTTGAGGACCGACCTGCCGACCTTTGGCGCCCCCTCTTGGCCATTGCCGACCTGGCCGGAGGTGTTTGGCCGGTGAAGGGCCGGGAGGCTGCAGTCAAGCTCTCGGATACCGGGGACGATGACGATCCTAGCCTGATGCTTATCCGTGATGTCTATGACGCCTTCGATCGCCGGGGAGTGGATGCCATCAGAGCGGAGTTCCTCTTGGACGATCTTCTTGAACGCCCCGAAAGACCGTGGAAAGAGTTCAGCAGAGGGCGCCCCCTGAGCGCCAACAAGCTAGGGAGGATGCTGAAAGGGTTCGGGGTTCAGTCAAGAAGGATTGGATCGAGAAGTGACCAGAGCAGAGGCTATCACAGAGAAGACTTCTCCGACGCATTCTCTCGCTACATTTTTTTTCCTGACCCCCCGGAAAAATGTGTCAACGCGTCAACCAAAACGACCGAATCCCATAACGGTGCGGGTTCAAGCGTTGACAGAATGGTTGACGCGTTGACAGATTTGCAAGGCAAATGCGTCAACACCAAAACGGGGCAAGAAGGACCTGTTGACGCAATTGGGGATCGAATGCGTCAATCTGTCAACCATTCTGTCAACACAAAAACGGCTTGGTTAAGCCATTCCGGGGAAAATGTTGACGCGTTGACACATTTTTCACCCCCTGCGAAAAATAAAAATATCGAATCTGTCAACCAAGACCCGAGACCCGAAGTGAAGACCTGGGGGAGGTTAGAGCTATGACCCTTTATCAGACCGCCCTGGCCTTCATCCAGCAAGCCCAAGCCGATGGAGTTCACTTCATATCGTTCAGCCCGAAGCTCGAAGCCGAGGGACCGCCCGAAATTCTGGCCCGATGGGGAGCAGTGGCCCGCTATCTCCGGGAGCGAGCTGCCGCGCACCCTGCCCGCCCTGACATTGATGGAGCCATCGCCACGGCCGCAGAGGTGAAGCTGCCACCTTACGAACGCCGCCTGGTTCGCCGAATCGGTGACCCCGGCCGGTTTGTTTGGGTCAACTCGGACGCTTGGAAGTTTGGACGCCTGGAAGCTGTTGCTCCCGGCTTGGCCCTAGTCACGGTTCACCCTAACCCTGTTCTGCCCGCTGAACCAGTAGCCCGATGGAAAGCCCGCACAGAGAAGGCCCTGCCTTTCGGTGCGGGGTTGGTGGAGCTTGATGAGCTAGAGCAGGTCATCGCCTATGGGTTCTCCCGCATCATGGGGATTCAGCCAGAGCTGCCCGGGATTGAAGAGCTGACAACCGATCGCCCTGGCAACCAAAGGCCCTGGATTAGACCAGGGAGAGAAAGAGGAGAACTAGCAAAATGAATAACTATTGGAACGAAGCCATCGCCAGAGCCAACCGCCTGGCCGCTGCCCTCAAGTGCAACATCCGAGAGTCCTACCAGGTTTTTAGCGGGACGGCCGCTGACCATTTACTGTGCCGGCTGATCGGTGGGAGGCCCTGCGTCCGCGTCCACCCCGCCAATGTCCAGGGACACCACAGAGCGCCGGACTGCCCCGCGAGAGGTCGACCTGTACAGCTAGACCACGTTGCCGTCTTTCGCCGGGGACGAAAGGCAGTGGCCATTTCGAACGAGCCATACTTCTTGCCGGACGGCTACGAGAGCGAGCTAGACCGCTACTGCAAAGCGAACGGTCTGCTCTGGAGGCGCACTGACTCAGTAGGCACCTGGAACCCCTTGCAGACCAAAGCCATGCTCATCTGGAGAGCTGACACCCCCGACCTGGAGGCCCTGCTTGACCAGGTGGACGCCAACTTCGACCGGGAGGCCATGAGGGCCACCATGGAAGCCTGGCGAGCTGAGCAGGCTGCAGAGCGAAATAGGCAAGAGGCCCAGAGAGAAAGATGGAGGCTGAAGCACTGTGGCTAGTCCGAATGCAAAGTGCCAATTCCCTGAGCCAAGGGAAAGACTAGCAGCCATCGCTCGAGCCTTAGACTGCAGGCTATGCGCCAAGGGCCCGGTGTTCAGCGGAGTCGGGGCCGTTGGCCGTCTGTGCCGTCTTGTTGGAGGGAAGGCGTGCGATCGCAACCATCCAAGCGTAGCGTTTGTTTGGTGCCCGGCTCATGGATTTCCCATCACCCTGAACAACGTCTCGGTTCTGAAACGGCAACGAAAGACCGTAGCCATCATCAATGAGCCCTATATCCTGCCGGAAAGCTATGAAGCCGACCTTGACCGCTACTGCATCAAGCATGAGCTGAGATGGAAGCGCTCTGACTCCTTAGCAGCCTGGAGCCCTGGGCACACCCTGCCCATCATCATCTGGAGAGCGGACACCGAAGGCTTTGAGTGCCGACTTTCGGAGCTGCTTGGAGCAAGCGAAGCAACTGCCACCAAGCGCTCTTAGTCACCACATAATGAAGACTGCAAGCACATACTGTGCATAGTACAAACGGACCCCGAAATTCAAAACCGATTTTCGAGGCCACCAGAGGCCTTTTAAGAGGCTTGAACGGAAATTTCGAGAGGTGGCAAAGGGCTCTGCCGTTCAGCAGGGCCTGACGAAGCCGGGCAAACCCAGGGGGAGGGTCTGTCCGGTCCCAGAGGATTTCGATTTTCGAGTGAAGCCGACTATTAGGATGCGAAACCCCAATAAAAAAGAAAAAAGCCTCGATTTGTGAAAAAATGGATGCCATTTTTGAAGCTTCCACGAACCCCGAAATCCCCCATATTGAGCCCTGGGTCCGAACTAAAGGGCATCGGTTCGGCTTTCTGGTAAGAGTCCAATGATGAAGAAGTCCTACTCGTTTGATGTTGAGGCCATCGTTTACCCGAGTCAGTTCAACCCCGCCCCCCGCAGGAATCCTGTTGAGGCCGTGGAGATCGCTGCCGACTTCCAAGCCAGGCCGGGCTTCGACCGGGATCGGTATTGTCTGATGTGCGAGCAGTGGGACAAGCCTCTATCCCGCAACGGCAGCAACTCCCGCCGCCCCCCTGGCACCATGGAGCGAGAAGCCTGCAACGGATGTGTTCTATCGTTCCTCGATGAGGACACGGAGCGGACCAGGGCCGTCCGGGACCGGCTGTTCACCGATTACGCTGAAGCAAGGTCCAATCTTCAAGAGCACGAGATGCAAAAGCTTCAGGCCCAAAGCGCAACGGACAAGAACGCCTGGAGACTCCGGCACGCGACTCTCAAGAGAGATCTTGAGCGAGCTGCCGGAGCTTGCAACCTTGCCGGGTTCGATCCATCCAGATGGAAGCGACGAAGAAAGAAGCAAGGGGAGCTGGCAGAGGGTCAAGGCCCTGGCCGATTCCATCAGGCTTGAAGCGAATGAACAGGCCAAGCCATAGGCCACCGGCCAGACCCAAGCCCTTCATGTTCCTTGCCAAGCATGGTAAACTTCAGTTAAGCCGACAAGAAACAGGAAGAGCCTCTAGCGTGAACTAGAGGCTCTCGCAGGGACTACGGTCTCCCTGGTTTGCGTCGGCTAGGGTGACCTGCTACGAACAACAGGTGAAAGCTCGGCCAACGCGCCGGGCTTTACTTTTTGAGGGCTACCAGTCCAAGGACCAGGACAGCCAGGAACAACGCGGAGCAGAACACTGCAACCGCGACGGACCCGAAAGCCTCCATGGCCTTCCTCCTTCCCCGAACGCAAGGCACAAGACCCAAGAGCGACCGCAGGCACCGGGTACCCACGAAGTGGGTGTGGCTCCTCACCCCTTAAAGGGTCCTGGGTCTTGCTGCTCGGTCGGGATTTGGAAAAGCCTCCGAAGAAGCTCCTCCAAAAACAGACCAAGCCGCCAAGCGAAACGGGAAAGCCCATGCTCACATGTACCCTACCCCTTGAGGTTCTCCCTGGTCGAAGAAGGTGTCTCGAGACCTCTCCAGGCTGACCCATCACCATGAAGGTGAACACAGCCACGGATGGAGGCTAGGCTGTCAAGGAATCCTTTACAACTGAACACCCTGGCTGAAGCCCCAACCTTCTCCGTTTTGGAAATCGTTCACCACCGACCGCCTTGACCGGACCTTTACCGGGTGCCACGGCCGGAAAAGATTCTCTTGGGTGTGATGAAACCTAGGGTTCCAAGGTGTCATTACACCCATGCTCCCGAAATCGGGAATATGGTTTGCCTAGGTGTCATTACACCCCAGGAGCTGCCCCTGAGATTTTCTGCAAACCTTACTAGGACCCAACCAGGCCAACTTTGCAGGCTCAGAGAGGGTCACTTTCTTTCAGCCCTGGTAACCCGATTTATCAAAACCGTTCCCTTTTGTTAAGAACCTCTTGCAGTGTAAATACACTTAGGATATACTGAGAGTGTAAAGACACTCAAGGAGGCAAGGGCAAATGAAAGTTATCGGGTACATCAGAGTTAGCACCGAAGAGCAAGCAAGCGGAGGCTTCTCCCTCGCTGCACAGCAGGCCAAGCTAGAGCAGTATGCCGCTCTCTATGACCTGGAGCTTATCGCCGTCAAGGTGGATGCCGGCGTTTCAGCCAAGACCACGAACCGCCCCGCCCTTCAGGAGGCCCTGGCCGCTCTCGATGCCGGTGAAGCCGAAGGAATGCTCATCGCCAAGCTTGACCGCCTGACCCGTTCGGTCAAGGACCTCGGCTCTTTGCTCGAAGGCTACTTCGCTTCCCGCTTCGCCCTTCTCTCCGTGGCTGACCAGATAGACACTTCCACGGCAGCAGGCCGCCTGGTTCTGAACGTTTTGACCTCGGTAGCCCAATGGGAGCGGGAAGCCATCGGTGAGAGAACCTCTGCTGCCCTTCAGCATAAGATTTCCAACGGGGAGCACGTTGGGGCCCCTGGTCTTGGCTTCGACCTGGTTGCCGGTGAGAAGGTGGCCAACGGTGAGGAGCTAGAGACCCTTGCCCGCATCAAGGCCCTTCGCGCCGAAGGTCTCACTTATCAAGCCATCGCTTCCGCCCTGACCGCCGAAGGATTCAAAACGAAGAGAGGTGGCTCTTGGTATCCTGCGACCGTGGCCCGGTACGCGAAGGCCCAAGGGCTATGACCCTTCCCCCTGACCTCCTGAAGAGGTTCGAGCGGTACCAGCAGGACGAAGCCGAATGGAAGGCCCGAAAGGATGCCTTCCTTTCCTCTTTGGCTCATCAAGACGAGAAGATGGGGGATCGGATTCTGAACAGTTTGCAAGCCGAAGAGCGAGAGCTGAAGACCCGCAGAGAAGCCATCGCCAAGGAAGTGAAAGAGAGGTTAGGTCTAGACTTATGACACCTAGAGGAACGCCAACCATCGCGATCAGGATAGAACCAGAACTCCTCACCGAAGCCCAGAACGCCTTCCCAAGTGAGCGAGGAAGGGCCGGAGGTGTCTCCTTGGCCTTGAGAAGGCTCCTGGCCCTGTCCCTCGGTCAAACCCTTCCCAAGCAGTACGGGGAGCAGGACCGCGCCGAGGAGATAGACACCCTGGAGGCTGACTGCCGGAAGGCCAAGGAGAAGCAGAACCCCTCAGAGTTCAAACGGATATGGAGCCGCGCTCATACCCTCCTTGATGAAGGGGATTGGGACCCTGTTGACCGGCTCAGACTGCTGGCTCTCTATGCTGAAGCGAGAAGAGCAGAGGACTAACCCAAAGAGTTCGCAGAACGAACAAGCTGCCCGCTAAGGGCAAGCCTGCTCTGAACCGAGGGAAGCCTTCGGAAATTTTCACGGAGTGGGCATGAAAAAAGAAAGAGAGGCCGAACGTGTCACATCCTGACAAGACCGAACACGTTGACCTCTCGGGTACTAGCTTACCCGAGGGTCATTCCATCCCTTCAAGACAGAGACCAGACCCCCAACTGCCCGATGAGCTTCAGGCCCTCGAAGAGATGTTCGAAGAGGCCACCGCCAAGAAGAGACCGATTTTCAAAGAACTGGGGATTGATGAATCTGGGGAGTTTTTCAACCTCCTAGAGCCGATCAGATTCTTCTACTCGATTGTTCCACTTGATGAGCTCGCCGGCAGAAGAGTCGAATATCAGGAAGAGGACACCCTCTTCGAATCTCACCCCCATCTCAAACGAAAGGCGATCCTTTTGGCCGCCCGGGAGCTTCTAGTCTTTTATCGAGATGTGGCTTCCTGGAAAGTCTTCGAAAAGACCTACGGGAATCTGGTCTTGAGTGTCGAGATAAACCGTGCCATGGCCCGAACCGCCATGCGCCTACTCCTAGAGTGGGACCGACTAAACTTCGAAGAGGTGGCAGCATGAAGTCGGTGGCCACCACTTGCGAAGACCTGAAGGCTCCTCTCCCGGAGGTTCACTCTTGGGAGCGGGTTTTCTCAGGAGACTATGTGTCTGGATTCGGAATTGATGACTCTCATCTTGACTGCTCCGACGTGAACCGGGCCGGATTCCTTGACCTCCTTGAAAGCTGCGGAAGGGAAGATGAAACACTAGCATCGATCCTCGAGGTGGCCATCAAAGACCTAAGAGAGATGGAAGTAGACGAGAGGGAAGAGGCTGTCCTAGGTTCATTCCTTGCCAAGAGATGGGCAGTAAGGTCCGCGTTGAAGTCCCTGAAGAACTTCACGGAGACGAATCTGAACCACAGGTCAGAACTGCCCTGGGTTCTTCGTCGTCATCTGGCCAGAGCTGTTAGGCACGCTGCCGCCGAGGTGCTGCACAGCTACTATGAGACCGAACGGGAGCGCCTGGCCGAAGCCCGGGCCGCCGTTCAGGCACAAGAAAACCTGGGAGGTTCGTGAAGTGTATGTCTCTACTTATCTTGTCCGCCGGTTTGTTTGTCGTGACGACCGGGGGAGGTTGGAGTTGCGGGTCGGTCGGGATAGGCGGCCCAGAAAGAGGCCGCTCGAGAATCGTTCTCTCCCCCAGGACGTTCTAGAGCTGCCCCTGGCTTCTCAGGGAAACCTTGCCAGAGAAACCAAGGGAGACGCCCGGACGTAGGGCTCCATCCAGGGCCAGGAGGGCTTCAGGCTTTCCTGGCCCGCTTCGACCTCCCAGAGCTGCAGTCAAAGGAATGACTCCGGCTCACAACTAACCCAACGACATCACCTTTCTTTGTTCAGCCCGGACAAAGAAGAAGCGCCGGGCCGTTTAGTTTGGCTACTAAACCCGACGCTTCACAGTTGCTCTTTGACAAGTGAAAAAGTTCTCACTCATCGGCCGCTCTTCCTGGTTGGAGCCAGGGAGGGCGGTTTGAAGGGTGACCTAAGCCACCTTCAAATCATGTGGCGGTTTTAGTGGCGGTTTACCCGCTCCCAAAGCCTCCCTTAGACTCCCAAACCCAAGTTTCAGAACCTTCTCTGAAACCCCAGTTTGGAGCCAAAAACCCCGTTTTCACAGGGTTTCTCGTGGCGTGTCCGGAGGGATTCGAACCCCCGACCTCTTGGTTCGTAGCCAAGCACTCTATCCAACTGAGCTACGGACACACGGCGAACTGCTGATATTCTTAGCACAGTCCCCCAAAGGTGTCAACGTTCGAGAGGGATCCTGAGGAGGCTTCATACGTCCCAGGAGATCAGTTGCCAGCGCTGACGCTGGGAGTCCCACTCCCAAACAGTCCAAGTTTCGTACTCGTAATCCGGTCCACGAACCAGCAAAACAGCTCGTCGGGTGTTGGGCTGCCCGCTCAAGGGTTCGATGCGGGCAACCCGGGACAATTCTGCTTGTTCGGTGTAGGCCAGGAGTCGGCCTAGGGTGCTGAATTCCAATTGAGGCGTGTCGGGACCCAGATAAGTTTCGGCACGAAGGTAGTCTTCCTGGCCCAGGGCTTTGAGGAAACTCTCGGTGGTGGAGGTCAAGAGTGAAAAGTCGGGGGGCACTCCCCTGTCACCATCTCGTCCTCCACTCTGCTCTCCCGAGGAGGGAGCAGAGAAAGTCAAGTCGGTGGACTTTAGGTAGGCTGAACTCCCGTTGGTCAGGAGAATCTCCTCCCATCCGGCATCAGCCTTAGCCACCCAGCGGACCTGAGTGCCTCGACTTACATTGCCGAGCACGGCCGAAGTTGTTTTTGGATTCCTGTGTAAGGTCGTCTCCTGAGTAACCCAGGCCCTAGTGGTGACCCGCTCTCCAACACTTTGGGTGGGACTATCAATCCCAGGTACCAGGCGGGTGGGAAGGTGACCAGGTTGATCATCCTCATCAGAGGGATCACCTTCGGGCCTCGGAGCCGGTTCCTCCGCCGAAACGGGATTCTTGGGTTGGCTGGCAAACAAACTGTCTTCATAGGGTCGAGTGGGAAATCTGGTGACGATAGCCACGGCGTGGTCGAGGTCCTGGCTGGTGGGGCGTGAAGTCTTGGTGTAGTCTCTGATGCTGGGTTCTTCAGGAGAGTCCAGGTATCTTGGGACGGCAACCATGGCTATCCCTGTCAATACGAGTAGCCCGGCAAAGAAGGAAAGGTATACGCGCAATGCTCCTGAACTCACTCCCTTAGAATTGGGCCTGATTCTGAAAAACCCCTTCAGGAGAGCACAGAGTGAGCAACAGAACCGACCTACCCAAGAGTCTTGAGGACGCGCTGAAAGCCACCTCCAGGGCCTTCTATCTCAGTTTGGCCGTCTTGCCACAGGAGGCTCGAGAGCCGATTTCTCTGGCCTACATGATCGCGCGCACAGCAGACACGGTAGCGGATGCTCCCAAAATCTCTGCTAAACTGAAACGACGCCTACTAGAACAGTTGAAAGGGAGTCTACGCTCACCGGAGGTGCGCTCTTTTGAGGCTTTCACTGAAGTGTCCCCGGAGCGTGACGGCGAAAGGAGGCTCCTGGCCCTTCTCCCATCGCTATTGGACGCCTTCGATCGCCTCCCCTTGACTTTTCGACAATCCATAGCCGAAGTTGTGGATATCCTGATCGAAGGCATGCTTTGGGACCAAGACCTCTTTGGTGGCTCCGGAGCGGAAGGAGCGAACCCTCAGGGACTTTCCGATCCCG
>JBJHCR010000187.1:9463-12781 GCA_050486105.1 Vulcanimicrobiota bacterium
AAGTGGAGCGCTACACCTATCTGGTGGCGGGTTGTGTGGGACCATTCTGGTCGGAGATTTGCTCTAAAACGGGCCCTGACCTCGACCACTTATTGGAATTCGATAATCTGGTAGTGGCTGAGGAGTTTGGTCGTGCCTTGCAGTACATCAACATCTTGCGCGACGTTCCCGAGGACCAGAATCTCGGGAGGTTTTATCTTCCTTCGCTCGACAGTCCAAACTTCAAACACGTGTTTCTGAGACGGGCTCGGAGGGCTCTGTTGGCTTTGAGTCGTGCCGTGGTATATCCTCATTTCTTCGACCGGCGAGCCTGGCGACACCGAGTCTCAGTATTTTTACCCTTAGTGATCGGCCTGAGAACTCTGGAATTACTCTTTGCTGATGGAGGGCCGAAACATGAGGCCAGGGTTAAGGTTCCTCGTTGGGAGGTCGTTCTCTGGTTGCTTACAGCGCCCGTCTGGGCCCTGAGCGACACGGGATTGCGCTGGCTGCTGTGCAATCTGATGGCTAGGGCCGATAAGCAGCTGACCATCCTTGAGGAGAAATCTTATGCGTATTAGTACTCTGATCGTGTCCCTATTGATGTTCTGCACTTCAGGAGTTTTGGCCCGTGACGGCGTGGAGCGTCTGGACAACGACCTTCGATACTTGGTGGGGCGCTATGCCGACCACGGTGAGTTCTCGGTGGCGGTCGCCGACCACCAAGGACTGAGGGCTGCAGTCAACGCAGACACGAACTTTCCCTTAGCCAGTGTGTTCAAGCTGCCTTTACTCTTGGCGGTCCTCGAAGACCAACACCAGGGTACTTTTCCGAAGCCCAACGAAGTCTTGATACTGAGCAATTCCGACTTATGCATTGGCAGCGGATCTTTGGCTCGAAGAGGGATCGGAGCTGCAGTCACGGTGGATGAGGCCTGCAGGCTCATGATGAGCGTCTCGGACAACACGGCAACCGACGTCTTGATGCGTCGCTACGGGCCGGGCCGATTGGATCCTCAGCTGCAAAGCTGGGGGGTTCAAAATTCCGAAATACTGCTGACCAATAGGCAAGCTTGGTTTCTATCTCTGGGTGAAGTTCCTGGGTGGGGAAAGACTACCCCCGAACAGCGAGTCGATCTCTGGAGGCGATTGGGACGACAAGACCGGCTGGGACTTGCTCAAAAGATTGAAGAGAGCAACAAAGGAGTGTCGCTTGCTGCTTTTCAGGCTATCGAGGACCGCTCTGCCTCGATTCAATCACGAGCCCAAGATCGTATGCTGGCTGCGGCTTTGGACAATACTATGCGGGCCGATCACCTCGCGCTTCTGTTAGTGAAGCTCGACCGGGGGGAAATCTTGTCCCCTCAGGGCAGGCAAGCCGCCTTGAACTATCTAGCCGGCCAGCGATACCACAGCAGACTCCCGAAAGGCTTGAGCTCTTCCAGCAAAATCTACCACAAGACGGGTACCTTGGAAGGAGTCATCAATGACGCCGGGCTCATTTATCCCAAGGGACAAACTCAAGGAGTGGCTGTCGTCTTTCTCTCAAAAAACGTGAAAACCGGCTCGGAGGGACGAGCCGATTCGTTGGCGGCAGAAGTTGCCAAGTTGGTAGAAAAGGCTTATTGAAGGTCGAGTTTGGGCGTTCCGCTCCGATGTTCCGGATACGAAGGTTATCGAACCTTATGGACCCCTTGAAGGGCCCAACCGCTGGATTGCATCAGGCTTGAGCCTTTTAGGGCCAGGTCCTGGTGCATCTTGAGGTCCTTGCCCATCACCACGTTGCCCATGATTGCTCCATAGAGTTCGCTCTTGCGCATGTCTGCGATCAAGTTTTTGCCGCTGGTGCTTCCTGCAAAATTGGTTTCGTTCATCGTCAGCTTAGAAACGCCTTGGAGGGCGGCACCGGCTTCCAGGAGCGACGGTGAGATTAGCGGCTCTCCGGTATCAGGATCGTACTCCTGAGAACTCATGCTCAGACGGGCCAGAATCTGAGCAGGGGTCAACCCGTCGAAGGCCGGTGCTAAGGCCTCTGCGATCTCCAAGAGTTCGGCCTGATCAGTGATCTCATCGGTGAAGCACAACTGTAGACGCGCCGTGCTTCCATTATAAGGGTCTCCCCCTCCCCATCCTTCCTCGATGTTGATGTTGGCTTTATTAAAACTGGCCTTCTCTCCACAGAAGATGATTACGGGACCACCTCCGTGGAGCTTCACTGTGCCCTCGTTGACAGTGAAATTCTTGTCAAAATAGTACACTCCAGGGGAGAGGAAAAGAGTTTGATCTTTGGGGACGTGCACTTCGCTGTAAGCTCCCGGTGAGAGGGTTACCGCTTCCGGAGGATGGTGTTGGGTGGAGTTTTTCCCCCCCGAAGTTGTCCACTCATTATCCAGAGTTACGACGCCTCCAACGTCTGTGTCGCTGAATGGAGATCGAAACCTTGGAACCTCCGTAGTTTCATCATCAATCACCGCCTTCTTAGTAATGTCCCCCTCCACCCCTTTAATGTTTTCTTGTTTGTCGGCTGTGGCCACGGCATAGGACTCGCCTCCATCTCCGTCTGAAACGCCTCCATCGGAACCAAAAGCCTGGCTCTCCGAGGTGTTAGGTCCGAGACGGAAGTGGCCGTTGAGTTTGGAGTCATCAAGCAGGCGCAAGGTCCGACCTGAGATGCTGTCGGTGCCCAAAGTGGCTTGATGATCTTTCACGTTTTTGTGCCCGCCCCCAGGGCCGTCGTCATCGTCGTCTTCGCCGTCTGAACTTCCACCCTTGTAAGAGTGGTGACCACCCTCGGAATCCCAGGCGTCGACACTAGAGTCTCCGTCGATCATCATCTTGGACCGGGCATAAGCGGCATCGGTGAAGACCGGTCGTATGCGCCGGGCCGTACCCGCCATAGAGGCTAAAATAACTTCTTGACCGATGGTCTTGTCGGTGCCACTGGCTACCATATAGACGGTGTCCGGCTGAACTTGAAGGCCGTCGGGTCCAGCTAGAGGACCGGGACTTGGCTGCCCCTCCTCCTTGGCATTATTCCAAATGAGGACGTGAAATTCGATCTCTTCCAACTCTGTTAAGCTTTCAGTCATCTCCCCATGCCGGTCGCTAATTGGGGACCCGATGTACATAGGGTCTTTTCGAAGTTCGTTCATGACCATCTCTAACCCAGCATAGGCACCGAATTTGGCCTGTGCGTCCCGACCAGATTGGCTGACGCTCTTCAAGGTCTGCAGCGAATCGCTGGTCACCGCTGCGACCAAGAGGGCCAAAACGCTGGCTACCAGGAGAATAGTTACCAGAATCGACCCTTTGGTCAGTTTGCTCGGGTTTCGCATGGAC
>JBJHCR010000188.1:0-2560 GCA_050486105.1 Vulcanimicrobiota bacterium
GGCTATACCTACCCAATACCCTCGGCGACTCCTGACCTAGCAAATAGTCGTCTTGGACGGTCCGAGCGTGCCAGATATGGGTCGCTTGAATGATCCTATTATCGGGATGCTCGCTATCCCAAATGCCCACCAAATAGCGCAGATAGAGATCGGAGAGCGGCTCGGAACGATAGCGGCTCAGTCCTATAGAATACTCGTGCCAGCGCCGCTCGACAAAGGGCAGACTTTTTCTCCGATAACTCCCCTGAGGATACGGAGATCCGGTGATCAGATCGAAGACCTCCCCAGACTCTGTCACCGCTTCAACGCTGTCCCAACCAGAGACGGTGTTGATGTCGGGGCTGAACATTCGCCATTTTTGGTGAAGGCCGGCGTGACGAAGAAAAGACAACATCCTCTGGCTTTGGTCCCAGCCCAGTTGGTCTCCGATTAGGCCGTAGGTAGACACCAGGAAAAAGAATCCCGGAATGAGATTCCTCAGCAGCAATCTCTCGACCGAAGTATCCTCAAAAGCCCGAGGTCGGGAAGTCCAAGGTAGGCCGTCGGCAAGACGTTGAAATGCTTGACTCAACCACCTTTGGAGCCAGCACCCGACCCTAGTCGCCCAGACCTGGGAGGGCCAAAGCCCGAATACGGCTATCATGCATATCCAAGGGAACAAGCCGAGCTTCATGGTCAAGAGCAACCCGGCGTGGAATCCGATAATCGAGATTATCCCAAGGACTCTAACCTGGTAGAACGGAGTTAGAAGTAAGAACGGTCCCACTATCTCGAACCCCATGGTGGCCCAGGTCAGGACGGCCAGCCAGTCCTGCCCTAGACAGAGAAGATAAACCCCGAGTTCGGTCGTGAAACTGTCCTGATGCAAGACCTTGTAAAGAGCATCCTGAGAGACTTGCCAAGAAGGCCCGGTTCTGGGAAGTGCGGCAAACCAGTACAGATAGCAGACTTGAAACACATAAGCCAAACCGGCTCCCGATAGATGTGGCTTGACTGCCGGCGTCTCTTGAAGCGGGGTATCCAAGGCAAACACTCGACCCCAGGGCAAGAAGTTCCCCCAAAAAAGAAGCAGCAGCAGGTAGATATCTCCACTGTTGAGGAGGATGGGATTGCGGTGGTGCAAGCTGATCAGTAGAGCCCAACAAAGCCAACCGGCAAACACCGTGCGGTAGCCCAAAGTTAGAGCTAGAGAGCTCATCAGTCCGACGACCAACGAAAGACCCACAAACCAAGCAGAGTCGTTGAGAAAAAAAAGGCTCCAAGGGCGGAAACCAGGCTCTAGTCCGGCCAGACTAAGTTCTACAGAGGCTGGTAACACACCCTCTGAAGTGTAGTGAGCCACCAAATCTGGAGCCCTCTGCAGAAGATTGAAGATGAGGACCAAGCCGAGAGAAATCCTCAGTATCGCTAAGGAACGGAAGTCTAGTCCGTACGCCTCTCGCATTTAGTTTTGATTCGGGATAAAAGGGCTTGAGTCCGTATTCACGGGAAGACTACTCCAGGCCTAGAGAGGCTGCTCCGTACTGGGCTTCGATTCGCCGGGCAAGTAGTGCTTGAGCTTGGACTTTCGCACTCCTTCAACATCCTCGAGAAGGCGATTTTGATAATCGAACATGACTTCACGTTCTTGAGGGTCCAGTTGGATGGCAGGAGCCAAGGCGGGTGAAAGTCGTTGACTCCGAACCGCATCTTCATCAGTCCTAATGAGATAGGAAGCCTTAGAGGCGGAGTCTGAACACGATGATGCTCGAAGGTTGGGATCTGTCATGTTGGCCTCTCAGATAAGCTTGATGCCCTTCTAGTCTCACATTGCAGAGTCGTTCCGTCAAGTATTTCGAGAAACTTAGGAGGCTGTGCGCCGAATCGCCCCGAGTCCAAACGAAGCAATTTTTTCGTCAGGGGAATTGCAAATTCGAAGCTCATAGTGGACCTATTTGCAAGAATTTGCGGTTCCCCTGGCGGAAAAAGGGCGAGTTTGGCGATGTGGGTTGATTCGGCGCACAGCCTCTTAGCCTACTCATTCCATCTAGTGTCTCCCGTGTGGGAAGTCAAGTGAAGCTGTCGGGCTCATCGAATTGGGGCAGGAAAACAAGGAGCAACCTTTGATCTATCTGGAGATGTCCCATAACAACGAACCGAAGACCCTAATTCTGGGGGCCAACTCCATCGTGGGCTGGACTCTTTTTAGCCAACTGCCGGGTGCGGTGGGCACCTGTAGCCCAAGCACCAAGAACCATAGAAAGTATGGCCTTGTCCCTTTGGACGTCACCGACTCCCTAGCGGTAGATGCCCTCACTAAGGAGGTCCAACCTGACCTTGTCATTCACTGCGCCGCCATCTGCAAGGTGGAAAAATGTCAAACTCACCCCGGCTTTGCCCACCGTGTGAACGTTCTTGGAACCGAGAATGTTCTCAGAGCCGTGCCCTCCACATCCCGCCTAGTGTACGGCTCCAGCGACCACGTATTCGGGCATGGTTTGCAAGCCTTTAGCGAGCTCTCAGAGCCCACCCCCATTAGCTACTACGGAGAGACGAGAATTCAGGCTGAAAGTCTGATTTC
>JBJHCR010000188.1:2570-12752 GCA_050486105.1 Vulcanimicrobiota bacterium
AGCGCCCCGACGCTCTCATCGTCCGGCTACCTCTGTGCATCGGTCCATCCTACAACGGCCGAAGCGGTCATCTCGATTGGCTGAGGTATCGTCATCATAAAGGTTTGCCCATGACCGTGGTCCTCGATGAGTATCGCTCGGTGGCCTGGACTCAAGACGCGGCCCGGCGCCTTTGGCAATTGGCCAACTCCGATCTTCGCGGCCTGCGTCATATTTGGGGGGCTCGACCCGTGTCTCGCCCCGCTCTAGCCCAAGAACTCATAAAAATGCACCGGTGGCCCATCGAGTTGCTCTACCAAGCGCGAGAGCAACGTCCCGCCCCTCACCTGGGCCGAGTGGAACTGACCAGCACTTACCAGGATCCCCTAGCCGCTCCCCTACCCTCAGTGTTGGCCGATTGACCCTTGAGCCGAACTTTAGGCCAAAGCTGTGCTGACCAACAAACCCCCACCGATGAGCGCAGCCGGGGCGGCTCCTCCCACCGAAGCCAAGCTCAAGCCGACCCCTGCAGCCTGAGCGAATTTGGCCGCACTCTTGCCCAGGTTCTTGACCCGTCCTGTCTCTTCCGTGACCGCTGCTTTGAGGTCCGAGGCCCCATCCCAGAGAGCCACTCCGGCACCCAGAGCAGCCAAGGCTGTACCCGCCGGCCCAAAGGTGGCCCCGGTGAGGGCGTGATGGGTGGCGACTCCCCGACCAGCCAAAGATCCGCTCCAGGCCGTCATCCGAGCCCCAACCTTAAACAAGCCTGGCTGTTCGGCCGAGTAGGCGTGGTCGAGTTGAGGTTGCCCATCAGTAGTCAGGGTTTCAGCCACTTTGGCCAAGGCCTCCGGATGGGACTTGACAAGCCCATGCCCAGCCCGCTCACCGTCGTAAAAGAAGTTGTTGGCATGGGGAAGGTAGGCGCTCCAGTTCGGGATCGAATGGTCCCCTCTCAGCAGGGGCAAGGGCAACCCTGGCCCGAGACGACCCTGAAGTAGATTGCGCCCTTCTCCGGCGACTACGGTGAGGGAGTTGAACATCCGACTCTCTTTGTCCCGATGCACTTGGGAATTGTAGCCTCGCAAAGTCTTATTGGCCACCCAGGGCCCAATCTTCCAGTCGGTGTTGAAGCTCGAAGCCGCCGTGGTGGTATCCTTGTCGGTAGAAAGGCCGCCCACAGACTTGGGCTTAATGGGTGATTTTTCCACCAATTTTGCCAAGGCCCATAGCACTTGCCCAGACCCCGTTAGGCCGTGGTTGGGGGGGACATACATGACCAGGTTGCGCACTCCGTCCTCGCCTTCCGGAACATCAGCCGCGTACTGACGCATTTCCATGGCCGCCTTGCATTCTGCGACCACATCGATCTCTTCGGCCCCGGTGATCCGACGGATTGCAGAAATCGCTTGTTTGAGTTCGGTGGCGTTGTGCCCAAAGGAGGCAAACGGCCGAGAATAGGCCATAGTGAAAACGTTGCGCTCACCCTCGGCCCCCTGATAGAACTCCTCGAGTTCGGCCTCTCGGTCCACATGATAGATGCCCCCCAGGGAATTCGAGCTGTCGTGGGTCAAGTAATGCAAAGTTTCCGGCAAGGAGACATCCCGGGCCGAGCCCCCGGCCACCAACAGCACCGGGCGATCCAGCTTGGGCACCGGAGCGGGAGGATTCACCGTCTCTGAGACCTCGATCGCCTTCTTGACGGTCTCTGCTTGAGTGCTTTCACCGGGCCCATGGTCGACTCTGGGTTGGCGGGGAACCTGAGGAGTGTAAGACGAGGTTGTTCGAATCAGCATAAATGAACTCTATCAGACTGGGATGGAATCCGACTTGGGCGAACGGGTCTGCCAGGGACAGAATTGGACCAGGCTGTTTCCGAAAGGTTTCCGAGCCGACAACCTCCGAAGATATTCCAGAGAAGGTCCTTACCCCCAAGTAGATGACCTGGTACAATGACCAGGTCATGAAAGAGGTTCGTGTGGTCTCAAAATCGGTCTTTAAAGCCCAGGCGTTGCAGTTCTTGGGTGAAGTGGAACTCACTGGAGAACCCATCGCGATCACCGATCGAGGGAGGCCCGCACTCAGACTGCTTCCCTATGCTCAGGAGTCTAACGAAGAGAACCTCGATTCATTGCGTGGCACGTGACCTATCAAGAACCCTTGGACTCTGTCGGCGAGGAGGACTGGGGAGTCCTAAGAGCAATCTTATGAGGCCCCTGTTCTCCACTTTTGGGGGGCTTTCGGAGTGACTTTTTTGTCGTTGGGCTTGGGTCCCCAAGATTCGACCCAGATAGGCGAGTTCATCTGTTCTTCCAACAGTGAAGCGACCTCTTCACCTGGCCCGGAACGGTACACCGGCTTGGCACTGTGCAACATCGAAGTGAGAGTCTCCTGATATCCGAGGTCTCTAGGAGGTCCAAGGGTGGGCTCGTCTTCCTGGTAGGCCACCGCCACCTTCCAACCATCCCGGAGGCGATCGCAGTGGGTCAAAACCAGTCCGTCTACTCCTCCCAAGGCGGCCAGGCTATAACGCCCCAAGGGCCCGTCAGGCCAGCCTTGGCGTACCGGGCCTTGCCAGGGTCCATCGCAGTTGTGAGGCTCGGGAAAACAGAGTCCTGGGTCCTCAGTGGGGAACGGTCCCGCCCCGTGCCGCACGGCGTAGGTCCGAAGGACCCCCAGGCGGACCGTATCCCCACCCCAGCTTTTGAGGATCTCCTGGGCGTTGGCGAAGGTGCAATCGGACCAGGTGGTGTGGGGATGGAAACCCCTCCATTCATCGAGCAGCAACCCCTGGGCTCCCTCGAAGACCACTAGCCCCGAGTCCGGAAGCTGATCGGGCCCTAGAGGGACTCGGTCCTTGAAAGAGGACATCATTTCTAACCATCGCTCGACCACCACAGGGTCTTGCAAAAGGTCCCAATCGGAGGACCCCTCTGGGTGCTCGCTCAAGAGGTCTTGGTGGGGTGCAAACTCGCTCCGTTTGAGCTCTCCCTGGGCCAGCAATTTACGGCGCAGCTCTCGCGGACGATGCGCGTCTCCCACCACCGCGCTCAGCTCTGGCCAGGAGAGGGAATCGGCCACCGCCTCCCCTACTCCGAGGCCACAGGAACCGTGGCGACTCGGCCCTCGCAGCACCTCTCTCAGGCGCCCGGCCGCCTGTTGGAAGGGGGTGATCATTCGGGCTTGCGGGGAAACGCTCAGGCGCTCCAAAGCGTCCGTGACCCCCAGTTTGGCCAGCACCTGGGCTTCGACCAAGAGCCCCGTAGGATGCACCACCATGAACCTCGACAGATGAGTCCGCACCCCGGGCACCAGAGTTCCGGCTCCGAATTGGGCAAAGATATGTTGCCGACCGTCCTCGGTGACCACCGTATGGCCCGCCTGGGCTCCCCCGTTATAGCGAACCACCACAGTGGCCCCAAAGCGTCGCACTAACCAGTCGGTGAGAGTACCCTTGCCCGCATCCCCAAAGCCCAAATCAGCGACCAAGATCGCCTGCCGCTCGCTCACCGAAAGCTACGAAGGAAAAGCCACAGGATCCAGATTGGGAGGTTGAAAACCATCTTTCCCCAAGGTGCTGGCAAAAGGGGTTAAAGCTCGAACGAGTGCCCCGATCTGATGGCGCTTGCGGCCTTCAGATTCCAGACTTCTGGCCACCGCATCGAGGTCTGGCATGACCCCTTCGCATAAACCCACCAGGGCAGCGGTGGCAAAGCAGGTGTCCCCCGGGTCTTCCAGACAGATCACGTGGTCTCCCAGGACTTCCCTCCAAGCCTCTTCACAATACTGTCGGCGACTCGGAGTGGGAATGATGAAAAACGGATGATAAACTCGGGACAACTCCTCGCAAACCTTCTCCAAGCTGAGGTCTTCGGGGAGTTCGTCGCCGATGACCGCCTCCACCATATGGCGCGAAGTGGCAGGATAAGGCTTCTCGTCTCCGGTCATGAAGAAGTATCCGCGCTTGCTCCGCTTGACCACGCTGTCGGTCTCGGTGTGGCGAGCGGCAAAGTACATGGCCAGATCATAGGATTCGCAGCCATTGCCTCCCCCCCCGCCTTCCAGCCAACTCCAGGTGAGCCATTGGTCCATGGTTTCAGCGGTCGACTCAAACTGACCCACCTGCAGGGGACCGTCGTCACTCGCGGCATCCCCTACGAACATAAACATGACCTGGGGGTCGTCCACCTGATTGTCCAGCAACAGCTTCATAAAGTTTGGCAACTCCTGACGCGCCAGCAGGTCCGGCACCTTACCCATAGAGCCGGTCACATCGAGGGCAAAAATGATAGGCAGAGAGTTCGGGTGGTCCTCACTGTCGCGACTCACCCTCAAGCGCACTCCTTTGGGATTCATCAGGGGATGAACTTGTCTTTGTTGGAAGACCTCTTTCTGGCTTTTATGAGCCCGATTTGAGGTGATGGCGCGGTGCGCCTCAATGCTATAGTTTCCGTAACCCATGGTGTTCTCTCCTCAGCTGCTCTGGTGGTTTTGAATCATTTTGAGTCTTTGGGCACTCGACCGGTCAACACAAACTTATGAAACTTTGGCGGCCCGAAAGCGGCCTCGGCGACCCGGGCCAGTTCTTCTTTGAGTTCGAAGGCGTCGGAAAAACTGCTGGCCTGTTGAGTGAGGAGCAACAGAGATTTGGGAGCATCCTTGCCTAGTATGAAGCGAACGCACTCCCCCGAGCACCTCAAGTCCTCACGGCCTTGACCCTTACGGCAGGCCGTCCATCCGCAGATCATCACCCCGTGGTCTCGGGGGTGAACCAACAGATGTTCCGGTTTGAGGTCGTTGTGCTCAAAGCCCAGACGGTGAAGAACCCACAACTGTTCGAGCACCCGATTCCAAATCCAAACCGCCGCCTTGGGGTCCACGCCGTGGGGGTATTCGGCCAAGGCGTCACTCAAAGTGAACACAAATCCACTCCGCCAACGATAGACCGCAGCGAGCCGCTCAGGCTGATCCTGGTAGCGAGCGGTTCCGAACCTAACCGGATGGGGCAATAAGCCTTCCAAGTGACTCTGAGAAGCGGCTTCTCGCAAGCTCTGAACATTCTGCCACTCTCGTTGAAGGGCTTCACCTTTTGGGTCTCTGGCGATCTTGAGCAGAACTTGCTGGGTCAGGGGAGTGTCTCGATGAGCCAGGAAAACATCGCTATGCTCCCCTTGAGCCAGGCGACCCAAAACCCGGTAAGCTGTTCCTTTCACCCGAACCACGCCCACCACCGGGCCGCGATAAAAAGTGGGTAAAGGGCGCGGGATGACGCCCTGGCGAGAATGCTGTGCGGGCTGAACCAACTCGGCCTGACAGAACGGACAGATCACCACCTGGGCGTGGATTCCGGTCAACGGTCCTCCGCAGTTAGGGCACTTGGCTTGATGAAGAGTGATGCTCATGCAAGGTCCTGACTTCGAGCTTGGCGGTTCGCGTTCTAGGCCCTTCGTTCGACAATTCAACAAGCCTGCAGGAGAACGGTCCGCTCATTGCCTCTCTCGAGGCGTTCTCGAGGTGGGGTCAGCGCCCCCCACCAGTAGGTCCAGTGGGAAAGTTTGGCTCGATCCAAGGCTCACCCTGAACGCCACCTCCTCCATCGCCACCTGAGCGAAACTCCACGCTTCGCCGAGTAAGCCCTCCTCGAGTCCGTTGACTGCGATAGCTGGGCCTGGGTTGAGATGAGGAATAGGAAGGAGACGAACGCGGAGTGGAGCGTGGAGCCTGACCCTGGTAGTTGGGATTGCGGTAATGCGGCACTATACTGTAGGGAACCGCTGGGCGCTCTTCACCCCGCCCCCGAGACTCCGAAGACCGCACTGGTGAGCGGGCTGGTCTCCTCCTTTCTGCTTTCGGGTAAGCCTCGGAATCCAGAGATTTCGAACGCCCTCGGGCAGCGGCCTCGGATTCACCTGTGCTTTGCCGAGGTGGTCTTTTGCGACTCGGGTACCTCTGTCCTGGAGCCGCCGGCGGGAGTGGAGAAGCCTGGCGTTGATTAGGAGCGGCACCGCTCGAAGACCTTGGCGGCAGAGACGGATGACCAACTCCGTGCCGATGATCCTGAGGCCGAGTGTTCGGGTACCTTGGACCGGGAATTGTCGGTGCATGCTGCCCACCAGGATGGGTGCTCCGATGACCGGGAACGGGTGATGGAATCGGGGGAAGTCGAAGATTTCTCGGACGCCAGTCTGGGGAGGAAGGCGCTTGATGAGGGCGAGTCCCTGCTGGATTAGGCCGGGGGGGAAGTGGCTGTCCAAAAACCGGAGTGCTCGAGAAAACGACGGCCAGCAACGTCAACCAAAGGTAAATTCTGGGAAGCTGGATGATCAGCATGTTCCTTATAAGGTATCATGAACCGCAGATGATTTCCACTATAGTGAGCCAGAAAGAACGGCGGGTTACTCAGCGGTCAAGACCTGCTCGGTCTTCGATTAGAGATGGGACTAGACGTCAGCCAAGCGTCGAAAAAGCTCGTCCACTAGGTCCTTGGTCGCCGCCTCGGGAGCCTCCACCGCCTTAGGCAAAAAACAAAGCACATTGGACCCTTGGGCCCCATCCTCTTTCTGGGCCATGACCGCTCTCAGAAAGCGCAGCATCTGATCTGCGGAAGGAGAGACCAACCTCAAGCCTACAGAAATCTCATCCTCTTGACTAGGATATGGCGGTTCTAGGGCAAGCTTGAGCCTTGCCAGTTCTTCATAGGCCTGGCGGGCCTGTTCGGGCTTGGAATATACGGGATTGCGGAGCAGGGCCATGCCCAGAGCGTGGCGCCGGTCAGCACTCAGGGTCTCAAGACCCTTCTCTAGGGCATCGGCCGCAAAGAGAAGATTGAGTAGGTCTATTCCCACGGTGAGCCCTTGAAAAAGCTCCTCAACCTGCTGGGTCAATCCCTGGACCTCGAACGTACTGCAAGGTAATCCTTAACCACCGGGATCTGCTGTGAATAGGCCGAATAATCTACGTAGTCTTCGTTGACTTGCTTCCCACTGTATTCTGGCTCAGCTTTCTGCAGGTACTCCAGAGCCGGAGTGGCTAGACCTCGACTGTTGACACTGCGACTCGGAACTCCGTAGCCCTGGAGAGGAGACTCGCTGGGGAACACTCCTCCAAGCCAACTTCGGCCCTCACTGTCGGTGCAGAACATATAGTCGTACTTTCCGTTACCCGAAGGATAGACTTCAGCCTCTATCGCCCCCTGAAGCCGAGAGTGCATCACAAAACCGCTCGGTTCGACTGAAAATCTCGGACGATCACTAGGATCGCGAAGGTCCAAATTCTTAGGCTCAGACTTATCCGAAGCCGAGGCAGAAAGTTCTAGCAGTTCCTCGGTGGTCGATGCCATAAAGTCCGAGGGAGGAAGCATCCCTCCGACTTCCAGACCGCCGTAGAACAATCTCTCCGCAGCCTCTTCGGACACCTCTCCAACGACGGCCGAGTGTTGTCCCATGGCTTTCTGGGCGGAGATCGGGAGGGTCACCGATTCCTGCCCGATCCCTTTGCCAAACCAACCGCCATAAGCTCCGTGGGAAGCCACCTTCCATAGGCCGTGAGACGAAGAGCGATAAAAGGTCCGAACTGATATCGACCCATCTGGCTTTTCTACATAGCCGACCACATTGTCACGCCCGGCGTGGGAGTAAGGCTTTGAAAAATGAAGACTCGTCTCTCCAACTTTCACCGTCGTCTTGGGTTCAAATCCTTGCTCAGTCAAGAACTCCAGGGTGAGATCGGCTACTCCCTTAGGTCGGCCCACGGGTGAGGGTGTGATTTGCGCACGCGAAAGGATCCGTTGACCGTCTTCGGCTGAAAGTGCCCTTGCTTCCGGCAAGGTCTGGGCTGCTGCGGTGCTGGCCTTAGGGGACCCCTGAGGTCCGTTGGAGGTCGAGTTCACCTGAGGGAGCGGCCTCGTTTTGGCCCCGAATTTGAGGTCCAACACCCCGGCCAAAGAGACCGTCGAGCCGGTGGGAACCTCCACCCATTCATTAGCCGGAAGACGCTCTTGAGAGCCATCTAGAAAAGTCCCGTAACTGGACCCCAGGTCCTTGACCCAAAACCCCCCGGCGTTCTGTCGGACGGCGAGATGTTTGCGACTAACAACTCCGAGTTCCGGAGAAAACTTATGATCGGCATCGCTGCCCCGACCCCATACGAACTCCGATCCCTCGGCGGGCAAATCCAAGGCCAGGCCGTTCCCGGCAGAGGCTTCAAATCGAGGGTCGACTCGTTTGCCCGCTATAGAACTTCCAAAGGACAGCACATTCTCTGGATTGCGACCGAGAGAGATCTGGCTGTGATGGTCGAGTTGCTTCCAATCCTCGGAACCGATACGCACCCCGTCCACATAGGTGCCGTTGCTGGAGTTCAGATCCCGAACCCAGAGAGACTCTCCATCTCTGTAAAACTCTGCATGCCGCCGGGAGACCTCGTTGCTGCCAAAAGAAAACTCAGCGTCTTGATGCCGTCCCACCACGGCCTTGTGATCCTTGAACTCCACGATGCGTGGACCCGTCGGCGTCTGAAAACTCCCTAAAGACTTCGTCGAAGTCTGGGTCCCTTGTTCGGGCATCGAAGAAGAGCCCGATACCGCGAAGGGCCGGGAAAAATGTTGAATATGAGGTCCGTGAACCTGCATGCCTTAGGTAGGAGTTCCCCAAACGACGCCACAGACCTGCGCCCGGCGACCCATCAGAACTCGAAAACCTGCTTCAGGACAACAAGCGGTCAGCTAGATCCATTCTCTCGGGATCCCCGAGCGACTGCAGGATCCTGGGACTAGCCACAGAGCAGGACATCGGGGGTAGTCGCCGCCTGAGAGAGCAAGATGATCGACACCAGCATGGCGACCTCCAAGGTCCTGGACAAGCCACGTGGGCCCGCGCCGTTACCCCCATTGCTTAACGAATGGGAAGACCTCACTGTAGGCCAGATACTCCGGCTCGTTGCCGGTGGCACCGGCGAGGGTGCGGTCGACACCGGCCAAGAGCCAGCGTTGCTGCATCTGGCCCGACGAGGAATCCGGATTCCTCTGAATGTTTTCAAGAGCGCTCTCCAGAAGGGGCTTTCGAATCGCTTCGTCGGTGATTTGCTCTAGCCCAGTTCTCACTTTCTTGTTCAGATTCTCCTCCTTCACCTCCAGCGAGATGGGAAAGCCAAAGAGGTTAGGGATATGTTGCTTGCTGAGCCACTGCTGGATCTTATGACCTGTGGAATGATTCTTGGTGTTGGAGAGAATGCTTTGGCGAATCTCCTTGAAGTTTTCTCCAGGGGTCTGCTCAAGCAGAGTCAGCGTGTCCCGATACTGTTGCTCAACCTTCGACTCGCCGGAGTTGCGAGAGTGAAGCACGCTGCTCTGCAGTCGAGCTTTGATCAGGTTGCGAGGTGTGATGTCGATTCGAGTCTGAAGGTCCATGGCTTGAGATGCTCCCTAGATTTGTCTATCCTTCGCCAAGCACCTCATCCGGTGGCAAACTCTGCCACGTTCCCGTGATCTGCTTGGGCTCGGTGCAAGGTGCTGGCGACACCCTAAGCATCTCATGAGGCTGTTGAACAGCTGTTATTCTGGGGCAAAGAGAGACAAATCACGAAAGGGCCAACCGGGGTTTCCGGTTGGCCCTTAGGTTCGAAAGGCCACGACCCATAGCAGAGGGAGCCGCAAGCCACAGTGCCCCAGCACAAGGACCCTACGGTATCCATCCCTAAGGTAGCCATCAGAGAACCCAACCTAGGAGATATCACCCATGAGTCACCTCTTTCCCGTACCGAGCCGCGTCAAGGAAGGCAGCCAATCTCCCATTCAGACTCCCGAGCAATACCGGGAACACTACCTGAGGGCCACCTATGACCCCGATGGGTACTGGTTGCAAGTGGCAAAAGACAGGGTGAAGTGGTTGAAGGAGCCGACGCTTGGCTTGGTGGGCGACTACCACAGTATTGGCGAGGAACCCATCTCCTGGTTTTCCGACGGAACCCTAAACCTCACCGAAACCTGTTTGGACCGACACCTCGAAAAGCGGGGCGACAAGAAGGCCATCATTTGGGAGGGAGACGAGCCGGGAGAGGCGCGGAGCCTGACCTACCGCCAATTGCACGCCGAGGTCAATCGACTAGCCAGCGGCCTCCGAAGGTTGGGACTGCAAAAGGGTGAGCGGGTCATCATCTATATGGGAATGGTGCCCGAGGCGGCCATCGCCATGTTGGCCTGCGCCCGCC
>JBJHCR010000189.1:0-12734 GCA_050486105.1 Vulcanimicrobiota bacterium
GTCTCAAACTGTTAGCTTAACTTAAGCGACAAAGGGTGATTCGATCACAGTGGTGGATAGAAGCTCTTCGGAGGCAGAGGATCGGTCTTAGGGAGAATGAAGGGTGCGCAGCGATGCCCAAGTTTGCCGAACCAGCTCCCACCTTTCAGACGGAACGACTGCTGCTCCGTCCCTTGACCGTGGACGACGCCCCGGAAGTTCAAAAGCAGTTCGAGCGCTTCGAGGTTGTTCGCTACCTCAGCAAAGCCGTGCCTTGGCCGTATCCTCCTGATGGTGCGCAATTTTTCCTTGACCAAGTCCTTTCACCAAACGTAGAGGCCGGACAGGAAAGAGCTTGGGCCATCACCTTGCGGGGTCAACTTATCGGAGCGATCAACATTTCTGCCGAAGGGGACGAGAATCGCGGCTTCTGGCTCGCCCCAGAGTATTGGGGACAAGGATTCATGACCGAAGCCAGCCAGCGTGTCACCGACTATGTCATGGGTGAACTGGGCTGGCCGCAGTTAGTCACCGGCAATACGGTATGCAACGAAGCCTCGAGCAAAATCAAGAAATCTCAAGGCTTCGAGCTGATCTCCGTATTTCCCAAGGAGTTCGTCTGCGGGTTGATGGACTACGAGCAATGGCAACTCACCCGTCGTTCGTGGCTCAAACGCCGGGGGAAACGCTAGAATACGGCTCTGCTCAGCCGTAGAGACTTCGAAATCCCAGCCGGCTCCAGGCCATGGTCAAAATTTGGAAAAGAGAGGCACAATGCCCTCGTACAGTCAGATCACAGACGAGTTCTTCGCCGTCAACAACGAGCTTATTGCTCAAGTCTTTAAGAAGTTCCAGCGATCCGAAGAGGCCTTATCGAACCTCACCATGGAAACGTACGCGGGTGAACGTGTCCGTCGCAATAGTGAGATCAGCGAACTTGTCCGCTCCAACCTACAGCCTGCTTTGGTCTCAATTTTGCCGGAGTCAACTGTGTGGTTTAAGGACCAGGCTCAACCGAAAGCCTCACCTTATCTGTGGATTGTGAGCCCGTTTGAGTCTCACCTCATGGGTCAGACCTTCTCCAGTGTGGCCCTAGCCAAGGGTGAGGAGTTGGTGATCGGGGTATTCAGCAATTTCAGCCAGGGCGAGGTGGTCTCAGGAGTCTTGGGAGAAGGCACAAGTTCAGACGATGAGACTTTCAGAGTGGCCACCGGCGAGCTTTGTGAAACCAGCCGATTCATGCAGTTCGTGCTTCCGCCGGCGACCGAGCAAGGGGAGTATGCCTCCGTGGTCGCCCCTTTATTGCGACGCCATCGGTTTGCAAATCAAGTCAATCGAGTGCCGGAAAATCTCGGTTTTTACCTGACCCTGGTGGCACGAGGAGCCTTGGATCTGGTGATTGCTACCGGCTTTCACTTTCATGACCTGGCCGCCGCGGTCTGTGCTGCTGAACAGGCTGGGGCCCGGGTCAGCGACTTTCAGGGAGGAAAAGCTGCCCTATATAGCGGTCGCTCTCTAGTCTGTGGAAACCCTAAGATTCACCGTCAGGTGGTGGGCCCTGGTGCTGACGGTGCCTAGAGAGCAAAGGGCAAAACAGCACCTTCTCGGAACTGAGTCTGGGCTTGAGCCAGGCGGTGCAAAGCTCATAAAATCCCGAACTCCAAGTCTGAACCTCCCAAGGCCTCGTTGAGCTTCTCGATCTCTTGGCCAAAAAAGCTTGCGATGGGCTGGGCTTGAAGGCTCAGAGGGGTGTCATCAAAAGCCTCTGCGAAACGCTCCGCCCCCAACCACTCGGGGGGTTCGTAGTCGAGCTTTGGCATCCGCTCCAATGAGGACACCCTCAATCGGTCATAGCAGGCTTCGACCTGAATGGGGGTGCCGCAGTCCCAAGCATGGGCCACTGCGCTTTCGGCCCAGCCGTGGGCGCGAGTTCGCCAAATCTGGTAGATGATCGGCCCCTTGGCCCCTCTCTTTTGCACCTCGGTCAGCCACCGGCGGAGCCCCTCGGGGGTGAGAGGGTCGGGACGAGGAGCAAACAAACCCAGCAAGTCATCCCAAATCAAGACTGTGAAGTCCTGGGAAAAACTGCTGTTGTTGACCCAAAGATTTCGTCCCATTGTCCAGAACTTCGTGGAGGGAACCTGATCTCCGTCCGAGAGGGCTCCCAAGCCCGATCCGCGTCTCAGCCCCTATTTCCGAACCGAAAATTGTCGTTCGAACGGAGGCTTGCCCGCTACGCCGATGATCGAAGGACCAGATTCCGGGTCCCACCTCAATTCTTGCAGTTCTTCTTTGAGACCCTCAACTGAAACCGTCTGCCGTGAGAGGTGGGATTCATAGCCGACCGCAACTTGCGATGTCGCTATCTTGCAGCTGGCCCTCGCCGACCTCCCTCCCATCGAGTCCGACTGGACTTGAGACTCAGCTTCCGGCGAGACGTTAACAACCTGGTCATAAATCATCCCAGGAGGTTATCGCGGGGTCGTTGCTCTGCCGTATCGTTCGGGTATGAACAGCAACACTTTATACGACAACCCGTTCGCCGTGAATCCGTTTAGAAGAGCCCCGTGGCTCGCTCCCAGCAACACGGTCTCAACGCTTCCGACGCCGACACCACGAGTTGATTCGGACGCGTTTGCCGCCTCCTCGGAGTTGAAGGAGCCCGAATCAGGCGGTAGCGCCGACATGCCTGCACTGGTCGGTGGTTTGGCCGAGAACTACAGCGACGGAGCGAGCAAGGCGAAGAAAGCGAACAACGTCGTCAGACAAGTGTCCGACAAGAATCGGACCCACCGCCTGATTCGGAGGCTCGGCGCCACCGCCGACGCAGCCGAACGTGCCTCGAACGGAATCGACAAGGGAGCAATCCGCCTCTCCGCGGGCTCCGATCTGGCGAGCCTCGCGGCATCCCCTATCAATATCGCCAGCTCCAGCAAGCAGTTGTTCGACAGGGACAGCAGTCCCGAAGAGCGAGCCGTCGCCGCCACCAGCCTGGCTAGCGAAGGTGCCAGTACCTCCCGTGTGCTAGGAGCGGCCACGGCGGATGACGCCTCCTCCACTCTCTCCAAGAGTTCCAAGGTGGCTAGTGTACAACGTCGACTCGCTACCAAGGCTCCAAAACTCACCTCGACCCTGGCCAAGGTGGGTAAGCGGGTTCCCGTGGTGGGTGGCGCGGCTTCCATCGCCGACGGCGGCTCCTCGATCAAGGACGCCGTCACGGGTAAGGACCGCGACGCGGGCCGAGCGGCCTCCGGAGCTTTGACCGTCGCCTCCGGGGTTGCTCTGATGGTACCGGGCGGTGCGCCCGTGGCCGCCGGTTTGGCTGGTGCCTCCCTCGCCGTGGAGCATCGCGACAAGATCGGAAAAGGAGCCAAGGCAGTAGCCGGAGGCCTTGCTGACGGCTCTAAGTTCGTAGCCAAAAATGTGGGTCAAGGAGCCACTACCGCTTTCAAGGCCGGCAGGACGATCGCTTCGGCGCCGGTGAAGGCCGGCTCGAAGGTTGCGAGTACTGGCTCAAGAGTGGTGGGGGACGCCGCCAAGACCGGGGGATCCGTTGCCAAGGGAGTCGTGAGCGCGGGGAAATCGGGCCTCAAAAAACTCGGAGGTCTAATATAGAAGTCACCCGAGAGAGCGCTTAGTGGCCCCAGACTGCCGCCGGTCTGGGTTTGGACGTGAACTTTGGCCCTTTGTTTCAGACCCCGGAAGAGGTGGCCTGGCAAGTCATCGACACCAACTTGCACCTGATGGGAGCGTCCACTCTGGCAAGCATGAGAGCGAGCTTCCTCTTCCATGGATTAAGGGTACGCCACCCCTTGATTTTTGATCTCCTTCACGCTAATCTAGTAGCAGGTCAAACGACTGCGGAACACGAGATTTAAGAGGGCCACTAGGCTCTGGGGTGTACGGTCCTCGAGAGGGCCACTGCTGCTCCGAGAAACTGATTTCTTAGTGCAAAGCGGAAACGGGACCAGGGTACGGTCATGACGCCGCACCCGAGCGCTCTACGAGAAGAAGAAGGCGGCGATCCACAGCCGCCTTTTTCATTTGTCACCAGAAGTTGTGAACTTGTGCATCCGTGATCGGTTTAGGCTCCCACTCCCCGTAAATTCTGGGTTCTTCCCAGGTTGGGGTCGATCAGGTCGTGGGCTAGGAAGTCGGTGAATTGCCGCCAATTGTTGTGTCGGGGACGGACGTCCAGCAGTAGCACCAGGAGTTCGTGGGCGCAGGTCTTGAAGACTGCGGCCCAACGACGTTCTGGAGTGCGGCGCCTGAATAGCTCCAGACGGCGCCGCATAGCGAAAAGCAGTAGTCGACTGACGGTTCAGAGTCAGGATCGCCACGTCGATGAGCGCCTCAACCACGTGTTGCTTCGAAGACGGCAGTTGGTCCAGCTTGTAACCTGACTTCAGCTCCTTGAAAAGCAGTTCGACCTCCCAACGCGCCGCGTAAACGCGGGAGATATCCTCTGGTGAAAGCCGCTCCCGCGGGACGTTGATGATGTGGAGGTGATACTTGCCGGTATTCTCGCTGCGAACACCTACAAGCCGGAACACATCCGCCAAGAGTCAATCGCAAGCGTCAGGCGCTACCTGCGAAAAACTGTCCGAAGTGTTGACCTTCTTCAATAAACACAATTTGGAGGCCAACGATCTCGCCGTCTGCACTGAGTTCTAAGAGGTCGTAGACGCCATCTCCAAAGCCGCTCTCAACGGAAGGAATTTTTGTTTGGGTTATTGGCCATTCATGGATCGAGACAGCTGAAAGGTCATCACCATACAAAGTGTCCTCTATCCACTCCTGGTGACGCTCTTCGTCTTCGTCGATCGATGGACTCATGGTGGCGATATCGACCACGGAGACTCCCCCGAAATCCACCGGAATTTCAGCGACCTTCATTCCAACCGTGACCGTTCTACCCTTCGGAAAGGCTCTCAAGGCAGCAATTCTTCTATCATTTCCAAAGGACACTCCCTTGCATTGCACAGTGTACTTCCCGGGAGTTGCGGGAATCTCGTGACATTCACTATTCTCATTTCCGCGAAGACCAAGGACCCTCGTCTCAGTGAATTGCAGGGCATCTCCCTTCAAATCAAGCTCAACGAACTCGAGCCAGTCGGTGAAGTCGCCCATCTGCTTCGATTTCGACTCGTGGCCTGCTTGTTGATTCAAAAAGTCTAGTATAGTGATCATGGAAATTTCAGCAATCGTGCCAAGAACTTGTCGCAAACATCAGTACCAATTTTGAACCCCGCCGCTTTTCCCTCCAGAGCTTGCTTGGAGTTGCGTTCTTGGTGTGAGGCTCGGTGGCCATGATGACAACTCCACTGTTCTTGCGGGGGCTAACTTGCAATCTAGGGTGACACCGCCCCTCTTGGAAGCTTAAGTCGGGTAGAAATCGGCACTCGTTTTCTACCGAAGGCGGAGTTCTCGCAAGCCCTGGTCCCGTCCAAAGTCTTGAATCACTTCTAGAGTCTTTCAATCTTCTTTACGATGGTCTCAAGGTTTGTCGAGACCTCAGGCGATTTCGTCTCCTCTATGTGGCGAAACTTCGCCACCGGCATAGTGTCACGTTTCCCGACTTCCGGGAAGGATTTTCGCAGTGCCTCTGTGCACTGCTGCCGACAGCTTACGAAGTTCACAGCTGACTTCCGCCTAAACTGACCAGTCCTCGAGCAGGAGGTCGGGCACGCGTTCAAACTCTCGGAGATTGTTGGTAACCAGCACCAAGCCGCGCTCGGCGGCCAAGGATGTTCCCTCCCCGCTTGACCGAGAAATGATATAGGACCTTGACCTGCCCCTGGTTCCTGCCGATGAGGTCTTCGATGGCCTAGAAGTGAGGATTTGATAGCTGCTTGAAAGGGGGCAAGTTAGAGATCTCGAACAAGGACCTATGGAACGCGTAGTCAACGTCGCCCGCTCTTTCGAAGAGGCTGATGAGTGGGACATCCACCAATGCCTGGAAATGAGTTCCACCGAGAGGCAGAAAGTGGCGCGGACTTTGAAAGAGAGGCTTCACCCGTTAGCGGAGGACGTGAGAGATTGTCTGCGAGACAGGTCGAAGCCAATCACTTTTCGCAAGATGTTCAGGAGCTGATCCGCCTCTTTTACGAGTTTGGCGTCCGTTATTTGCTTATCGGTGGTGAGGCTGTCATCTTCCATGGCTATCCCCGATACACGGGAGATGTGGACTTCTACTACGAACCCGGACTGGAGAACGCTGAGCGACTGTTCCAAGCTCTCCTTAGATTTTGGGACGGAGACGTTCCCGGGATAAATTCGCCTCCGGACCTTGCTGATCCGGGTCTGGTCCTGCAAT
Source organism: Vulcanimicrobiota bacterium (assembly GCA_050486105.1). Lineage (GTDB taxonomy): Bacteria > Vulcanimicrobiota > Xenobia > Xenobiales > JADMJV01 > JAEXNA01. Next base: position 6,296 of record JBJHCR010000189.1, read on the forward strand.
TCGGTCGCCCTCCCAATCGAGTAGACTTATTGTCTAGGGTGAGCGGAATCGAGTTTGAGTCAGCTTGGCAGCGACGAATAGTGACCGTGCTAGGTGAGGTCGAGCTTCCTTATCTTGGCCTTGAAGACCTGGTGGAAGCCAAGCGAGCAGCCGGACGTCCCAAAGATTTGCAGGACCTCATCTATTTGGAAAAACTCTTGGATTAGGGCGCTCGCCATTCTCGCCGAGGATCGTACCCTGTGATGAGGGCATTTGTATCCAACAGATATTTCACTTAATCGAACAGCTTCTCTAAGCCGGGGCGAACTTGTTCCGTGGTCTCCTCCATGGTAGCAGTTAGGAAATCAATGTCGAGGGAGCCGGAGAACTCATCGAGCCAATCCCAGTCCTTGGCGATCGGCTCGAGGACAACCGAGTTGCCGTACCTGCGGATCCGAACTTCGTCAGAGTCGAACCGAAACTCCTTGGGAAGCCTCACGGCCTGAGAACGGCCGAAGCAAAAAAGCTTTTGCTTTACCCATGAGACCTCCTTGAGATATACCAAAACCATATCTCAGCCACCAAGCTATGACAATCCGTTCCGGCCTCAGCTTGCCGATCCGGCTTATTTCGCGAATCTACGAAAGCCTGAATGCGTCCTCGAGTCTGGTGGAGTTCGGCAAAGATGGGGAGGGAGTTCCATGCTATGCGGGGCTGCGGAGCCTGCTCTGAAGGCGCCATGGCCGTAAGTCAGCCAGCCAGAACTAAGGCATCGAGTCCCTCGAACTGAGTGAAGGCTTTATCGAGAGTCACCAATTGATACCCTCCAGTCTGAGCGAAAGCCGCAAGGTAGGCGTCCATCCACAACTTCGGTGAAGCGGAATCCCTCATAGAATAGAGATTCCATTGGGCTTCGAGGCCTTGGGGTTCCCGATTGCACTGCCAGATCCGAAAGTCTCTCAAGAGCGAGTTGTAGACCTCCCAGGCCTCGGCGTTTGACAAGGGAGGATTTCCGAAAGCTTTCAAAACTTTGGAACTGCTGAGCAATCGCAGAAACGAGGTTTGAGTTGAACGGCAGAAGTGAACGCTGTCGGCCTCCGAGATCCCATCTAGCCATTCCGCTACCAAAGAGTGATGAGAATGTCCGGACAAAGACATCGCAATCCAGATGTTCGTGTCACAGAGAACCATCGAGTTCCTGAGCGAGCAAGATCTCGGCGATCGTATCCGGGTCCAGATTAACGCTTGATTGAGCACACTCAACGAGAGGCAAACGCACCCGATGCCTCTGTCTGGGCTTTTGGCTCTCAAGTCCATAGCGCAGCAACTCAGCTATGACCTCTTGCAGAGTTTTATTTTGCTCCACGGCAAGGATCTTCACTGCCTTCATCAAGTCGTCAGGAAGGTTTAGTGTTGTGCGCATATTCTCAGATTAGCATAAATCTGCAAACCAGAAAACACCTGGAACTCGACGGAGCAGGAAGACGACCAAGCTATCTCAACTGGAACAGATTGAAGGGGACGCTGTAGTAATGTTTTCACCGCTCAGAAAGTGAGCTGCTACCGCGTAGCCCCCAATCACGAGATGCCTGACATCATTTGAGTTTAGAAATTCGAAAAACTCTCTGAAGTCCTCGTTGAGATTCATAGTCCTTGCCGTGGTACTCCGCCCTAATCTCTTCTAGTGCGGCGAGACGCTCTGCCACGGGTCTTGTCTGCCAGTACTCAAAATCGCTCCTCTGCTCTGACATCTTCATGATCTTAACGACCTTTGCGATTTCCATAGAAACAAAATTCGACTCTGTGGCCAGCGTACCGCGCTGAAGCCTCTCTGTTCGCTCACCCCACCACCAACCCGATCCGCACACCCCCCGAGCCTGGTCGACCTCGATCACCTCGACTTCGATGACCTGCCCCATCGAGAGCGCTCGTCCGCGGAGTTTGCTGCCTTGGAAAGAGAATCTCTAAAGTTTGGAGAGGCTTGGATAGGGCCCCTACAGGATCAGCCCCTCCATATTCTTCCAATCTCTTCTTGGTTGGCGGAGCGCTACGTTGTAATCAAGGGAATAGCGGATCGATGATCGTCTCAGGTAATTCAGCGTCCTGGAGTACGAACTGTCTTCTCCCGTCAGGGTAGATCCACACTTGCATCCCGATGTCTGTATTGTAAGCAACCGTCAACGGCCCGGTTTCCCCTTTGGCTGGGCGGCTTTGGAAAGCGCCATTGTAAAATGATAGCACTCGCTTGACTTCGTATAGGGAATGGGGTGGCGGCATTGGGTAACCCGCGCCCAGTTTGATCTCGCCTGCCTGTTCGAATTGGTTGCCCCTAATCTCCCGGCAACGGCCGTTCTCGAATGTCGCATGAAGCTTAACCTCGGCCGTAGGGGAAGCGCTGCAGTCACGTTCCTCATAGCAGAGCGTCCGAGCCGCTCCCTGCTGGTGAATACGTGGAGGCTTACCGAGCTTAAGTAATATCGATTTCTCGTCGCTCTGGAGAGAAAAGCCATAGATGGTGGGCAGCGGACCGAGCCAATCTAATTCAGGTTCTCGGAAGTCGTAGCCTTCGGCACCTCCAAACACATCCACCGCCTTAAGTCCGCCTTGCTCTAGTTGTAAAACAACAACAGCGTCTGGAGAGATGAGCACTCGTCGCAGTGAGCGGAAGCGGTTTCGAATTCTCTTGGATTCTTCGTCCTCTGCTCTTGCGAGGGTAGAATCATAGTCCTGGAAACCGATCTCTTCCAACTTTCTCAGCAGAGGAGCAACTTCGTCTCCCATTTTGTACAAGTCAGTGCCCACTCGGAGTGATGCCCCGTGAAGAACAACCGCTGTTCCTCGATCTGGTCTATATTGAACGTGAAGATCAGACGGCTTTTCGCGCCACAGCTTAAGAACATCGTTTGAACTCATCCCAAGCGTGACCCCCTCGACCGAAAGGTCGGGAATCTTACCAGAGATCGGCTGTGTAGGCTCGTTCTGTCCGGTCTCTACCTGCACCCCGAAGGTTTGCCAGAGGGAAGAAGGCTTCGCGACATAGTTCTCCCTCTCAGCTTTCGGATCACCCCAGGACAAGACGCTAACCAGGCAGACTGCGCGGTACGCTGTTTGTTCAAATTCTACTCTCACGCGTTTTGGTAAGCGACCGTCGACAACCAACCTATTGATGTAATCCCTGAGAGAATAGTGACCGGGGATCTCTCCAATCTGCTCACCCAGAAGTGGGCGGTTTAATGAACGAAAAAAGACGCTCGGGTCGTCGGGATCGAACTCTAGCTCATCTAGCTGCGGAACATCTTTTTCGACGCTGAACTTTTTCACTGGCCATGCGGCCACAGCGTGTGGTTCGCCAAGCTTCATCGAGAAGGAATCCTCTGGCTCAGGCTCGTTCAGCTCGTAAATCCACGTCAGCGACCGTGGCTCACTTAATCTGTACTCTCGTGTCCTCACAAACCGATTGGTTTGCTCGATCTCAATTTGCCAGGTCTCAGAGATTTCGGAATTTGCCACTGCTATCTTTACCCCAAAAATAAGAGCCAGGGAAGTAGCACTCCCCGCCGCCTGATAAGATTTTTCACAGCAGTTCCCCCTCGTCAGGCCTCTGAGTTCAACCGCAACCTCGTGCGCGTTCTTCAACAAACTCTTGACGAGCTGAATTGGCTTCGGAGATTGAACGAAACTTTTGCACCCCTCGCTGAACACCACGATTCGTGGCCTCGGCCATAGACCAAACGAATTCAACCTTCTCTACGATGGTCTCAAGGTTTGTCGCGATCTTAGGCGACTTCATCTCGTCGATGCTGCGAAATTTTTCTATCGGCATTGGCTCACTCTTCCTCTACTTCCGGAAAAGTTTGTCGCAGCGCCTCTGCGTCCACACGGTCTTTTCCCCTGACTGTATCCTTCTTCATTCTATACAAGGTCTTGGTTGTGGCAACCCTGACCGGAATCCCCCGGATGGTTTTTACTACGAAACCGAGATCCTCGTAACAAAAGGTCACGCCAAGTCTGGCCAAAATATCAACATAAAAGACTGCTTCGGGTGGACCATAACGAATAGTGGGGTAGTCTCCAGACAAGTCCTCATATTGGATCTCGTCCACGCATGGGTCGTCCCACACCGTTTGAAGCGCTGCCTTGAGCCTATCAACGTTTTCTGCTGTGAGCTTCAGAAAGAGATCAATATCTTCTGTGGCTCGAACAAGACCGTGGAAGCTCAAAGCTAGGCCACCAACGAGAATGTAATCGACCTCTTTGTCGTGGAGAGCTCGGAGGAGTTCAAGCGCTTGGTTGAAAGAGGGCTGGTCCACTTGTCACTCCTTTGCGGGCAAGAAATTGGAGCAGAGCTGAAGCGATGGCTGCTCATCAAACTCCGCCTATAAGAAGGCTATTCGGGGAAATCTCTCTTGCACCTATAACGGTTTAAGCCGACCTAAGTAAGCCCCAACCCGAGCCGCCCCCGAGCCTGGTCGACCTCGATCACCTCGACTTCGATGACCTGGCCCACCGACAGCTGACGGCCTTTGAGCTGAGACCTAGAAGCCCGTCCTGTTTCACCCCTATCTCGACGAATGAGCCTTCGTCGCCATAAGGGAGATCGAGCGGGAGGCTTGTAGTGGTGAGGTACCGAGCTTTGCTCCAATCAATGCGGCATTATCGCCGTGGATGGGTGATATGTTCGAATAGCCGAGGAAAAAGAAAGTAAGGGACTCGGCAATATGGGGGAGGGGTCTCCGAGTGCCTTACGGCTGGGGGTTTTGGGGGAAGTTGAGGTTCCCTTGGTGGCGATGGCGCTTTTAAGCTCCGGCTTCAAGCATGGTCTTTAGCTCCTCTGAGAATATCGGATCTGATTCGGAGGCCACCAAAGCACGACGAATGACTTCGCTTTGGCTCAGAGAGGTGGCTTGCCTAAGTTGCCTGAGAACCTCGAAGGAGGCGGGATTGAGGCTTAAGTTCATTCGCTTAGAAGAGTTCTTGAGTAAGGGACTGTCGATCGCCTGGAGGCGTTGGGCAAAAACAGGAAGGCTTTTGGGTTCTTTGCCGAGTCGGCTTAGAATAGCTCTCGCGAGTAGTTCGGGGCCACGTTTGGGCTCTCCACCAATTTCAGAGACTTTGCCAGCGGCGAGATCAAATAAGGGAAGGCTTACCATAACGGAAGTGCGGGGCTTGACTTGAGCTTCCCGAGCCTCCTTGAGCTTCCAGGCCGACTGACTAGCCATGGAGCAAGGTTCTTCGCAAACGTCGCAATAAGCTAGCATGACTTGCTGAATAACGGTGCCGTCAGTCGTGGTTAGAGGACCATATTTCCAAGTCCCAGGCTGGAAGGCTTGGCATTTCTCACAGGCTACCTTGGTTCTTTCTCCGGGGACACGGATTTTCACAGTTGAGACCCCCTTTCTGAGGGATGAAAAGAGATGAGGTAGAGTTCCACTATGTGGAGTTGGTCTTCAAACCAAAATCCTTTCACATACCATCTTTCGCCTTTATAGAGAGGCTTGAAGACCCAGACCTCGATATCGGGCGCGAAATGATGCCGAGTTGGTTCAGGAGAGTCTTGGCCACGTGCTTGAGATAGAATCGAAACCGCTTCATCCTCGGAGATTTTCTTTTCCGCGATCCAATTCTTGTCCCAGGTAGCACGAGCCTCATGGTGAACATCACCACTTTTGAGAGCCTCGATGAACTTTTTCTTGGCATCTTTAAAGCCCATGTCTAAGCATACTCACTTTTGAGTAAAAAGGCAAAGTGTTGGAATGCGAACGCGCCTGAAATCACCATGTGAACCCAGGACCTTGCCCGTCTCAGAGCAGAAACGCACCCACTACTCGCTCTCTGGGACGATGTCACAGAGATTGAGCGTCCGCCCCTCAAATGTCCATTGCCTTGGGAAGAGGATCTCTAAAGTTTGGAGAGGCTTGGATAGGGACCAGTCAGGATCAGCCCCTCCTATTTCACCCCTATGTCGACGAATGAGCCTTCGTCGAGATAAGGAAGATTGGGCGGGAAGCTAGTAGTGACAAGAGTTTGCGGCTGCCTCAAACAAAGTTTATCTATAAACATTTCCCCCAAATCGCCTCGCAGGGTTGGCAAATGGATATCAACTTGGTAAAATGAAAACCGACCCCCCGCAAGGTGGGAGTCGGCCGCTAACCTAGGTTAGCTTTTCGTCGGAAGAAGCACTCTTTTCGCATCGAGGCAGTCGGGAAAACAGACTCGAGGCGAATGCAAGGAGTGCTTCGACCGTTTTAGGGGTTAGCACAAGCTTGAAACCCAAGAACTTCATCTCAAGTATCATACTCGCATCACCGTCCTTTCTTGAAGAACAGCGCGCCAAATCCCCATAGCACCAGACCTTGCGAGATCCACTCCCGAGAGAGCTTCTCTTCTGACTAGGGCCGGTTCTCTGCCCTTCTGTGATAGACCCCGAAGGGCCACGATGCCGACGGCAGGGCGGGAGAAC
>JBJHCR010000190.1:0-12718 GCA_050486105.1 Vulcanimicrobiota bacterium
CGCATCTCCTCCTGACAAAAGTGGAGCCGCTTCTCCAGGGAGGTGAAGTCCAGGAATCCCATATTCACCGGCTTCTTCACCTTATAGGCGAAAGGGCCAGTGAGAAAAACCCAGGAGATATGGGTCTCGACCAATTCCACCTCCGAGCACTCGAACGAGTAAGCCGAAGGTCGGAGCAGGCCACGGACCAACTCGGGCTGTTCAGCTGAATCAGCACTCATCGCTCAATCCCTACCGCCGGCCTCCAGAGGCCGCCAGCATGCTCTTTTCGATCTCCAGCACTTTCAAAGTGGTGGGCAGAATGGCGTCCGGGGTCAGGCTGATGGTGTCGATCCCCTGCTCCACCAGAAAGGCCGCAAAATCGGGATAGTCCGACGGAGCTTGACCGCAGATCCCCACCTTGCGTCCCTTAGCGTGGGCCGCCTTGATTAGCATGGCGCAACACTTCTTGACTCCAGAGTTGCGCTCGTCGAAGAGAGAAGCAATGCGGTCGGAATCCCGATCGACTCCCAAGACCAATTGGGTTAGGTCGTTGGAACCGATGGAGAAACCATCAAAGAGTTCGGCGAACTCCTCGGCCTGGAGGATGTTCGAGGGAAGCTCGGCCATCACGTAAACCTGGAGTTCGTTCTCGCCCCGCTTCAGCCCGCCCTCGGCCAGGGTGTCCAACACCTTCTGCCCTTCCTCGGGGGTGCGGCAAAAAGGCACCATGATGGAGAGGTTCTTCAGACCGAAGGTTTCCCGAACGCGCTTCACCGCCTCTACCTCCAGCATGAAGCCCTCTTTATAATCGGGGTGGTAGTAGCGGCTGGCACCCCGCCAACCCAACATGGGGTTCTCCTCTTTAGGCTCGAAGCCCGCCCCCCCAATGAGGTGGGCGTATTCGTTGGTCTTAAAGTCCGAGAGGCGAAGGATCACCTGGTGGGGCCAAAAGGCTGCGGAGATCACCGCGATCCCTTGGGACAGGGTGTCCACAAAATAATCCGTCTTGTCGGAGTAGCCCTTGGTCACCTGGTCCACCTCCTTGCGATCTTTGGACGAGAGGGTGGCGTAGCGGGTCAAGGCCAAGGGATGCACTCGAACCATACTGGCAAAAATGAACTCCATACGGGCCAAGCCCACACCCTGGTGGGGTAATTGGCACACTCGAAAAGCCTGCTCGGGATTCCCCAGGTTCATCATGATCTTGGTTCTGGTGGGAGGCAATTCCGCCGGGTCTACTTCGGTCACCTCGTGCTCGAGAGCTCCGCGGTAAACGTAGCCCACCTCTCCTTCCACACAGGAGACGGTGACCTTGCTGCCGCTGTCGATCTTCTCGGTGGCCCCCTTGGCCCCCACGATAGCCGGGATCCCCAGTTCTCGGGCCACGATGGCAGCGTGAGAGGTTCGCCCACCGCGCTCGGTGATGATGGCTCCAGCCTTCTTCATGATGGGTTCCCAGTCGGGGTCGGTGATCTGGGTCACCAGCACCTCACCATCCTGAAACTCATGCATCTGATCGGTGTCCAGCACCGTGCGGGTGCTCCCTATGGCCAGAGCATCCCCCACCGCTGTGCCCTCGACGAGAACTTGGCCTCGCTCTCTCAGCTTGTACAATCGAACTTTAGGTGAATGACGCTGACTGTGAACCGTCTCGGGTCGGGCCTGGACGATGAACATCTCCCCGGTGACGCCGTCTTTGGCCCATTCGATATCCATGGGCGTTGGAGTGCCGTGCTTAGCGCTGTAGTGCTCTTCGATGCTCACCGCCCAGCGAGCCAACTGCAGCACTTCCTGATCGCTCAAGGAGTAGCGTTCCCGCTCATCCTTGGGCACCGGATCATTTCTCAGGCGGTGACCATGAGGGTCGTAGGCCATGCGCAACTCTTTGGCCCCCAGGGAACGCCAGATGATGGGTTCAAACCCCTTAGCCAGAGTGGGTTTGTGCACATAGAATTCATCGGGACCCACTCGTCCCTGAACGATGTTTTCGCCAAGACCGTAGATAGAGTTGATCAGCACCACATCCCGGAAGCCGGATTCGGTGTCCAGAGTGAACATAACTCCCGAGCTTCCCGAATCGGCGTCTACCATCTGCTGTACTCCAACCGAAAGGGCCACTTGAAGATGCTCGAAACCCATGTCCTGTCGGTAGCTCACCGCCCGGGCGGTGAAGAGGCTGGCCATACATTTCTTCACTGAGAGTTCGAGATCTTTGAGTCCATGGACGTGAAGATAGGACTCCTGCTGACCGGCAAAGCTTGCCGTAGGGAGATCTTCGGCGGTAGCTGAAGAGCGAACCGCGACCTCGAGATCGGCCTTTCCTGCTCGACGAGACAGCTCTTCATAAGCAACCTTGAGTTCTGCGGACAGATCCTCGGGAAGCTCCCCGCCCAAGATCAGGTTGCGCAATTTGCGACTGTGGGCGGCAAAGGCCTTGAGATCGTCGCGGTCGAGATCGTCGAGGGTGGAAGCGATTTCCGACTCCAATTTATTGTGCGAAACGTAATATCTGTAGGCCCCCGAAGTGAGGGCAAAGCCGTCAGGCACCCTAACCCCCGCGCTCTTAAGTTCTTTGGCCATCTCGCCAAGGGAAGCGTTCTTTCCCCCCACCAGCGGCACATCGTCAATGCCCAGTTCGTCAAACCAGCGAATCCATTTCATGCTCATCTACCTCCCGTCAGACCATCAAGGTACCTTATCCTCCCCTGGTCTGAGATGATCCAGATCACCTTCGCTCCCTTAACGGTGATCTACTCTTTGAACCGTGCATGAGTTGAGCGTCACTAGAAGTGTTCTTGAGATCGTGCTCTCTGCGGCAGGTTCGGCTCAGGTGCGCAGGGTGGACCTTGAGATCGGAGAACTCACCGGAGTGGTGGACGAGTATCTCGTTCGGTACTTTGCTTTATTGGCTCAAGGCACGGTGGCTGAAGGAGCGGACATCCGTGTGGAGCGCCGTTGGCCCGAGGCCAGGTGTCTTGACTGCGGCAAGCTCTGGAAAGTTAGGCCTCCCCTACCGCGCTGCTGTGACACCTGCCAGGGAGCGGTCCGTTTCTCCGGGGGGGACCAACTCGAAGTTTTGCGGATCGAGGTAGACGATGGACATTCCAATCCTAACGGGGATCCTTAAAGCCAACGACCGAGTGGCCCGTGAGGTACGAGAATCCTTAAACGCCCAGGGGGTGAATTCGGTGAACGTCATGGCCAGCCCCGGGGCCGGGAAAACCAGTGTGATCCTGAAAAGTTGCCAACGCTTGCCCTGGCGCAGCGGGGTGATCGAGGGCGACGTGGCTGGCAGCATCGACGCTGAATTGCTCAAAAAACACGGAGTTCCAGTGGTGCAGATAAATACGGGAGGGGCCTGCCATCTGGAAGCCTCCTCGGTGGAATCGGCCCTTGAGCACCTGCCCTTGGAAAACCTAGATCTTGTCTGGGTGGAGAACGTGGGGAACCTGATCTGCCCGGTGAGCTACGACTTGGGTACTAGCTTGAGGGTGGTGGTGGCCAGCGTCCCCGAAGGTCACGACAAACCGCGCAAATACCCGGCGGTCTTTGCCAAGAGCGATGCCGTGCTTCTCAACAAGATGGACTTGGCTGAGTTGCTGGAATTCGACCGGTCGGCTTTTCGTGAGGGGGTTCGAGCCCTGTCGACCGAGACCCCGATCTTTGAAGTCTCTTGCAAAACCGGGGAAGGCTTCCCGGAGTGGATAGAATGGCTGAGTTCTCGCCTGAACCCTTGAGGCCCGAAGTAGGGTGAGTCAGAGGATTCGCATCGAGGTGGAGGGCTTCGTTCAGGGGGTGGGATTCCGCCCCTTCGTCTATCTCTTAGCCCAGGACCTCAGGCTCTCGGGCTGGGTGCGCAACGACCACCAAGGGGCCACCATAGAAATCGAGGGCCCCAGGTGCCCTATCCGTCGCTTTCTGCAATCCATAGAAGACCTGCCGGCTCCGGGAGGGATCACCCGCCTGCAGGTGCAGAACTTGAATCCCACGGGCCGTAAGGGTTTCACCATCGAGGAGAGCCGCTGCACCGGAGAAATCCGAAGCACCATCCTCCCCGACCTTGCTCCGTGTGCCCGCTGCCTATCCGAAATTCGAGACCCTCAAGACCGCCGCTTCGCCTATCCTTTCACCAATTGCACCCACTGCGGTCCCCGTTTTTCTATCTTGACCGCCTTGCCTTATGACCGCGAGAACACCAGCATGTCTGATTTTGCCCTCTGTCCATCTTGTAGGAAGGAGTATGAAGACCCCACGGATCGCCGATTCCACGCTCAACCCATAGCCTGCTCTGGGTGCGGTCCGCACCTTGAATTCCCCACTGAACACGCCGTTTCCGCCTTGAAGCACGGGCAAATTTTGGCCCTCAAAGGGGTTGGTGGGTTCCAACTCTTGGTCGACGCTACTCGCCCAGACAGCGTACTGCGATTGCGCCAACTCAAAGCCCGCCCCGACAAACCCCTGGCCCTCATGGTGGCGGACCTTGAGATGGCCCGAAAACTCTGCCAGATCTCAGATGAGGAGGCCCGATTGCTGGAGTCTCCTGCGGCCCCCATCGTGCTCTTGCCTAAGCGAGCCGACCCGGAACTCGAGTGCTGCCCGGAGGTGGCTCCGGGGAATTCCTATCTGGGGCTGATGCTTCCGGCCAGTCCCCTTCACCATTTATTGATGGATCTCCTGAAGGGCCCGGTGGTCGCCACCAGTGGAAACCCAAGCGGCGACCCCTTGGCTCTGCTGGCCGATGAGGTTCATCACCTGGCCGATCTGGTTTGGGATCACAACCGCCCTATCGCCCAATCCCTGGACGACAGTGTGATGATGGTGGCCGCCGGCGCACCCCGCAGCCTACGTCGAGCCCGAGGTTTTGCTCCTACTCCCCTGGCCTTGCCCTTTGAGCTCTCGGAACCGGTGGTGGCGGTAGGGGGGCAGCAAAAGGTGACGGTGAGCCTCGGCTTCGGGAGCACCGCGGTGGTCAGCCAACATCTGGGCGATCTGGAAAGTCCGGCCTCCCGGGCTCTGTTTCGAGAAACGATCGAAGTTCTTCAGAACCTCTATGGGGTTCGAGGCCAAACGGTGGCCCACGATTTGCATCCCGACTATTTCACCACCATGTGGGCTCAAGACTCCGGGCTGCGGTGCCTTCCTGTTCAGCATCACCACGCCCATCTGGCGGCGGTCTTGGTAGAGCTGAATTGCCAGGATCAAGCTCTAGGGGTAATCTGGGACGGCACTGGATTGGGACCAGACGGGACCATCTGGGGCGGAGAGTTTCTTTTGGGAGACTTGGACAGCTTCCAGAGGGTGGCCCACCTAGCACCATTCCCTCTCCCCGGTGGGGAGCTCTGCGCTCGAGAGCCTGAACGTTCCGCCGCCGGATTGCTCTGGCGCCTGGGCCGGGATGAGTCCCGCTTTAGCCCAGTGCTCAAAAGCGGGAGAGCCCCCAAAAGCAGCAGCATGGGTCGCTTATTCGACGGAGTCGCCTGGATCTTGGGATACCGACAAGACTGCACCTTCGAAGGTCAGGCCGCCATGGCCCTAGAGAACCTGGCCCTGGGAAAGACCGAAACCGGCCTAACCATTCCTTACCGTCAAGGTCTCCTCCACTGGGAGGAGGCCATACCCGAATTGCTCGCTCTCAAGGCCCGCCCCCAACGCGCCTCGGCCCTATTCCACGGAGCCCTGATCGAGGCCGCCGTGGAGGTGGCCAAGAGCGTTGGCTGTCCTCGTGTAGTGCTCTCGGGCGGTTGCTTCGCCAACCGCCTGCTCCTCGAGAGGCTCTCTCTCAGGCTCAACCAAGAAGGCTTCCAAGTCCTGCTCCCTTCGCTCTATCCGGTCAACGACGGAGGCTTGAGCTTGGGGCAGTTGGCGGTGGCGGGGAACACCTTAAGGCAAGAGCTTCAGGTCAGCCCACTTGGCTAACTCTCGCTGTCGCTTGTCGGTGCTCACCAAAGTGTCGCAGCCCACGAGGAGAGCCGAAGCGAGATGCAAAACGTCCAAGCTTCGAGCCATGATCGGGGGATCGAGTGAGCAGGCCATGTCTATGAGTTCGAGGGATTTTGCCGAAACATCGCGACCGGAAGGCACCAAAATGAAGCGCCCTTTTCCAGCGTCGTTAGCGAATTGCCTCAAAAGAGCCCTTGCCCCTCCGCTCACGAGGTCCCCCGAAAGCTCCCTCCTCCGCAGAGCAGAATAAAGCTCCACCCGCGCGAACTCGGATGTTCTGGGCGCTTCTGTTGCCGTGGCCAGCAACCGAAGGCAGTCGGTACTCTCGGACTCCTTCACATAGAGCTTAAGGAGCGCCGAGGTGTCCCAGTAGCATCTAGAATCGCTCATCCCTCAGCTCATCGAGCACGGCATCAGTCGAGGTCGAAGTCTCATCGGCCTGGTAGCGTTCTTGGCCTTCGAGCAGCTCGACAACCCAAGCCTGGGGGTCGAATTCCTCGTGAGATCCCGCTTTCGTAAGTCGAGCCTTCAACTTCCCGCGCACGGTGATCAAAACATCCTCTCCAGCCGAAGCAAGCTCTACCAACTCGGACAGACGGGCCTTACTTTCACGCAGATTAACAATCATGAGACCATTGTAGTCTCTTGATATCGGCAAGGCAAGGCTTGAGGCCCGCCTGTGACAAGCGTGCTTGACTCCAAGCCACCCAAGGTCAGCTCACTAGAGCGGCGTTCCGGCAGGAGAAAGCCTGAGAACGCGCCAAGGTCAGCCCAATGAAAGATAGCCGAGATCTGCAACCCGAAGCCCTACAGTCCGTCCTGGCCGAGGGACCCAAACCCCTTTTCGCCACCATCAGCGGAGCCCACCTCTACGGGTTCGCCTCTGCCGACAGCGACGTGGATATTCGGGGGTCCTTCGTGCTCCCGGTGGACCAGGTTCTCGGCTTGGACCCTTTGGAAGAAACCTGGCAGGTGTCTAAGGTGGTGGATGGGCTCGAAGTGGATTGGGTGGCCCACGATGTCAAGAAGTTTTTGACCATGATGACCAAGAAGAACGGTTATGTCCTGGAGCAACTCTACTCACCCTTGGTGGTGCACGGAGGAGACTGGCTCGATGAGTTGCAAGCCTTAGGTCAGGCCTGCATCGTGCGTCATCTATACCATCATTATCGCGGCTTCTACAATAACGAGTGCAAAATGATGGCTAAAGCTGGAGTCACGGCCAAAGCCGTGCTCTACGCCTATCGAGTGCTGCTGACCGGTGTGCACGCCCTAGAAACCGGAGAGATCGAAGCTCGGCTTCCCAAACTCATGGATATCTATGAGACCATCGGGGTGAAAGACCTGATCGACCTCAAGGTCCAAGGCACCGAAATACAACTCTTGGATCAAGAACTGGTGCAAACCCACCTGGGGCGCTTAAACGAGCTGGAGAAGCGCCTGGATTCGGCTTTTGAGAACAGTTCTTTACCAGAAACGGTGACCAATATTCCTGCTCTGTCCGACTACCTGGTGAGAGCTCGAAAGTCCCTTGGCGCCTGAAGAGCATTGGGCTCACCAGCGTTTGCTTCTTAGGGTCCGCGCGGGCAGTCAGGCTCACGGCTTGGCCACCCCCGATTCCGATGAGGACAGCCGGGGCGTCTGCATCCCCCCGAAAGTGGTCTTCTTTGGGTTGTCGGATTTCGAGCAGTGGGAATCCCCCGGAGGAGACCACGTGATCTTCAGCCTCAAGAAGTTCGTGCGCCTAGCTCTTGAAGCTAACCCCAACATCATCGAGACTCTCTTCACTGAAGAGCAAGATCGGCTTTTCACCCACCCACTGGCCGAGAGCCTGCTGAGTCGGCGCACCCTCTTCTTATCCAAGCAAGTGGGGGTGAAGTTTGGGCGCTACGCCATTCATCAACTGCAGAAAATTGAGCGTCACCACCGCTGGCTTGTCTGTGAGCCGCCCAGGAAGCCCAAGCCTGCAGAGTTTGGTGCGGTCTCCTCGGAGAACAGTCCACGTTTCCCTGACACCGCCTCGGAAAGAGCCTACCGGGGAGCAATCAAACATCACCGCTCCTATCAGGAATGGCGGAAGAACCGAAATCCCAAGAGAGCTGAACTGGAAGCCCGACACGGATACGACACCAAGTACGCCATGCATTTATGTCGCCTGCTGAATATGGGCTGTGAGATCCTGGAGAGCGGTGAAGTTTTGGTTCGCCGCCCCGATGCTCAGTGGCTGAGCAGCGTGAGAGAGGGCGCCTTGTCCTATTCGGGGTTGTTGGACTGGGTGAAGCAGAGAGAGGCCGACCTAACTCGCGCCGAAGCGAAGTCCGCCCTCCCCTTAGAACCAGATCGGAAGCTAGCTGAGACCCTTATGGTGGAAATCACCGAGGCATATCTCTACGAGTGATGTTGAACATAGAGCGTAGGCAAGATCTTGCCCTGAAACCCAGACCAAGAGAAGACTTGACAGCCGTTTTCGCTGCTCTGCGAAGGAAGGAAGCCTCTGAGGCTAGCAGCAACCTATACTGATGCGCTTCACTCATCTGCCAAGTCTTGCCAAGGAAAAATCTCTAGGGCTTGCCCTTCAACTTTCAGACCCTGGCACCATCGTGCACCAGAAAGGCTTGATCTCCAAGAGGGCTAGGCCGTGTCCGATCCTCTAAAACCTGAACCCCAGACTTCAGGCCTCGATGATTTTCTGGCTGGCCACATCTCAGACGGGACGATAGAGTCTGCGTCGCAATCCTTCCGTCTCGATCCGGCTTCTGCCTGGCGCAAACTCGGTCAATTCCAATTGCCTTCGGAATCGGCCTGGGTTCTTAAGGTGGTCCAGGCCGCCTGTGCGGCCCGGGCCCTCGAACTCAACGTCACCCTCCAAGCCGACAAGACCTGGCTGCGCATCTCAGGGGTGGCAGGCTGGACCTCCCAAACCGTGGAGCAGTGTCTCTTCGAAGTGGGAAGCAAAGCCCCCCCGGAACTCCGCCATCTTTGTGTGGCCGTTAGAGCCCTGGCTCAGCAGTCGAACCGAAATTTTTGTCTGACCTACACAGACGGAGTCATCTCCGAATGGAACGGGGAGGTCTTCACCCATAGCACAGGACCGGCACGGGAGGTTTTTGCATTGCAGGTTGACAATGTGCGGAGGGACCAGGTTCGAAGCTTGTTTGTCTCAAGGACTTCCGTGGCCGACATCAAGAATCGCACAACCCTAACTGCGGCTCTCACTCAGGAATGCTGTTACTGCCCGATACCCATCAAGCTGGATAAGGTGCTTGTCAACAAACTGCTCGGTCCGGAAAAGGCCACGTTAAAATATCCTCTCACCCTCGACACTCCCCACCTACCCGAATCCTCGAGCTATGGCTGGAGTCTCTTTTCGGAGGCCTTCTCTGGATCGGTTCAGTGCTCCATCTCGGATCATCCCCAAAAGGAACTCTACCGTTGGGCTTGGCCCTCGACTCGAGGAATGGAGACAAGGCAGAATCTCCTTGGTCTAGCCCTGCTGAGATATTCCATGCGGCTGGAGCAGTTCGGCAACGAAACACTGCACGTTGTGGCGCGACAACCCGCCCAGGTCATTTGGTTGCACGACGGGGTCAACGTGGCCAAAGAACCTCTTCCCATTGAGGACCAACTCATAAGCCTGTCTCTCCTGATCTTGGGCGACGGACTCAAAACAGATCTGTCGGGGTTGGCTTTGATCGAAAGCGAAGAAAAAAGAACGCGGCTCACGGTTGCCTGCCAACAAGCTCGAAAAACGGTGGAATGGCTAACACCCGAGGTGAGATTCGAAGAAACCGGAAGAGTGAAGCTTTTCAATTTATTCAAGCACTGGTATCTGATCTTTATGTGCTGCTTCCCACCGTTTGCCATGTTGGCCCTCTTGGCGCTGATCTTTGCCCCCATCCTGGGACCGGTGATTCTGGGGGCAAATTTTGCCAATTCCAAAAGAATTGAAAACAAGGCCAAGCAGCAGTACCAAGAGCTCAGTTCGGCCTTCGGTGAACTCAGTCAAAGTCTAGCGTCTCTCGATGGTGAGCAAACGAGAACGAAGCCAGGGTAAGGAGCAAAAAGCAAAGCCAACCTGAACCCTAGGGCCCAGGTTGGCTCCTAATAGGTTGCGCTGGGCTAGGACAAGCGATCTGCCAGGCCGGCCCCGGCGAAGGCTCCGGCTGCGGCGCTCAGCAAACGTCCGCTCCCGGGAAGGGCTTGATCCAGCGCAAAACTGCTCAGGCCTGCGGCTGCCGAGAACGCGGTGAGAGTGATCCCTCCGGCAAAAAGAGCTGAGGTGGTCAAGGCGAAATCGTTGATGGGGTCCCCATTCAAACCCTCCTTCACGGTTTCAGCAAAAGCCGGACCAAGAGTGGTAACCGTGCCTGCTCCCACTCCCAAGCCGGTGACAGAAGCAGCCGAACCCGGGTTCCCTCCCACGAAGCCTCCAACGACCGCTCCTGCTGCTGCCCCGAGGAGGCGGGTCATCCACTTCGATTCCCCTCCTCCTAGCTCACTGCCTAATTCAACCTGATCTTTGCCAGCTAAGGAGACCTCCTCTGAGGGCTTGCTGTTGGTGGGTGAGGGCATTTGAGTCGGTCGACCCTGGTTCGCGGTCGGCGACGAAGTCAATATATTCATAGTTCATAAACCTCCGAGTCTCAAGATATCCCGCCCCGCCGGAACGATGATGAACAGAGATTTAATTTCTGGACAAAGGATTTGTCAGACCGGAAGCGTCGGCTAGCGAGAGTTCCGGCCCTTGATTCCCAATAGGTAGGCAACCAGCGAAATCACCGCACTCAAAGACACCAAGAGGACTCCATAAAACATGATTCCCATCATTCTGGTATAACTCCAGGAGCGAGAAAGCTGGCTGGCATCGAGACTCGATTCGGCCCAGGTCTGCCCCAAGAGAAGTCCACAGAAGGCCGAAGCCGCGCCGACCAGAAAAGCCGAGAACCCAAAGAGAATTTTCACCGTGCGGCTGTTCTGGCTTAAAGCTCGCCCCCGAGCAAACATAAGCAGCGCAACGAAGAGCGAGACCAATATCCCAGCCCCCAGGGCCGCCCAGACTCCTGGGTCTGCTCCTGTTTTCCCCAAGCTGATCAGCAAGTGCTCGGCAGGCAATCCTTCAGACCAGGTCTTCAGCACCTCACCTTCCTCATCAAAGTCGAGATTGGACTTCCAACCAAACCCTGAGGGCAAGATCACTTGAACTTCGAGTTCCCCGAAAGAAGCCCAAGTTCGAGCTGGGGCTAAGGCGTACCCCACCTGATACTCCCGATACGGCCGGGAGGTAGGGTGATAGGAAGAAGGGGTGAAACTGTACTCCACCGAGACTTCACTGGACCCTGAAGGCAATGCGAGGTCAAACTCTAGACCTTTTAGGTCGCGGTCGAGGAACTCCACTACGATCTCGTTGCCCGATAGTGAGGGGATGTTTTCCGGCAGTTCCCAGGTGTCGGGAAGTTCAAGGTCTTGCAATTCACGCGCCTGTACACTCTGTCCGTCAAGGGAAACCATCGACTTCTCTAGACCAGGACCGACAAATACCAGAGGAAGAGTTCTCGGTTCCCCAAGATTATTGAGCCGATAAAGAGCCTTGACCCGTGCCTGACCACCGACGGCGAGAGGTCTCAGGTCAAATTGGAGGAGCTCGGAAACAACGTGAAAGTCGGAGAGGTCTCCCACCGGCTCGCCGAGTCCCAAACCCGGAGTCCAGGGAGAAGACATATTGGCCAGCACGGGCGAACTGGACAAGGATAGGATCAGAGCGAGCAGCAGGCTCCCAAAGCGCATGGGCGGGTGTTTCATCGAAGAGAATTCTCTTGCCCAGACCACAACCCTCCTTCATCAAACCCGGAGAAACTTCGATAACATAAGGGCTCAAGGTCACCCTGACTTCCCCGAGAGGTCCATGGCCAGGGTCTGCAAAAGCACTTCCGGTGACTTCTCCCTCCTCGATTGCGCCCCCCGAACTGGGCCGAGGCATCGTCATCATCGCCGGGTCCGAGCCTCCGGCAGCCTGGCGGCGTGCGCCTCGAGTCCTGATCACTTCGGAAGTTCTGGGGACTCCAGCGCAGGCGGCCAGCACCTTGCACCGAGCCTGGCTGGAACGCCGCCCCATAGTGGTGGAGTTGGCCGTCTCCTCCACCGACCTGCGCCGTCGAGAGGTGGTCGAAGACCAGGTGCACACTCTGTCCCCGCTCTTCAGCCTGGAGCGGGAGCGGCTGCACTTTTTCACCTGGGCCAACAACTACGACGCGACCCGAGGAGAGCTGATCTGGTGGCACACCCGGCTGGCCCTGAGAGCCGGCGCTCGGCCCCATCCCGAGGCCGAGGTGGATCTCCAGGGTCCCCGCTGGTGCGACGGAGGGCCTCGGACCAGGCTCCCCTTTCCGGTGCTCCACCGGGAGAGCATCGAATCGGGTACTCTGAGCCTGACTCTGCCGACAGCCAAATCGCCGACCACGGATCTTGACCCGGAGCAATGGGAGGCAGTCTGCCATGAAGGGGGGGCGGCGCGCGTTCTGGCGCCGGCAGGGTCGGGCAAGACCCGGGTGCTGACCCGGCGTTTTCGCCATCTCCTCGACTGTGGGTTCGAGCCCAGTCGAGTGACGGCCTTGGCCTACAACCGTCGAGCCGCCCAGGAGATGGTGGAGCGATGCCCTCAAGGCGCGCGTTCTATTCGTACCCTGCACTCACTCGGATACGGCTTATTGCGCAGGTTTCGCAAGCGACAACTGGCCACCGAGACCCAGGTGCGCCAGATCCTCCGCTCTTTAGTTCAGGCTCCCCCACAACTCAACAC
>JBJHCR010000191.1:0-12659 GCA_050486105.1 Vulcanimicrobiota bacterium
GTCGGGAGACGGTGTCGTCTTGCAGTTTAATCCAACCTGACTGTCGATCGGCCGGGTTGCGAGCGCGACCGATTTTTAGGACTGGGGCATCTATGGGCATCGTCAATCCTCGGGAAGGTCCAGATCGGACCCGAAACTGAAGTCCGCAGTTCCAACTCATGCATTACTCCTTCGCACTATACGGTCGACATCCCCTGGTCGTCGGCTGAGGTTTTCCATTTCGAAACGACCCGATTCCTCCCGGTCTCTTTGGCGCTGTAGAGCGCTTTGTCGGCCCGCTCCAGAAGGTCTGAGATCGGTTCGCCCTCGTGCCATCGGGAACAACCAACACTTATGGTCACCGGCCTATCTTCAATGGGTTCTTTTTCGATGGCTCGCCGAAGGCGCTCGGCAACTTTTGCGGCGGTTTCATCGTCTAGACCTTTAAGGAGCACACAAAACTCCTCTCCCCCATAGCGAGCTATCAAGTCATGGCTTCGCAAGGCTATTTGAAGTCGTCGAGCAACTTCGACCAACACGAGATCACCCTTGACGTGGCCCAATTCATCGTTGATTTTCTTGAAAAAGTCCACATCGAGCATGATGAGATGGACTATCTGGCCTCGTTGACGGCTCAGTTCGTTGAGTTCTTCTCTCAAGTAATGTCGATTGTAGACCCCTGTAAGCCCATCAATGTTGGCATGCAGGGCGGCTTCAGCAGCCAGAAGTGTCGTTGTTCGAACGTGGGTTGAGATCAACCATGCCAAAAGAATACTGCAGATCAAGAGCAGGACATGCTGTCGGACGGTAAAGAGCGCGACCGGGTCGAAGCCTTCAGGTCCTTGAGACTGGACGACTTCCATTCCCATAAGGCAAAGAATCACGCACCCGTTCACTCCCATTCCCAGACGGGCGACTTCGCGAAAACGAAGACCGGAGGCAATAACCAAGAGGTACATGGCAAAGACTGAGGGCTGGTTCAGCAGCTGGGTGCTTGAAGCGACCAAGCCTTGAACCTCAGGGATGGAAACAAAAAGGGTGACCGGTAGGGCCAGGAGGGCTGCGTCGATCCCGATGGAGAAGATAGCGACCTTGGTTACCGGGAAGCTTTTCCCTAGCTGAGAGGCCCAAATCACGAGCAATGAAAAGGCCAGAGCCATAAGGCTTGCTGCCAGAGCCGAGAAGAGGAAGTTTCTAGGTATAGTACTTCCTGTAAAGAAGACATTTTGTACGGTGAAGACTAGGAGCAATACTGCCAAAACGGCCCGGAACTGCGCTACGCGAACCTCCACCGTGCGGGCAGATTGGGCCAACACATCCTCTATTATAGCAGCATGAGATTGGTGCCTATCTTCTGCAGCCTTCGTCAAGGCACCCGATCTGCCTTGCTCCAACGTGGACCAATGATGACGGAATCAAAGACCTTGCCATCTAGTCCAAACGCCTGACATTCTAGACCGTTCTTCTGGTTCTTGAGGATCCAAAAATGGTTGGTGCTTGAAGTTTTCGCGTGATACCA
This sequence comes from Vulcanimicrobiota bacterium, assembly GCA_050486105.1. GTDB lineage: Bacteria > Vulcanimicrobiota > Xenobia > Xenobiales > JADMJV01 > JAEXNA01. Next base: position 1,499 of record JBJHCR010000191.1, read on the forward strand.
ACGGACTTCAGGAATCTTTCTGGTGGGCATTCCCCAGGCGCCATCACCCAAGTAGACGGTTCCGTCGGAATCGATCTTATTATTCTTCAGCGGATGGGTTCTCTTGAAGACGTGGTCGTGATGTTCTAGAGCTACCGAAACTCGGTACCTATCAAAGAGCGGAACCCAATGTTTCCGACCTTCCACTGCCTGGGGCCCGTTGAATATTGCCTGAGTAGGGTAGTTTGGCACGTGGTAGGAAACGAGTTGATAAGGGACTTTATCATCGAAGGCTGCCTTAAGGCTCTGCTCGAGAAATGGGACTTGAGCCTGGTGGGTGGTCACGTGGTTGCTGTCGAGAATGGTCAATGCAATTTCCGAGCCCAGGCGTCGATGGAAATATGGGTCCCCGCCTTGAGGCAGAAAGGCGAAGTAGAAAGGGGCGTTGTTTCGACTTTGGCCGAAGAATCCTCGGACTTCATGGTTGCCTATGGCGCTGATGATCCCCACCATGGGACCGTCAGCAGGGTTCATCAGTTCCTCCCAGTTGTCAAACCAGCGGTCCCAGAACCCCACGTTTTCCAATTTGCCGTCGGCGTAGGCGATGTCGCCGCCGAGCACCGCCACATCAGGTTTTTGCCGAGCAGCAATGCGAGAGAGGGTGACGGTGGCTTCGTACCAGAACATGTCCCCTCCAGCGGCGATCGTCAAGGGGCGATCGTCGTCAGGCAGGGTCCGAAAACTTCGCCACTTCGACAGACCAAATCGGTCGTCTCCAGCCCGAAAATGGTAAGACGTGGCAGGCTTGAGATCTTTGAGCGTCACCCAGTGGATGCGTCGCCCTAGACCGGTTATCATCACCGTCTTAGCGGTGCGGGTGGAGACCTTCTCACTATTGGGGTCTAATCGGACTTCGACTCTGGGGTTGGTCGCTCGGTCCGTGGTTTGGAAAACGATCGTTTGGGTGGTGCTGGTGTCGCTCTCTTCCCAAGTAAGGTAGAGATGGCGCGGCTGAGACAGAGCAGGTGCACCTAGGAGAAGAACCCAAGCTAGGGACAAGAGTAAGGTTAATCTGAGCATGGTCGCTCTCTTTGCAGTCCGAGAATTCGAACTCCTTTTTGTCTCGGCAGCTCTTTTGGACGGAATTGACGTACAGAAGAATGCAAGCCTGGGTGGGTTCTCTTTGGGTCTTGCGCGTCAAGGGTTTGTTGCATAGAGAAGCGGCCCTCTCGGGGGCCGCTCTAGTCGATACTGTATGGTTGTTTCTGTCAGGTCGTGCCAGTCGAGTTGCCAGGTCGTTCAGTGCAGTTGGGTTCTAAAGACCAGCGAACGGATTGTCTCTAGAACGGTACAGTGTCGTAGTTTCTCAGGTCGTTGGCGAAACCGCCAGCAGTGACGTAGTTGATGATATGATGGTAACGGTCAAGATTGTCTATGGTACCACTGTTGATGACGTCGTTGAGACTGAGTTGCCCGCTGTCGATGGCCGCAGCGATAGCGCCGATGGTTTGAACGTCGGTTTGGCCAACTCCTGGCTTGTTGGCGAAGTCTCCAAGTCCCCGAGAAAGTAGGAGGTTTTTCATTCCTGGATTGTCATAGAATCCCGGGCCGCCGTGAAGATCGCCTTTAAAAACTGAAGCCACTTGCATAAACAGTTGGGCGTCGGGGCTCATGCGGTCGAAAGCTTGCATTCCATTGTTGAGTCCCTGGGGAGTTAGCGGATCATTGCCGCTCGCGTAGGCCGCAAACTGATAGGCGTAGTTTCGAGCGACGGAAGCTTGCCACTGGGTGCTGTCTTGAACGCCTCCGAATCGTGTTCCAGGAATGGCATCGCGCTGGGCGATTCCGGTGCCGCCCTGGAGCGCTCCTCCGGCCACTTGAGCTTGGAGGTAGGAGGCAAAATCTCTAGGATCGCTAGGTTTCGGCAAAGCGGGACCGATACCACCATTGCCGCCATATCCACCGCCGCCCACGCCGGGATTGGGGTTGTTCAGATGCGGGAAATGCATGCTGGCATAGTCGATAATCTGACCACCACCATAAGGATTTCCATAAGGATTTCCGCCACCCCCATACGGATTACCCCCATAATTACCCTGATGCATGGGGCTGGCCCCACCGAAGGCACTCCAGCCCATAGAGAGCTGGGTGATGGCGCCCAGCAAATTGACCATCATGCTCATAAACTGGTTTGGGTTTCCCGCTTGAACGAACGGGTTTGGCATGCCCGTCGGGGCGGGTTGAGCAGGGAACGACGGAAAGCCGAAGTTCGCGCCTGCTTGGGGAAAAAATCCTATGTTAGACAGCTGCATGTGTCCCCCTGACTAAGATTTGGGTGTGCGAATTCTTGTATGTCTGCTTCACTCAGTAATCCTACGAAATTCCACTAAGCATTTCAACCGTTTTACATGCTGTTAACATTTCTCCTGGTATAGTTCGTCCGACTGCTAGTCAACTCTTCATTTAACGTTCCTTTGAGGCATGGACCCTATGCTGGAGGAACTTCGCAATCGTGCTCATTACTTGGAGATAGAAAAATGCAGATTCTCGCACATAATCAGGGAAACAGTTCTCACATCCGACCTAACACCGCACAGGCTATCCAGACAGCCGATCCGGCCTCAGGCCCCTCAGAGCCCCAGGATGAGTATCGACCGAGTTTCGTCCCTAGAGAGCGCCGCAGCTACTTTGATGCTGTCAAGACCGGCCTCATTGGGGCGGCCTTGGTGGGAGTCCCGGCCTCCATTGGAGCAGCCAAGAGCGACCTTCTGGGCTCGGGAGCAGCCACGGTAACAAATCTCTTGGCGGGACCCACAGTGGGCGCCATAGCTGGAGGGGTAGGTGGTTGGCATCTCACCCCTGGTAAAGATCAAAGCGGAATCTTTTTGACCATCCTGACTGTCCCGATAGGAGCTGCAGTCGGCTCAGTGGCCTACCCACTTCTTTCAACCATTGGCTCTATGGGCGGTTGGACTGGTGCCGCCGTTGGGGCTGCTGTCGCTGGAATCGGTTTGGGAGCTGCCGAAGCAGCCTTCGTTCATAAGTACAATCAGGGTGTTGAAGAGCACAACCGTCAGGGCACCCAGTCCTAAAGACTCTGTCGGCTTACCGAGCTGGTCTCAGCAAGCCAACAGGGTGATATTCTTAGTTTCACCAGGCCTTGAAAATGTGCCGTGTGCCGTGAAGGCCACAGTTGGAAACCGCTCTTTGGATTCCGAGCTTCAGCGAGTGCTGCGACTGCGGGTCCGTCGACGCTCTCCCCGGGTCGGGGAAGAGTCATAGTTGAACGGGTTAGAGGTGACGTTAGGCTGTTCTTGGCCTCGGCGGCGAGATTCCAGCCCCGGTATGCTGCCTTGGTCATAGTTCTGGTCTCCGAACCGTTGAGTTCCGAGTCCAAAGCCGTAGCCACCGCGACCGTTTCCGTACCAATAATCCATCCCTTGACAGGCGCCTTGAGGCATGGAAACGGTGCGGTTAGGTACGGAGGGGCGAGACAGAGGAGTTCCGTAAGAAGTTGGCCCTGTGGGGAAGCTGGTCGCGCCAGTGGGGAAGCTGGTCGCGCCAGTTGGGAAGCTGGTCGCGCCAGTTGGGAAGCTGGTCTGTTGGGCCTGAGGTGAGGCGGTCAGAGCAAGCCCCAGAACCAAAATTCCGAAAGCGGTTTTTATCTTCATCATCGTTGTGTTCCTCCGTCCGGTGAGGCGTAGCCAGACCGGTAAGCAAAAATATTCGCGCACTGTGGCTCATTGTGCATTTTTCAAAGATTCTAATCCTCAGTATAGGACAAAAGTTCCTTCAGAGCCAGTCCCACTTGAGAGCTCCATCAGGAAAGACTGAATACGACGACTTTGATGACCCTTGAGAACTGACCTGGATCAGAAGTTACCGGTCGAAGAATTGCTATCCTGGTGGTATGAAATGGCACGTCTATGAAGTCATGACTCAGGGAGTCTACTGCACCACACCGGACACGACCTTGGAGGTCTTGGTTAAGGAACTCAAAGAGAAGGCGATCTCCGCAGCACCGGTTGTCAATGACAAGGGATCGCTCACGGGGTTTGTGTCTCTCAAGGATCTGGCCTTGGCGCGGCCTGAACAGCATGTTCGGGAATTTGTTCGCTCGCCGGTCTACACTATCGATCAGGCGGCGACTATGCCGATGGTCATCAATGCCTTCAGGAAGCACAAAGTTCATCACCTGGTCGTAGTTCATCAGGATCAAGTTCTGGGGATCGTGTCTTTGGTCGACATGTTGGGCCCGATGCTGGAAAACTACGGAAACCCGAATTTCATGTCGTAACAGCGTTCTCTCGTTCGCGCTAGGGGAAACCCCGAACCTGGTCTTGAACAGAAAAGGCCACAGAAGGCATTCTTGAGAGGTTCGGGTGTTGCTTCCTATTTGGAAAGAGTTGGAGTCTAGCCAGAAAATTTTCGTGGTCGGAGCCGGAGGAGGCTTCGATATTTTTTCTGGCCTACCACTCTTTCATAACTTGCGTGGTCTCGGCAAAGAGGTCTTCTTGGGAAGCCTTTCTTTCTCAGACTTATTGGGTCCCGACGGTCAGAAGATGAAGTTCGATTTTCTCGAAGTAGGGCCTATGACTCCGGGAAATGACTGCTACTTCCCTGAGCGCTACCTTTCTCAATGGTATGCCGAGCAAGGTTTGGAAGTTCCTCTCTATTGCTTCTACGGTTCGGGAGTTCGGACCGTGCTCAACGTGTACCAAAAGCTGCAGCAGAAGTTGGATTTCGACACCATCATCTTGGTCGACGGGGGAACGGACAGCCTGATGCGAGGAGACGAACCAAGCTTGGGGTCCCCGGCCGAGGACATTGCCAGCATAGCGGCTGCAGACATGCTTGAAGTTCCTCATAAGTATCTCATCAATCTTGGCTTCGGCGTGGACACCTTCCACGGGGTTTGTCACGCCTACGTGTTGGAGGCGATCGCCGACCTCACGAAGACGGGCGATTTTCTCGGGGCTTTTTCCCTTCTGCCCAGCATGCCCGAGTTTCGAGAGCTTGCTCAGGCCTTGGAGTATGTTCATTCGAAGATGTCGGGTCAAGAGAGCATCGTGGCTTCCTGCATCGTGGCTGCGGGGCTTGGAGAATTTGGCGATCATCATCCCACCGCTCGCACCGCAGGACACGAACTCTTCATCAATCCTTTGATGTCCATGTACTGGTGCTTTCGGCTCGAAGGAGTGGCTCGACGTTGTCTCTACTTGGATTGGGTGCAAGACACTCATAGTCGTTGGGACGTGCATCGGGTTCTGTCGAATTATCTCCACACCGTAGAGCCTCGACCTTGGAAATCCATTCCTCATTGAGACCTCGAGTGCCAAGCAGTTATGGGCCGTCGGCCGAGGATTCCCGGCGAACTGTGTGGACTAGAGCCGAAATGGCTCGCCGCGCTGGGCTTCGAAAAGTTTCTTGAATGACACACCTCAGTATCAAGTCCCTAACTTCCATTTTTGCTCTCCTTTGCGCATGTTTTTTTCGGTGCGCAACGTAAAGATTGTTCGAGAGTCTTTCGAGGAACAGGTGGAGGGTTTTCGGAACAAGATTTTCTGGCAAATTTTTAAGCATATGACGCTCAAGGGTGCTCTAATCATGGTGCTCGCTATGGGCGGGCACTTCGCTGTAGAAGGCACTCCGGTAGAAATTTGGATGCTCTTCGTTATCCCGGCCACGGGAGCGATGGTTGGGGGTTTTGCTGGATTTTGATGTGGCCTAGCAGCTTCTTGGGCTTCCTGTCTAGGAGAGCAGCAGGCGAAGATCGGAGCCACATTGATTCTTCTTGCTCAGGCTGTGATCTTCATGAACGCAGGGGTCGAATTTTCTTGAAGTTCGAAGACGTAACCTCCGGCACCCTTAACCTTAAGGTTCAATCGCTCAGTGAGAAGGGCCCTAGACGAGATAGCCGAGACCGACGATAGGTTCGCGGCCGCCATCTGGAAGGTTGCGCTTGAGGTCCAGAATTTCCAATCTGTTCACATATCTTTGCCCGGAAGCCGGTAGATTGGCAAAGTGAACATCAAGGGGTTTTGGAATAAACACATAGGCAGCTCGTCTGACTGGAAGGCCGAAAATTCTGCGGTCAATAGAGTGAGGAGGCAGGGACTGAGCAAGCCTGCTGTAGGCGCGGGGATTGGGGCTGCCGTAGGGGGGACCGCCGGATTCGCCTGGGGTATGCACAATCTGAGTCAAGATCACGTAACCATTGAAAGCAGCACAAAACCGCTGACGCGACCGGTCTTAATTGGTGCCGACTACGACCCACCAAACTCCTACACCACCGTAACCACTGATGCTGACGGAAATATGCAAGTTCAATGGCATCATGACCCTGCAACATGGAGACCAATAGTCTCTCACGTAGATACGGGGCAAACCGAGCAAAGAGAAGTCTTTCGTCATTCCGGCGGATTTGGACCTTTGACCGGGACGCTGGTAGGAATGGGTGCTGGAGCTTTGGTTGGAGCCTTGGTCACTTCCTTAACCGGGCTGATTTCTGATGAGCAGCCGAAGCGATGGGACCGGCCGAAAGTTCCGACCACCGAACGCGAGCAGTCTTTGGCCAAGATGGCTGATCGGGCACCTCTAGTGGGGACTCTCACGGGAGCAACAGTGGGTGCTGCGGCTGGGGCTTGGGCTGGCAGTGTCTCTGCCGCCCGCAACCTACAGATCGATCAGGTGGTGGCTTCCCCAGTCTACGAATGGCAGACGATAGGGCACATCCCTAGGGTTTCCCAAAAAGGTCAGATACCTCGGGAGTTGTTTCATCCAGGACAGAAAATTTATTACCACGAACTGCCGGAGGGGCGATGGGGAACGCCCCCATTTTCAGAGGGAGGAACCGCGGTCAATAGGCGGGTTTTCACCGGAGAATACCAAGAGGTCCGCTCGATAGAAAACAGCCATTGGCTAAACCCCGCTCGAGGCATGATCTTAGGGGCAGGACTGGGAGCCGTTGCCGGCCTCGCCAGCGGAGTGGCCGGTGGAATTCTGATGAAAATTGCCTCCGGTGAACAACCACCAAAACTGTGAGGCTAACGCCAGAACTCCCGTCTAAACCCGCTATAACTCGAGGCCCGCTAGCAAAAAGAGTCCCGGAAGTCGGACTCTGAAATGTAAAAACGGGTGACTTCGTCGTTTAGGAATCGGATGGTTAGCTCGAACCCCTCGTAATGATAGGTCCATTCCGCTTCGGTTTTCCGCCCAAAGTACGGGTAACCAGCGCGATCAGGCGGTCCTAGCACAGCGAAGACCTCATTCGGTCCGTCGCCAGAAGCCAGAATGGGTATTCCAAACCGCTCTAGGCCGTCACCACCCGCCGACCCCATCACTCCTTGCTTATCGAACATAGCAAAATAACCTTGATAGTCCAGAGTTGTGGTTCGTGCCCGGGCATAATGCTTACCTATTTCCTCGGTTCGAGTGCGCTGCGGGACACCGAACTGCTCCCTCACTTCGGTCAACGGGGTTCCTAGTCGCAACCCTCTCACGGTCAACCCATTCTCTTGGATGCGAGGACCTTCTTGCAGTCGCGCCGGCTTTGGGGAATAGTGAGTCACATGGAGAGGGTCGGGAATAGGTTTCGAGGCTTCCTCGGGTTTGGAGTGTGTTCGCCTTGGCGTGGGTTCAACGGAAAAATTTCTGGGCGGCTTAGCGGGCTTGGCCTCGGGAACAGACCTGATCTCCTCAAGAATTCCCGGCAGAACCACAGACGTCAGCCCGACCATGCCCTGGTCGTCTATGCTGGGAGGGGTTCGTGGTTCAGGTGGAGCGGCCAAGAACTTCATGAAGAGTGCAACCACTCCTATCAAGCATGCGATCTCAAATTGGCGGAGTTTCACGAATCGATTATAACACTTCTAGAGATGCCAAGAGAAGAGCGAACCCACGACCACTAGAGATTTCTAGGATTGGATCATGCAAGTCTGCGCCCCGGAGCAAGGAGACCTTGAGGCCAGTCCCGGGCTGCTGCTCAGGAGAACATGGACCGAGCGGAAGGCCCCCTGAAGTGCTCAAAGGTGTCGAGCAGTACAGGTGTGTCCGTTTGTGGGGGCTGGGCTTGTTCGTCTCGTTCCCCTATTTGGTTTGCCACCAGGGCTATGGTTTGAGGGGCTGTTTGGGGCACGGAAAAATCTTGGTGTTTTTGAAGGACTTCGTCGGCCATGGTGTACAGGCTGGAAGCGGTGGCTGACGAGGGCTCATAGCCCCACTGGTCTCGATTTTGCGACGAAGGCCCCGGCTCCCACCAAGACCGCACCTTATCGCCTCCTACGCTGCTTTGTGCCGACCTGCGCAGCGAGCCACCCTCCGGCGAACTCTCCTCGGTGACAGCGATCAAAGGATGCGAGACAGTTGGATTGCCGATACTGATAGCCTTATCTCCAGCATCCGACGCAGCGGTGAACTGAGTGAGCCTTCCGCTTGAACCCACTTCGCTCTCCACAGAAACCGAGCGTTTGTCTCCTTCATTTTCGACACGGGAAACCTGAACCATATGTTGATTCCGAGTGGAGCCGATCTGCAATTCGGTGCCGTCCGGCAAAGAAATGTTGAACCGGGGCTTGCGGTCCTGGTCGAGGCTCTCTTTGGCCTCGAGTTCCCGAGACTGGCCGGGTTCTCGCAGAAGGGCCTTGAGGCCGTCGTCTTGGACGACAAAGCTGACCACCGCGCCGGGTATTCCTGTCAGGGCTTGACCACTAATCTCCATACCTTGGAAGATGGCGTCTTTGAAGGTATGGGCAGACGCTGAAGTGGGCCTTACCGAGACATCTTTGACCATGGCTTTCAAGCCTGGTACAACGCGGTCCTCGAGACTAGAGTAGACGCTTCTGACGACCCGATCATTGGAGGGATCTTCTCCGATGTCCAGAGTCTCAACCGGAAGGCGTCGTCGTTTTTGGGCCGCGATTTCCGCCTGATTATTCTGTACGAAATGACCTACCTGCATGACCAAGTCTCCCTCTTCTGTTGCTCAAGAATATTTTTGTTGCAGAAAGATGTCAATGTGTTTACGGTTTGTTCATATTTGCCCCTTGCAATTCCGGTGGCAGTCCATCTCCTTGGGGTGCCGGGGTTTTCACAACTTTCTTGGCTGAATAAGGCGCTTCAGGCCGTATACCGCAATCGCAGGGCGTTGGCGATCACCGAAACCGAGGACAGGCTCATGGCCGCCGCGGCAAACATGGGGCTGAGCAGCAGCCCGAAGGCCGGATACAGGACTCCGGCGGCAATCGGTACTCCCACTCCATTATAGAAGAAGGCAAAAAAGAGGTTCTGCTTGATGTTTCCGACCGTCTTGCGGCTCAGGTCCAGGGCCCGCACCAGGGCTCGGAGATCGCCCTGCATCAGAGTGACTCCGGCGCTTTCCATAGCCACCGCCGTTCCGGTGCCCATGGCCACCCCAACCTCCGCCTTGGCGAGCGCCGGAGCATCGTTGACCCCGTCTCCCAACATGGCCACCCGATGCCCCTGGGCCTGGAGTTTTTCGATGGTGGCTTGCTTGTCGGCCGGCATAGCGCCGGCCACGATCTCGTCGATCCCGAGCCGCTCGGCTACTGCCGTAGCGGTACTCAACTTGTCTCCCGTCAACATCAGCAGGCGCAAGCCCCTATCCTTTAGGCTCTTCAGGGCTTCCGGGGTGCTTGTTTTGATCGGGTCGGCGACCCCGAGAAGCCCTGTCAGCTGTCCGTCCACGGCTACCAAGACCACGGTCTGTCCTTGTTTTCGCAGCTCTTCGGCCTGGCCTTTTCGTTCTTGAGCGATGGCGACCTTGTGATCTTCGAGGTGCTCGTCATTGCCCACCAACACCAAGCGACCATCCACCAGCCCCTTTATCCCTCGGCCCGAAACCGACTCGAAGTCCCGAATTTCGAGGCTCGAAAGATCCTCACCCGAGTTCCGCTCTCGAGCCCCGTGGGTGATGGCCTGGGCTAAAGGATGCTCGCTCAAGGCCTCAAGGGCTCCCACCAGCGGCAGCCATTCTTCGTGGCAGTGAAAGTCCACTACCTCCACCAGGGTCGGCTTCCCCTCGGTGAGGGTGCCGGTCTTATCGAAAACGATAGTGTCCACTTGATCCAAGGTTTCCAGAGACTCGGCGTTGCGGAACAGCACCCCCGATTGGGCACCGCGTCCGGTGGCTACGGTGATGGACATAGGGGTGGCTAGGCCCAGGGCGCAGGGGCAGGCGATGATCAGCACCGCCACCGAATTCACCAGGGCGTAGGCCATGCTGGGTTCCGGGCCCCAAATCGACCAGGCGGCAAAGGCCAAAACGGCCACCAAAACCACCATAGGCACGAACACCGCCGCAACCTGGTCGGCCAGTTTCTGGATGGGAGCCCGGCTGCGTTGGGCTTCGGCCACCAAGGCCACCACCCGGGCCAGCACCGTGTCTTGCCCCACGGCCTGAGCCTGCATGACTACCGAGCCAGTGCCGTTGATGGTCCCTCCGATGAGGCTATCACCCGCAGCCTTCTTCACCGGAATCGGCTCACCGGTGACCATGGATTCATCCACGCTGGTTTCTCCCTCAACGACCTTCCCATCGACCGGGACTTTATCGCCTGGGCGAACTCGCAAGCGGTCTCCCACCCTCACCTCTTCCGCTGAGATCTCCTCTTGACTCCCGTCGGCTAGGAGTCTGACGGCCCGGTCTGGTGTCAGACCTAAGAGCTCGCGTAAAGCCTGGCCGGTTTTGCTCCGAGCCTTGAGTTCCAAGACTTGTCCAAGGAGGACTAGGGTGATAATCACCGCTGCAGCCTCAAAGTAAAGACCGATCTGCCCACCATGGTCGCGAAAGGTGTCGGGGAAGATGTCGGGGGCTACAGTGGCTAGCAGGCTGTAGAAATAGGCTACGGTGGTCCCCAGGGCGATCAGGGTGAACATGTTCAGTCGCCTGTTCCGTAGAGATTGCCAACCCCGATCCAGGAAGGGCCATCCGGCCCACAGGTAGACAGGGGTGGCCAAAATGAGTTCAATCCACGGAGCCAAAGCGCCCAAGGTGTGGTGAATGGGGGAGCCGGGCAGGACCATATCGCCCATGGCGATCACCATAATGGGCAGAGTGAAGACTAAAGACAGGCCAAAACGCCTGCGCATGTCCACCAGTTCGGCGCTCTCCGGTTCTTCGAGCAAGACCGTTTGGGGTTCCAGAGCCATGCCACAGATAGGG
>JBJHCR010000192.1:0-8390 GCA_050486105.1 Vulcanimicrobiota bacterium
CGAAGCCTCCGAGGACGAAATCGATTTCCCCAGAAACTTCTACAACAACTACTCTGAATTGACCAAAGCCTTAGCCTCCATGGAAACCGAAGAGACCATGCTCGAAAATGGTCTCAGAGTGGTGCAACTTTGTCCCTCCATCGTCATCGGTGAAGGTCGCACCGGCAACAACAGAGGAGACCTCAAGGTCGTGAACGCGCCCGTCAACGCCTTCGGCCTGGCGAGGATTGCCCTCAAGGAGCGTCAAGGAGACCTCCTCGAGTGGTCTAAGGCCAAGATGATTGCCCAGTTGGCTTCAGTGTTTCCCGGAGACACCTCGGCCGAATTGAACCTAATCCCCGTAGATTGGGTGGCCCTGGGAATACTGCAAGCTCTCACTCGTCCCAAGGCTGTGGGACAGCGAGTTCATTTGGCCACCGATTCTCGAATCACCGCAGCGAATCTGCAAAAGATCATGCGCGAAGAGCTTCGGGTGAAGGTGAAGCTCGCTGAGCCCACCCTTCATCGCAACGTTCAGCTTCCGGTTCTAGCAAAAGTTCTGGAAAAACTCAATCAGCCGAAACTGGCCCACGCTCTCACCAAACTAGGGACCATCTTTGGAGGCTATAGCGAGTGGGGACAGCCGGTTCACGAAGTGGGCAACGACGTCGCCATTCTGGGGATGCCTGAACCTCGACCCAGGACCGACGATGTCTTTCGAATGCTCTGCCGCCACAACAAATATGTACAGAAGTTCGGCAAAATCAGGGATCTCGATGAAATCTCACGTCGGGAAAAGTCCTGGCTTGAGTTCATCAAGTCCATGGAAAAGTCCCTCGGTCAACCAGCCGCCCAGATCCCGCCCTCCGTTTTTCACCAGAAAGTGAAGAACCATCTTCACCCAGAAACTCTCGAGTATCGGCCTTTCGAGCTTCCCAAGAAAGAGCTTCTGAGCCGAGCTGACGCAGCCTGGCTTCATATGGATCGACCCGACAACTTGATGATGATCACCGCCCTCTTCCTCTTCGAAAAGCCCGTCGAATATCATCGACTGAGCGCGGTCTTGGAGGAACGACTACTTCCCTTCGACCGATTTCGAATGCGGGTCAAGCGCTCACGGAACCCTCTGCGCCGTCCTTCCTGGGTGGCGGTGCCGGAATTCCGCCTGGAAGACCATCTCCTCGAAGGACACTTGGAAAACGGTAGCCTCGAGGAACTCTACGATTTGGTGGGCCAGCGCATGAGTCAACGCCTAAGTCGAAGAAAGCCTCTTTGGCGCCTGGAGTTGGTCCAAAACGTTCAGGGAGGCTCGGCTATAATTGCCACTCTCCACCACGCCATCGCGGACGGCTATGCGCTCATGAAAATCCTCATGTCTCTCACCGATGCCCCAGACGAGTCGCAGAAGGAACTCCACTTTAGGCAGAAAGATCGAGAAATCAAAGTTGAAGTCACCAACTTTGTCGACCTTGGCCTGCAGTCCCTTGCGGCCAGCGCTGAACTCGGACGTAATATGCTCGATCCAGAGCCCGACAGCCCCTTGCGAGGACCATTGGGACAGGCCAAAGGAGCGGCGGTCAGCAACCCCATTGCTCTCGAAGACATCAAGGCATGCCGCCATCTCACCGGAGCAACGGTGAACGATGTTCTGGTAGCGGCGCTCACCGGAGGGATAAGGCAAACCTTGCTTCGCTCGCTCCCGGAGCTGTCGGAAAGCACCAACATCAGAGCGGTGGTTCCGGTTGATCTTCGCAAGCCGGAAGACGATGAATTAGGAAACCGCTTTGGTTTGGTTTTTCTCTCGCTGCCGGTGGGCCTTAGTGATCCTCACGACCGTCTCGTCGAGGTCAAATCCAGGATGGATGAACTGAAGAGTTCTCCCCAGGCCGTTATAGTTTTTGGACTGCTGACCGCTGTGGGAGCCATCCCTGCGGAGTTGGAGAAGCGGGTGGTCTCCATGTTTGGCACCAGGGCAACGGCTGTCCTGACCAACGTTCCTGGACCCAAGGACCGCCTATTATTAGCCGGGCAAGAGATCGCGAGCCTCATGTTCTGGGTCCCTCAGTCCGGAGGCCTTGCCTTGGGCCTAAGCATTCTGAGTTATGCGGGCCAGGTTCGGGTTGGTATCGCCTGCGACAAAGGCCTGATCCCCGAACCCACCTTGTTGGTGAAGGATTTCGAAGCAGCCTTTTATGAGTTGCTAGAGAGCCAAACGAGCCAAGCGGGAGAGTTCAAAGGGGCTGCGAAGCAAGGCTAATGGTCAAACGCTCTATGTCCCTACTTGTAGTGGTTCTATTCTTGATACTCCCGACTCTAGCCGAAGAATTCCGAATTCGAGAGAACCGCCAACTGCACAATCTTACTCTGACCCCAGATCAAATCGTTCGAGTCGATGGCAACCACAATACGGTCACAGCCTCCGGCTCGGGTAAAGCTGTTAGGGTCTCGGGAAACCACAACCGAATCTCCATTCGAGCTTCGGTAGAAGAAGTCATTATTAGCGGCAACCACAATGTCTTGAATATCGAAAGCGCAGTCGATGCTGTCCGCATTTCCGGCAGTTACAACACCTACCAATTGAGCGTTCCCCCCGGGGGCCAAGCCCCGGCTTTCGTAGACACTGGCACTTACAACAAAGCGGTTACTCGCGGCAGCACCGATTAGGGAAAAACGCCGGCCAAAGGGTCTCTCTAGAGGGCTTCTCCTCGTCTGACAGAAGCGTGGCGAGTGACGCTTTGGAAAGAGAATTGAAGCTTGGTTTCGTCTGAATCGCAAGACACTCAGAGTATCTTCGGTCTGAAGCCCGGAGATATCGTTGACGGTCGGCTCGAAATAATCGACTTGATCGGTCACGGCGGCATGGGCGTGGTTCTCCGTGTGAACCATCTCGAGTGGAACCGTGAACTTGCTGTGAAGCTGCCCCGACCCAACATGGTCGCTTCGAAAGTCATGCGCGAGCGCTATCTTCGAGAGGCCGAAACTTGGATTGCCCTGGGTGCTCACCCCCACATTGCGCGCTGCTGGTTCGTCAAATCCATCGTGGGTGTCCCAGGGCTCTTTCTTGACTATTTGTCTGGCGGGTCTCTGGAAGACCTCATTAAGAATAGAGCCATCGAACTGGGGGATTGGAGCCGAATCCTCCTTATCATACTTCAAGCTGCTGAGGGTCTGGCCTACGCCCATTCCCAGGGAGTGGTTCATCGAGACGTCAAACCTGACAACTTTCTGCTGAGTGAAACCGGTCGAGTCTGTGTCACCGACTTTGGACTAGTGAAGGGGCTCCGTCCCGATAGTCTCGATTCCAGCGGGGCCTCGTCTGCATCCCCGGCCCAGAATCTCGACACGGGCATAACCGGGGTTGGAGCTTTTCTCGGCACCCCTAGGTATGGGGCCCCGGAACAGTGGGGCACAGCTGAGAATGTGGGACCTCAAGCTGATATCTACGCCCTGGGAATCATCCTCTACGAAATGCTGTGCGGTAGAAGACCGTTTGACACCGAAGACGAAGATCTCGAGGTGGAACAGCTTTTGGAGCGCCACTTGAAGACCGCTCCTCCTGATCCCAGGTCATTCTATGGTGACATACCGGAGGACCTAGTGGAAGTCACCATGAGTTGCCTGCAGAAAAAGCCCACCTTGCGGCCCCAAGACATGGCGACCTTGATCGACTTTCTGGCCCCCCTCTATGAGGGATTTAGTGGTCAGAGCTATCGTCCCCCTGAACGACTTCCCGACGCCGAGCGCCCGGATCTCCTGAACAATATCGCTGTTTCTTTCTATTCCATCGGACAGACCGACCGCGCTCGAGATTTGCTGCAAAAAGGCCTACGCATCGAGTCTGGCCATCCTGAGTGCCTATACAATTTGGTGCAACTCGACCGAAGGGAGGGAAGACTCGAGCCCATCGAATCTCTAAGGAGATTGAGGCAGGCCGGCGCAACCTTTCCTTTGGCTCTCCTGTGCATCGAAGAAGGACTCGGAAAGCAAGCCCACGATCTGCTTTCGAGTATCCCCAAGGAACAGCACAGCGGAGTTGTCCTACGAACTCTTGCTGACGCCCAGATGTACGCACAAGAATATCTCCTAGCGCAACGGACCTACCGCAAGGCCGAGGAGTTCATGCCCAATGATCGCCCCACCAGGCTCAGGAAGCTGTTGGCAATACAGGGGGCCAGGGGCCTCGACGGCCACGTCTTTTTTCCATCCTCTACAGCCTGTCTCAACGACCGAGTTCCCAACCCTGACCTAACCATCGACTTGGACTGCCACAGCCGTGGCATACTCGGCTTTTCACAAACGGAAGCTGTCTATTATGATCTTGAAGAGCGACGGCTCGGGGCAGAGTTGGACCGACCGGAAGGAGCTGGGCGTCCCTTAAGGGTTTGGACCAGTGGAGATCAGGTCTTACTGCAGGATGAAACGGCCTATGAACTCTGGTTGGTTCCCAAGCTCAAGCTTGCCAAACGAGTTGAAGGGCGAATCCTGGCGGTCACTCCGGGCCTCAAGAAACTCTTGACAGCTAAACCCGAGGGAGTTTTTCTCCTGGATCAAGCGGCGAAAAAGAGAACCCAACTCAAGTTCCCCCCGGATCTGCCGCAATCCGGGCGACTTTGGGCCTGTTTCAGCAGCCAGGGGGGTGCCCTTTGTCTGGTTCTTCCGGACGGGCGGGTAGCCCAGATCACTGATCAGGGGGACGTAAGGCCCCTAGCTTGGCCCCCATCTCTTGCTGCTCCGGCTGAGATCAGAGCCTTGTGCGTTGACCATAATGGGGTCCTCACTATCGGTTATCGGGACGGTCGACTCCAGGCCCTCGACTTTGCCGGACAGCAAATCACCTACTCTCACCAATTCCCGTTTCCCATCGAGAGTCTGGAGTCGGAAAGAAATGGAGCGGTCACAGTAGTAAGCTCGAGTCAGTACTCTGGTATCGTGAACGCTGCGGGAGAGATCATCCATAGATGTCAAGGCCCCATCGCCGTAGACAGCAAAAGGAAGCGCTGTTTGGCCTATGCGCATGGAGTGCTAGAGTTGTATGAATTGCACCCCTTCCGAAGAGTTCGCAGTTGGGCCCAGACCATACCCCCACCTATCAAGCTCTCTCTCGCTGCTGACGGACGCCTGGCCATAAGCCTGTCGGTGAATGGAGAGTACCACGTTTGGGAAGTCGACGAAGACAACCGGGTGTTCGAGAGAAACCTTTTGCTTTGTCCTGGCCGCAGCTACGAAGACCTCATAGAAGCCTACCAGCGCTATCGAGTGTTTCTTACTCAAGCCCTGGAAAAGTATCGCGAAGACGATCTGGTGGCAGCGAACTGGTCTCTCACCGAAGCGCGAAATGTCGAAGGTTACCGTCAGTCCGCCGAGGCGCTGGAGTTGCAGTGGCATCTGATCAGCCGACTGGGTCGAGCGAAGCTCGAAGCGGTCTGGGAACGCTACGTCACCAGATCCTACAAGAGCCTCACAGGAGCTCTATCTTCCGACGGTAAGTGGTTGGCTATTTTTCGCCCTGGGGCGGTCACCGGGTATTACAACCAGGTCAGTGAGACCAAAACTATCTGGCAGATCGATCTTAAGAGCCAGATCATCTTGGCCGAGTTCCTCGACGACGCCATCGACGACGACACTCCTGGCCTAATTCTCATGGATCAGTTGGGCCGAGGAAGCCTAGTTCATCCATCAGACGGAGAGCGCGTTCACCCGTTCAAGTTGGAACAGGGCCCCATAGCGCAATGCTGCCTCGGCGAGAATTCCATTTTCTTCCTAACTCACCAGGGTGTCCTCGGGGTCTATCACCTGGACACTGGAAAGTGCAAATTGGTTGCCGAGGAAATCCTGCAGCCGATCGTGGCCATCCATCCCTGGACTTCTAAGGAACTTGTGGTGCAGATGGAGGATGGTCACTTGCAAATCGACTTTAGCGGTCCCAAAGCTAAAGCGACTAACCTTCCCTTAGCAGTGCCTCCCCCAGCGGCCATATCGGCACTGACCATTGAGTCACAAAGAGAAGTGCTACTCTGGGGGTTTCAAGACGGTAGCCTGATGATCAGTGCCCGCAGCTCTGGAAAGGTCCTCCACCGGGCTTCTTTTGGGCTAGGGGCCATCACCGGCATCAAGATTTGTGTGCCTTTGGCCCTTGGGGTGGCCTCCACAGATAAGGGCCGCCTGATATTTTGGGACCTTGACACCGGAGAAATTCTCGATCAGTTTCCGGCGGACTCCCATCCCATAACTCGGTTGTGCCTGAGCGACTCCGGGCGTTACCTCACAACCTTGGACCGCAAGGGCCAGCTTAAACTCTGGGAAACGTTTTTCAGCTCCCATCCCCAGGGGGAGAAAAAGACCGTTGATTGGATGCCTGGAGCAAAGGACGCCGGGGCTCTCAGTCAGTTCCTGCGATGGTCTTGACAGGCCGAGCATGCACGGGCCGCTTGACTCCATCGAGATCCGACCCATCGGTTATCTCGTGACACCTTTCCCTGAAAAATTCGGTCTACCTCGACAGGCAGGCCTAGTCTCTTGCTTTCCGTCGACCTTGGTACTCGTGGCTCCTTACAACAACCGGGATGCCCTTTGCGGGCTGGAGGTCGTGTCCCACCTATGGATCACCTACCTTCTTCATCGACAGCCAAAAGACTGGAAACCCAAGGTGCGCCCCCCTCGCTTGGGCGGTAACACCAAACTTGGGGTGTTTGCCACCAGAAGTCCTCATCGCCCAAATCGTCTGGGATTGTCGGCCGTTCGCCTAGATCAGGTGGACTTTGACCGAGGCCGGCTCGAGCTCTCAGGGGGAGACTTTCTCCACGGGACGCCGGTCCTTGACATCAAGCCCTACTTACCCTACACCGACCGCATCGAGGATGCGGTCAACGAGATCGCTCCAAGACCACCCGAGAAAAAACGAGTGGTCCTAGCCGAGGGAGTGGAAGCGAGCCTCCTGGAGCACGGCATCCGGCTGGGCCAGAATCTCCTTCAACTCTGCCTGGAGCTTTTCCAATTCGATCATCGTCCTTCCTATCAAAAAGACCAGAGGACCTATGGCACCTCCCTTTACGACCTAGAGGTGAATTGGTGCTACCAAGAGCCCGATGAGGTGGTGCTGCACTCGGTGGAACTTTCGGGCGAGCGCTTTGGTGCCACGAGCTGAGCGCTTCATTCTGATGAACTCGACTCCCCATCGGGGAGGTATGACTTCATGGCTCTTTTCAACAGACTCATCACCAGAGTGAGTTGCTGCCCGCCATCTACGGCTGGAGGCCTCTTATCGGAGACAAGATACCGTCTGACCCCCTTGTTTTCGCTGACCAGGCTCAGCAAAGCCAGCAGCAACAAAAGCCGGGCTTCTCGCTGCTCCCGTGCGTCACCTCGAGCATTGAGCAGCCAACGAACACCCTTGTGGAGCCGATTGAATCGAGCGAACTGCACCACTTCCCGACCGTGTATTTCTTCGGCCAGATAGATGGCGGGACCGAGCGGCCAGCTTCCAAGACTCACTTCGGGCAGCAGATCACTATCCTTGAGTCGACGGATGGTGCGGGGTGGCAGAGAATTCGTCAGTTCCTGGTTCATCCTGGAGAGAAAAAGGTCGAGGTTCGGCTCTTGACTCTTTCGGCTGCCCTCGGGAACCTTATCGGTTCGTTTCTGAGCAGCCTTGACCTTGCTGCCCACTCGGTCGGCAACGGCCGCCAAAGTCTTGGTGGCGAAACCGATGGGCGCCAGTCCCCATCTCAGGAGATTGAGAGCCGAGTCCTGGACTTGGCTAGCGTCCACCACGGGCTCGGCTTCAAACCATTGAAGCCCTTTTCGGCCGACGAGGGAGCGCAAAATCTTGAACTCCGGGGACTCCTTCCCTACCAGAAGGACATCGCCTGGTACTCCCCTGCGGGTCTCGGATAAGAGCAGCGGCTTCTCCAACTCCCGAAAGGCGACCAACAAGGAATCGCCGCACTGTCTTGTTCCATCAACTCTGAGAAAAAGGGGCAGAGCCCAAAGCTCCTGAGCAAGGCGAGCTTCCGGCGTACTCCGAGTTCTAGAGATCTCCGCCTTCAAGTGATCCAAGATCTCCAACATCCAGCGGCGCTCAGATTCTCTGAAGGAGCCCTTTTCAAGCTCGCTGATCCAGTCCAGATACACTTCCACCACCCAGCGTTGTAGTTGCTCAAGATCCCTCTTCGCCATCTGCCCGTACGCCGCAACACCATGCTTGCGATGGATGACTTGGTAACCCGAAACGAGAAGAAATGCGGGAAGTCCTCTCCACTCGAAACGGGACATTGGCTTCCCTTCCCGATCCAAGCACACCGATTCACTCTTGCTACTAAGACCGATCTCTGCTCGCTTGCCATCCTCCTCGAAAACCCGGCGATAGAGCGCCTCAGGAAGCACTCCGGGCATGCTCATGCGGGCCATTTCAA
>JBJHCR010000192.1:8400-12629 GCA_050486105.1 Vulcanimicrobiota bacterium
ACTACAGAGTTTCCGCGCAGTCCGGTGAGCTTCAAGACGCCCTTAAGCCAGGATTCCGGTATTCGCGCCACCAAGCGAGAGGTCTTGATCCCCTCGGACAACTGAGTCTCCAAAACATAGCGAAAACTCTTCTCTCCCTCAGTGAGTTCATTGAGGCTCAAGAACCCTTCTCCCTGACGCGGAATTACCGGCAAGCTGTAGATCTTCTCCTTAACCTCCTTGGTCACGGCAAACCGCTCTAGCGTGGCCCAAGCAAAATCTTTTTCGGCCCTGCCCTCGGCCTGCAAAAGGTCGAGCAATCCACGCTCGACGAGGCCCTGGATCTCTTTGGTGATCTCCTCCCAATGCTCATCCCTGACCTCGACGTCGGTGAAGCTTTCGTTGAGCAGAAAATGCTCACTCTGCACCAGAGCCTGGCAGCCAGAAGGTAAGATCCTGTGCCGGTGGCTCACCAATCGACCTCCGCTGTACAAGGCCACCGCACGGTTGATCCCCGGAGGGTCGGCCATCGGAACTTCGACCCTACCGGAGAGCAATTCGGTGATCTTGGCCTTGGCCAGACTCGCAACCTGCTTGACCACAGTGGGATTGGCATAGGTCCCAAGAACGACCTCGCCTTGAGCCACAACCAGTGGCTGGCGCCAGTGTGCTCGCCCTTGGTAAACGATCTCTTTCAGTTGAGCCTGGCTCAGGAAGGTTTCTTTTTGCTGACGCAACTCTACCAGACGCTCGGCCTCAATCCACTTCGGCTCTCGACCCAGCATGGACAATAAGAGCTTACGTTCCTTCAGCCCCGCAGTAGCCAAAAGTACGTTCCGCTCCTTGACGAAGTACCCCTTGGGTCCCCTCAACAGAGAACCGTGAGCATCCAACTCCTTTTGCAAAGTCTCCAAGTCAACTAGGGTGGCCCCCCGGCTCGCGGTAGTGAAGAGGGGAATCGTCCTAAACTCCTGAAAACGCTTCGGAGAACCCAAGAGAATTTCTTGACGCAGTTCTAGAGGCACTCGCGCCTCTCGAATTAGGTGCTCTTCCAATTCCAGAGCACGCTCCTCAAGCCACGACAGACACTCGGTGAAAGCGTCATCACGCTCAATCCCATTCCAATCGGAACGCATCTTGAAGCGCGGGGACACCACCTGCACTTGAGCCCCCACCACCGTCAGGCAGCGCTGCTTCACCTTCTCGAGATCGGCTCGACCCTTGGTGAACTGAATGGCTAGGACTCGGGGCTCGAGGTCGAGACCAAAGGCAAAGCGAGCACGCCAAGCCGGACCCTCGAGGGTCTGGTCCAACCAAACCTCTCCTAAGGACGGGGCTCTGAGCATAGAAGGCTCCCCGAGTTCTACGGCCACGGTTTCAATATGGGCTTGAAGCGGGCGAAGATCGTGGACCCTCTTGGCCCCCAGGGCTCGCCTGAGTCTCTGCTCCAAAACCGGAGAGTGCCGAAAAACGACATCGGGAAGAGTCTCCGTGGGAAACTTCTCCGAGAGTCCGTCCGGATGGATGAGAGCCACCTGTTCTTCGTCAGAGATGTCTTCTAGGCGGGAAACTGGCTTTCGTCCTACGGACTTCAGGAGAGGAGCTCTGAGAGCGACCCGTGCCGGCGATTTTCTCTGGCTGGCTAGGTCCCAGAGATACTGCTCCAACACGGAACCCTCGGGAACCGTATCATACTCGGCTTCAGAGAAAAGTCGGTTCAACTCTCCCTGTATGCTGCGTAAGGCTGAGCGATAGAGGCGACCTGTGACTCGAGACCAATCCAGAGCGATCTCCACCTCTTCAAAATCTACCACCGCCACACTACCCGGAGGAACCCCACTCAGATCTTCGGAGTTGAGTGGCTTGCTCTGATACCATATGTCCAAGCGAGCTGAAGCTGGGCCTGAGCTGAGAACCCCGATCTCAGCTCGCCAGCCCTTTCCGGAAAGTTGAGTCTTCAAGGCGTACTCACCTGGAGGAAGCGCCAATTCTCTTGGGGGGCTCTGATCCCAACGTTCTCGGTTTTGCTGGGCCTGCAATTGCTGCCGATAGGTGCCCTCAGCGTCGGCCAGAGCGTTCTTTCCAAACATCTTCTCTAGGGAGTTCTCGACGTAGGAGGCTTCACAAAGGACTACCAACTGATCCATCCTAATGCGAAACCTCCGGCGAGAGACCAAGACCTTCTTGAACTCCTGCCTCTGCTCCTCAAGCTCCACCCAACTGGTGTACTCCTCCCGGTCGGCCAAGGGATAAAGTTTCCCCTCGCGCAGCGCCTTGGCGGCCGGTCCACCCACTCCAAGATGCAAGTAGCGCCGCAAGTGTGCAGACTCCGGCTCTCCTCCGGGATGCTGTCTCACCCTTTCCTCTAGGTGCTCCAAGGCCTGAGCTTGGAGCCTGCCCATCAATTTCTTATACACCTTGTTCTCGACCACGTGAGAATACGAGGCGTCCAAAGTCAAATGGTCTTCAACGGCCACGGCGTAAAAATTGACTTTATCCTCGAAGTGCTTGGTGTCAACGATCACTCCGAATCGGACCAGGAGCACTTCAGATAAGTCGGAGTCCAAAAGCCTCAGCCTTGAATCCTGCGGAGCCGCATTGGAAACGCGTTCCTCACCGTTGAGAACCCAAGACACGGGCAGATAGGCCAACCTATCTTCGAGCATTCCGGGCAAATGTGGAAGGCTCTTTTGAGTCGAGAGTTCGAAAGTGAACCTCCCCTCTCGATAGTCCATTTCGGGGCCTTCGACGGCTAATTCCCCCACGGCGTTGAAGGCCACCCCAATCAAATGGTAGGCAGCCATCTTGATGCTGGTATCGAAAAGAAAATCATCGAGACGTTTGATTTTCTCGCCTTCAAAATTGACCTCGGAGGCCACAAAACGGATGAGTTTGCCCTCGACGGCGATCTCGATACTTGAGGCTTGGGCAGCCATCATAGCTTGGACGAGAAGCAGCAGGTACTCCTCCGCCCGAGCCAATTGAAACCGGGCCATTTTATTGCGAGCCCTGGACTCGTCCAGGGTGAACCGACCTTGAGAGTGGTAGCGTGATCCTTCGCGATATTGCTCCAGAAGACTCATTCGCCGGCCTCCTTGCGCTGCAAGGCGGTCAGCAAAGGTCCCAGGGTTCTCTCTTTGAAGCCGAGACTTCCCCGCAGCTCAACGTTGATCAGGCTGCAGGCCAAGCCCAGGGCCACTTCCGGACTATGAGCGTGGAGCTGCAAGAGCTCCTGCCACCTGGGTCCGCTCCTCACCAGAGCCAATGTCACCCTCCGCCCTTTGGGCTCGGCGGCGACCGAAAACAAGCGCTGAGAGGGGTCCAACTTGGCCGAAAGGCGCTTGGTCCAGGAGGGTGGAGCATCAAGAAAGTCCACCAGGACCGGAGGCCGTCTCGAGATGGCCCTGGTCAGCTCCCCCAGGGCGGCCAAAAACCGCATTTCCTGCTCCTCCGGGTCTTGAACGGCGTAGCGCACAAAGCACTCCTCGAGGGGCTGGTGCTTAAACCCAAGAGTGAGCAACAGCGTCATTTTGGGATGATTGGGTGAAGATGCAGAGATGACCTTATGCCCGGCTGCCACCGCCTCTTTCCAAAGATCGCAGGGCTCCTCGCAGTGGTAGACCAGGCCATCGAGCTCGTCGGTAGTGTATCGTCGGTCCCAACCTGGCCAAATGGGCAACTTTCGAACCGCCCGAGTTGGCTGACCGGGATAGGTGACCGCTACCCAGGCCAGTCTCCAAAGGTCCTCGTTGTCGTCACGGGTCAGACGCTGGAAGAGCTCTGCGACCATAGCGGTGTGAGCTATCTTGGCCAGTTCATGAATGAGCTTGGTATAAGCCGCATCCTGGATGATGTTGTCTCGAGTGAGAGTGTGCTCCAGGTGGGTGGACCGCACTTTGAGGGCAACTTTCGGAATGGGTGAGCCTGAGCCTTCGAGGAGAGTGAGACCTCGATTGTAGAATCCGAAAAAGGGATACTCATCCCCGACTGGGGTCATGGCCGCTTCGGTGGCCTCAGTCTTGAAGCGATACTGGAACGGGACGTTGGGGAGTTCGAAAGGCTGGTTGATGGGCTCTCCATTGAAGGTGATCTCCACCTCGCTGTGCTTGCACCAGTAAACGATGGTCTCTCGACAATCGTCTTGCAGCTTGCGGAGATCGTTCTTGGCCATGGGAGTGAAGACTTTCACGCTGGTCCCTTCCACCGGGGTCTCCAGCTCTCGCCTTTCAAAGCTTCGGTCGGGCTGAAAG
>JBJHCR010000193.1:0-12606 GCA_050486105.1 Vulcanimicrobiota bacterium
CCCTACACACATGGTGAGTTTCTCTTTGATCGAGAGAGTTGTTCTTTTTCTCTTAAGCTTCATCGGCGAGAAGTTTCTGGTTCCGTTCCATCGTCGAGCTTAGCTCTTGAGCCCTTGCTTGAGAATAGCGATGCCCCCTGTTTGCTGGCGGGTGATGCCGCTTTTCTGGGTGATTTGGGGTTTCGTGTGGAGGGCCGAGGTGAAGTTGTTCTTCTTCGCTCTCAATCTCCGCTGGCAACCGTTGCTGCGGATGCTTTGACTGGAGCACGCTTGAACGCCATGGCTCAGACCGCAGTTCCTGTGGAGCGGGAGACCCTGGCCGAAGGCGAAGGCGATGCCCTGGCTGTGGGGCGAGTTTCGCTGGTGGACCAACTTGGTCAGGTTCACGCCGTGGTGGTTCGTGGTGGGCGGGGGTCAAGTTACGACTGGGTCCTCGGTCAATTCGTGCCTTCCTCTGAGGGGGGGGCCTGGAGCCACTACTCCGAGGGTTCAGCCTACGTCCCGGAAAACAAGACCAGAGCGTCGGTCAGTATCGTCGCCGGCGAATAGGCGCTCACGCTTTAGGATCTGGCCAGGAAGTACTTCCTAGTTTCGAGTGCGGAGGCGCCCGGATGGCGAGGCGCTTTTGACGCGGTTTGTTTGACACAAATAAGGAGAAAGCAACGAAGAAAGCCGGGATGGATCCGTGCTTCAAATCGGGAAGTACTTCCTGGCCAGATCCTTAGTCCAGTCGGTGCGATCCAGTCGCATGATGAGCCTCCGGTCTCTACGGTCGTCGTAGAGGCCGATGAGTTCCGTCTCGCGAATAGTTTTGAACCCGCATTTGCTAAAGCACTTTTGGGCTGCCAAGTTGAAGACCGCCGTGTCGAGTTCAACAGTCCTAACTTTGAGGGAGTTGAAAAGATAGGCCAGCAAGGTTTTCATGGCTTCCGTTCCCAGACCTTGACCACGACGTTCGATTTGCCCGAGCATGATGCCCACTCTGGCCAGCTTTCTGCGATCCTGGTGGAAGAGCTTGAAGCGAAGAAAACCGATCGGTTGGGAGAGTTCCTGCTTGTCATTGAGACGAATGAGGAAAACTCCGCTTCGATCACTATGAAGGTCTTCGACGTAGTCTTGAGCCATTTTGCCCAAGATGCATCTATTTGTTTCGACTCCAAAGGCGAGTGAACAACTCTGGGAGTCGGCAAACCAATGGTCGACCCAGACGACCTCAGATGGTTTGAGCGGGTCCAGCCTGAGCTTTCCGCTTTCTGAGACAAGCCCGCCGCTTTGGACTGACGCTTCAGGGCGGCGGAATCGTCGAAAAAGACTGTACATGTTTGTCTTTGTACCCCCTTTTAACTTTCTTCCCTCTTTGTGCTAAGAACGGGACTTGCTGAGCCAAATAGAGCTCTATGAAGACTTTAATATTCGGCTCATCAGGTATTCAGGGAGGAAACCCAAGGTCGACCTTAAAAATCGTTAGCACGCATCCTGAGGAGTGTCTGAATTGCAGAAACGCGACTATTATATGGTACTTCGGGTCAAGCCGATTTCTACCCCCGACGAGATCCGAAAAGCGTACCGTGAACTATCGAAGAAGTACCATCCGGACTTGAATCCCAATATGAAGGCTGCTTCGGATGAAAAAATGAAGGAACTGGTCGAGGCCTACAACATTCTCAACAACAAAGAGAAGCGAAAGGCCTACGACGCCGAGCCTCAGTTTCAATACCGTCGTTTTTCGAAGAATCGAGAAAAGCCAGACAAGAAGGCTTTCACTTCGAAGGCCAAGCCGAAGAAACAGAGTTTTCTTAAGAAATTGATCTCCTTCATGAGTAGGAAAGACGGAGCCGGAGGGCCAGGCATCGACCCCAAACAGGCAGACGTCCACTTCATGCTTGGACTGTCTTTATCTGAGACCGAGTCCTTTCTTGAACAGGCCAAAGCTGAGTTTCAACGGGCGATAGAATACGACCCTAAGCATCTAGAGGCAACCTACAATCTGGCTTTGACTTCTTATCGGAATGGTGATTTCGATCAGGCCCGTTTTGGGCTGCAGGATGTTTTGAAGATCAGCACCGAGGATCGACAGGCCAAACACTTCCTCAAGCTTCTCCACGACCCTGATGGACTATGAGACGGTCACTCTAAGAAGGTAAGGCTGAGGAACGCGGAGCCAAACAGGTTCGAGGGCTAGAAGGAGATCTTTGCCCTTTGAGGCTCTAAGTCGACTTATTCATATCTCGTTAAACAATCCGCTCTTCTTTTCGCCTACTCTTATAAGGTGCAGATAGGTGGAACACATACCTGGGCCCCCGGTCCATTTTCGGCCGTAATTCCGCACTCTGGCGAAGAGTCTGTGGCTCCTCCTCTAGACCGGACATCACAGGAACCCGAGAGTTTACCTAACCTTCCGCCTGACTTGATTGACCGGGCTCCCTCCCTAGACGAACTCTCTGCCCTGAATGCTCCCAGGACGTCGCCTTTTTCTACCCAATCTCTGCGGCGTTCAGGACTTGAGACTGCCGTGCGTACCCTGGAGGCGTTTCCCCAGGTGATTCAGATACTTTCGGAGCCATTCGCTGAGTTGGGGGCCGAAGTAGCTCGCCAGGCTGGACTCCCTTTGCTTTCCCTTGATGAAGAGATGTCGGTAGACACCTTGGCTTCCGTCTTGCAGCGCACTGAGTATCAGCAGGGGTTCGTTCTTCAAGGTGCGCCGGCCACACCTGAGCAGGCAGAGGCACTCGATCGACTTCTCGCCGCCACGCCGGAGGGCGAACGTCGAGTCCTGAGTTGGGATTCCAACGAGAGTATCCCTACCGAGGTCGTGGACCACTACGTTGATAAAGGTCTCCTCTGGATGCTGCCGGCCGAAACTGAAAATCTCGAGCCTGTTAGGTCCTTGGACACGGTGCTTCAGTGCCTGGTTGGGCTACCGGCTTTCGAGAACCTTTTCCCATAGTCAGCCATCTCTCATTCTTTCCAAACACTTTATCTCAGCGGGTCCGAAGGAAAGACCTGTTTGGACCTCTAATAGCCCTACTGCCCACGCTTAATGGCGTTCGGTAAAAAGCTGGAGGTCTTATGGCAAGCAACCCTTCGACAGCATCTCAACAACTCTTTGAGGGCGAGACTCCCTCGCCCCTGTGCAATCATCTTCTCGAGCAGGCGCGCTTACGCTTTGAGGGCGAACTCGAAGAGCAAGAACTCAAGGACGGTGTCACTGACGCCTTGGGTAGTATTGAGCAGGCTCGGGAGGAGACTCTCAAAAACTTAGAGGAAAATCAGGCTG
This sequence comes from Vulcanimicrobiota bacterium, assembly GCA_050486105.1. Taxonomy (GTDB): domain Bacteria; phylum Vulcanimicrobiota; class Xenobia; order Xenobiales; family JADMJV01; genus JAEXNA01. The sequence continues at coordinate 3,278 of JBJHCR010000193.1, forward strand.
TCGATGACGTCGTGGATGCCTTTGAGCGAAGCTTTGAAGAGATGCAGTTGGCCCTGGAAGAGCTTCACGAGTTCGCCGGGTCGCCCGATGAAGAATCCTATCAGTCGGTGAGAACCTCGATTCATCGAGCGGCAGCCGCTACAGTTTTCGCCATGTCGATTCTGCAGCAGTCTCAGTTTGCTGATGGCCCTACCGACATGCCTCTTTTCAACGCCCTTTTCAAGATGAAGGACAACTATCTTGAAGGTCATGTCGCTGAAGACCAACTCACCCAGGCCTTGAGTGGCATAGTGGAGATGACCAAGGCCGCCATCAAGGAGCTTCTCGAGGCCGAAGGAGAGCAGCCCCCCCAAAGGGATGGCCTGGTTCGAGCCTACGAAGAGCAGATCGCGAGTTTGAAGAAGGCCGGGGAGAGCGTTAGCGACGGAGACAAAGAGCGGATCGAGGAAGCTTTTGCTCAGCTCTTGAGAACCTCTGAAGGAGTCAAGGAAGCGATGCTCTCTCTGACTGAGGCGGTCATGGGCGAGGGGCCCTGTCGTCTCAGGAGGACCAATATACTGCTGTCAGCCCTCGAATCGGTGCGGACTGGAGAATTGAGCACGGAATTGTTTGTCATGAGTTTTGAAGCTTACGAGGCAGAGATTCGTGAAGAACGCGCTCGATTCCAGGAACTGATCTCTTTGCCGAACCAGAGCGAAGCGGTGGCTCAGGAGGTAGAGAAAGTTCGCCAAGCCTACGATCTCCATGAAAAGGCCTTCGAACACTTCTTGGTGATCATCGACGGAGAAGCCAACGAAGAGGACTTCGATAAGGCTTCAAAATCGATCATCGAAGCCTCGGAAAAATTGTCCGATTGCAAGGAAGCTCTCACCGAACTTGGAGAGAGCGAGGGTAAAGTCAGTTGTGTCCGTTGCGGGACCCTCAACGATGCCAACTCTCGAGTATGTGAAAACTGCGGTGCTCAGTTGCCTCAGCAAGCGGGCGGCGTGGTGTCTTCGACCATGTCCTATCAGGAGTCAGATGGGCAGGCCAGTTTTCAAGATGGCGAGTTGGAGATGACTACCAATCTTGAGCGCCTTTTCGTTGCCGTCAACGAAATTGCTGAAGGCAAATCCTCCGACGATGAGTTCAATGAGATTCTGGAATGGATGGACGGCCTTCTCGAAGCCGCAGCTTCGACTATGCCTGAAGTTCCGGTCATGACCAACAGCCCGGACTATAGCCCTGAATTGGTCGAGCAGATCGAACTCTTGCAAGAAGAATTGGCCACCCAGCGTGGGTTGATGCTCGAGGGCATGAACGACTTCCGGGCCGCTCTCGGGACTCTCCAATCCTTTTTGTCCAACCGAGAGAAGGACACCTTGATCAAGGGGGTTCGCGAAGTCCAAGCTGCGGCCATTAAGATGCAAAGATCTGAGAAGGCCCTGGCCGGTATCACCCAAGCGATTCAGCACGCGAACGCTGAGCGGGAGCGCTTGGAGGCTGAGCAGGCTGCCGGGGGCGCTCCGGATCCAGACGAAGGCTAGACCTTAAGTTCAGCATGGAAGCTGCTTTTCGTCAGGAGGCTGAGCGAAGAATTTTGCTCTTGGATGGGGCCATGGGAACCGCCATCCAGGGTCATCGTTTGCTCGAAGAGGATTACCGGGGAGAGCGCTTCTGCGACTGGCCAACCTCGCTTCAGGGTGCCAATGATCTCTTGTGTCTCACACGACCGGCTCTGATTCAAGAGATCCACCTGTCTTATCTCCAAGCTGGTTCGGACCTCATTGAGACGAACACCTTCAACGCGAATCGTCTTTCGCTTTCGGATTACGGACTCGGAGACTTAGCCCGGGAACTCAATCATGAAGCGGCCCTGGTTGCTCGCAGAGCGGTGGAGCAGCACGGGGGACGCGGCTGGGTCGCCGGCGCCGTGGGACCTACCAGCAAGACTCTGTCCTTATCCTCGGACGTCAATCGGCCGGGGGCTCGAGAGGTGACTTTCTCTCAAGTAAAGGAGGCCTACGCTGAGCAGATTCACGGATTGCTCGAAGGAGGCGTGGACTGCCTGCTGATAGAGACGATCTTCGACACTTTGAACGCCAAGGCGGCCTTGGTCGCCATGGGGGAGGTCTTTAGAACACGGGGTCAGCGGATTCCCCATCTGATTTCCGTCACGGTCACCGACCGGAGCGGTCGCACCCTATCTGGACAGACAGTGGAGGCGTTTTGGCATTCGGTGAGGCACAGTCGACCTCTGGTCGTAGGCTTGAATTGTGCTTTAGGGGCCGAAGAGATGGCCCCATATATGGAAGAGCTCTCGCGTTTGGCGGACTGCTATGTGAGCTGCTATCCGAACGCCGGGCTGCCGAACGCTCTCGGAGGGTACGACGAGACTCCAGCGGAAATGGCATCCGTCTTGGGAGATTTTGCTGCTCAAGGCTGGCTAAACGTGGTCGGAGGCTGCTGCGGTACTGGTCCCGAGCACATAGCAACGCTGGCTGAGACAATGAAACATCAAGCTCCTCGTCTCTGTTCTGAGCCCAGAAAGCTTTTCGCGGTCAGCGGGCTAGAATCGTTTCGCATCGAGCCGGAAACCGGTTTGGCGGTGATCGGAGAGAGGACCAACGTCACCGGGTCTCCCAAGTTTGCCCGCTTGATTCGGGATGGGGATCTCGATGCCGCTCTGTCCGTGGCTCGGCAACAGGTCGAAAGTGGAGCCAACATACTCGACGTCAATATGGACGAAGGGCTCCTCGATTCTGAGGCCCTGATGCGCGAGTTTCTGCAATTGCTTGCCGCTGAACCTGATGTCTCTCGGGTGCCCATCATGATCGATTCTTCACGTTGGGAGGTGCTATTGGCGGGGCTCGAGTGCACTCAGGGGCGTTCGGTGGTAAACAGCCTCTCCCTAAAGGACGGGGAGGCCGAGTTTCTTCAACGGGCCGGAGTCGCTCAGGCGTTCGGGGCGGCGGTGGTGGTTATGGCTTTCGACGAGGAAGGTCAGGCTGATACCACCGAACGCAGGGTGGAGATCTGCCAGCGTGCCTATCGGTTACTCGTCCAAGAGGTCGGATTTCAGCCTTGGGACATCATCTTTGACCCCAACGTGCTCACGGTGGCCACAGGCATGCCCGAGCACGACGGCTATGCTTTGTCTTTCATTGAAGCGCTCCCCTTGATCAAGAAGGCTTGTCCCGGCTCCTTGGTCTCTGGCGGAATCTCGAACGTCAGCTTCAGCTTTCGGGGTAACGACAAAGTGCGAGAGGCTATGCATACCGTGTTCCTCTATCACGCTATCAAAGCCGGACTTGACTTGGCTATTGTCAACGCAGGTATGTTGGGGATTTACGAAGAGATCGAGCCCGAGCTTCGGGAAGCTGTGGAAGATGTGGTGTTGGCTCGACGCCCTGATGCCACCGAACGGTTGATCGAACTGGCCGCCCGCACAAAAGCGGCTGCCACCGACTTAGACCTAAGTGAGAGCAAGCGTCAAGTGCAAGCGTGGAGAGATTCTCCGGTGGAGCTTCGGTTACAGCACGCGCTGATTCATGGGATCGTGGACCACATTGAAGGGGACACGGAGGAGGCGCTGGCTAAACTGGGCGGCCGCCCACTAGATGTCATCGAGGGCCCCTTGATGGACGGAATGGCGATCGTCGGAGAGCGCTTCGGGGAGGGGAAGATGTTTCTTCCTCAGGTCGTAAAGAGCGCTCGGGTCATGAAGCGCGCCGTGGCCTACTTGACTCCGTTCATGGATGCCCAGAAACAGTCGAGTTCGAGTCGCTCTCAGGGCAAGATCTTGCTGGCTACGGTTAAGGGCGATGTGCACGACATCGGTAAGAACATCGTTTCGGTGGTCCTGGCCTGCAATGGCTTTGAAGTGATCGATCTCGGGGTCATGGTTCCTACGGAGACGATTCTCCGCCAAGCTCAAGAGCAGGGGGTCGATCTGGTGGGCCTGTCCGGGCTGATAACTCCGTCTCTGGATGAGATGGTGAGGGTGGCCCAGGCCTTCTCCAGAAGCGGAAGTCGAATTCCCTTGCTGATCGGCGGCGCCACCACCAGTGCCACCCATACAGCCCTTAAGATTGCTCCGGCGACCGATCAGATCGTGGTCCATGTCCTGGATGCCTCTCGAGCTCCCGGAGTCTGCGTGAAGCTCATGGACGCCGAAGGGACCGAGAATTATGGTGCACAGGTCGAAAAGGAGCACGATCGACTGAGGCAAAGATTTCTCACCAAGGACGCAGACGGACTGCTTTCCCTGGCAGAAGCTCGAACTCGGCGTTTTTCCTGGTCTGAACCAGAAGAAGGCGTGCCGTCTCTGCCCTCTGGGGAACAGGTACGAATCGTCGATCCTATTCCTCTCGAGGAGCTGACGCCGCTCATCGATTGGACTCCTTTCTTCTCGGTATGGCAACTGAAAGGGGTTTATCCGAGAATTCTTGAGCGCCCGGAAGCCCGCGAGGTATTCGAAGAAGCCCTTAAGGTCTTAGAGGAATTGGTCGCCGATGGCACTTTAACAGCCAGAGCCGCCTTCGGGCTCTTTCCTGCGCACTCTGTTGGAGACACCATTATCTTGGCAGATCGGCCATTCCCTATGCTGAGGCAGCAGTCAAGAAGGTCAAAAGGCAAGCCTTGTCTTTCTCTGGCCGACTTTGTGGCCTCTGAGAGCCAGGGTGACTCCTTGGGCCTGTTCGCTGTTTCTGCCGGCTTTGGGCTGGATCCCTACGTCGAGAAGGCCGAAGCCGAGCACGACGATTATCGAGCGATCATGCTCAGAGCCCTCGCCGATCGATTAGCTGAAGCCGCAGCAGAATGGGCCCATCGTGAGGTTCGACTCTGGTGGGGCCTTGAGAGTCTAGATAGCTTCACTCCCGAAGACCTCCTAAAAGAGCGGTATCGAGGTATAAGACCGGCTCCTGGCTATCCGGCCTGCCCGGATCACGAACTAAAAAAGCCGCTCTGGTCGATTTTGCAGGCTGAAGAAGCCCTGGGTATCAAGCTCTTGGATTCTGGAGCCATGTGGCCGGCATCTTCGGTGAGCGGGATGATTTTTCATCATCCTCAAGCTCGCTACTTCAGCGTCGACCGAGTGGATCACGAGCAGCTTCGAGATTATGCAGACCGCTTGCAACAGAGCCCTGAACAGGTGGCTGCCCGGCTGGGTTCACTGGTACTGTGAGCGAGTGTGCGTAGGCCCGGGCGTCACAGTCCACTTTGGAAGACATGGAAGAAGATCGGGTCGGGTCGGGACAATCGTTTTTTTCTCGAGCACCCTGATGCGGTGTTCGAGTCGCTTGCGCAGGGTCAGATCGCCGAGCAGTATCTCGTTGCCGAAAGCCGTCTAGAAGCCGAACCCGAACTATTCCAGCGTTTGGCGGAGCAATCAGGTAGAAAGCGTTGGTATGTGCTTGCGGATACACGCCTCGACGAAGTCGTCAGCGTGCCAACAACGGGAGGGTTTTGCGGTGTTTTCAGCCCTCGACCGCGAACTTTGCAGGAGATGCTTGCTTGCTCTTTCTTGTTGGTGGGCTGCCAACTTTCCGATCCGGGAAACGTGGGGACCGTGATTCGCAGCTGTTGGGCCTTGGCCGGGGGAGGGGTGATCCTCTTGGGAGGGTGCAATCCCTGGAGTTCTAAAGTCGCTCGAGCCTCTGCCGGAGCCTTGCTGAGAGCTCCCATAGCTTTTCTTAAGACTGAGGCTGAGAAGGAGCTCTGCACCCTGTTGGAGCAAGCAGGGTTCCGTTTGCACTCCGCCGTTCCTCGGGGCGGAGAGTCCAATCTGGAGCGTTTTGAAGCGGGAAAGGACGCATTCTTCTTGGGCAATGAGAGTCGGGGAATCGGGGATGAGATCTTGCAGAGAAGTACGGCTTTGACCATCCCCATGAAGGGAGAGTCAGATTCTCTCAACGTGGCCATGGCTTCCACCATCCTGGCCTGGGTTTGGACCACGAGCCAAGGATGGGATAGAAGAAGGAGTCCGGTTGACAAAGATTGTGAAATCCTTCACAATCCCCTGAGGGAGCACTGTTCTAAAAATGAAGCGTGAAACGAAAAGCCTGGGGGACACGGCCTCTCCCAGAGGTTTTTCCCTGTTTGTGCGATTTCTCGTGCTCAGCACCGCATTTCTCGTATTCGTTGGTGCTACTATCACCACCACGGGCTCGGGTCTTGCCGTACCTGACTGGCCCCTGTCCTTCGGCAAGATCAATCCGGCGATGATCGGAGGGGTCTATTACGAGCACGGCCATCGCCTGGTGGCGAGCTTCGTAGGTTTGCTGGTGGTGATCGCCACTGTCTGGGCTTTCGTCATCCGAGCCCACCCGTTGATCCGCCGTCTCTGCTTGCTCTCGCTTGGGTTGGTCGTGTTTCAAGGATTTCTCGGGGGGTTGACCGTGCTCATGCGCCTCCCTACCGCGGTCTCGGTAGCCCACGGAGTGGTGGCCCAGATTTTCTTCTGCACCTTGATCGCTTTGCTTTGGTGGACCTCGCGGCCTTATCTGGAGGCCCGATCTATCCTCGGTGGTGCCGCTTCGGCCAATCTCAAGATCGCCACTATCGCCATGACTTCCCTGGTGTTCGTGCAGCTGGTGGTGGCTGCCACTATGCGCCATCTGGGAGCTGGCTTGGTCATACCAGATTTTCCTCGGTCCCTAGGTCGCTGGATACCTCCTCTTCAAACCCCCGAGATCGCCATAAGCTTCGCGCACCGTTTGCTTGCCGTGGCCATTGTAGCCATGGCTTGTCTTCTGTTCTTGCGAATCTGGCGCCAACATCGTCAACAGCCTGCCTTGATGGGCCTCGGCGCCACTCTTCTGGGGTTGGTGGGCCTACAGGTAGCCCTGGGAGCCCAGACCGTATGGTCAGCCAGAGAACTCCTGCCCACCTCACTCCACGTGGTCAATGGAGCCTTGGTTTTGGGGGTGGCGTTCTCCCTGGTCATGTGGGCCTATCGACTCAGCAGAACCGGAGAGGAGTCGATTCCCCAGGCCGCCTCCCTGGAAGAGCCCTGCAGCAGTTGGACCGACGTCAAGAGTGAAGATTGGAAGGAGCTGGCAAAGCTTAGGCTGGTAACTATGAGTGTCTTCACTGCTCTGTGCGGATACTTCATCGGCAACGGCTCTGCCAGTATGATGGGATTCTTCGTGGTCTTGTTCGGGGTCGGCTTGTTGGGGGCGGGATCAGCCATGCTCAATCACGTAGTGGAAGCAGAGACAGACGCCCTAATGGAGCGCACCAAGAATCGGCCCATTCCCACCGGGAGGGTCGATGTGGTGCTGGTAGAGTGGGTTGGAGCTCTGGCTGTGACTCTTGGCTCACTATTGCTGGGTTTTTGGGAACCCTGGGCTGGATTGCTGGCATTCACGGCATTCTTCAGCTACGTCCTCCTCTACACTCCGATGAAGAAGGTTTCTCCGAGTTGTACGGTAGTCGGAGCCATCCCCGGTGCCTTGCCAGTCCTAATCGGGTATGTGGTGAAGACCGGGAGAATAGACCTGGCTGGGGCCATCTTGTTTGCCATCTTGTTTCTTTGGCAACTTCCTCACTTCATGGCGATCGCTTGGCTCTGCAAGGATGATTACGCTCAGGCCGGACTACCTATGGTTACTGTAGTGGATCCGAGTGGGCGTCTAGCTTCGTCTCAGATTATTATTTACTGCCTCGCTCTCATACCGGTCTCGTTGGCTCCCGCATTGCTGGGAATGACCGGACCGGTCTATTTCTATTTCGCTCTAGTATTGGGTTTTGCTTATCTCTACGCCGGTGTTCTTCTTTGCTGGCAGAGAACAGCCCGACAAGCCCGAAGGCTCTTGCTGACCTCGGTGGCGTACCTACCTCTTCTGTATGGGGTGATGGTGGTTGGCCGATGACGCAAAGGCAAGGATTCTTAGGCTCCCAGGAGGACCGAACCTTGGTGATTAGGTCCTCTTTAGCGGACTGGACAGACCGACAAGCACTCCTTGAGACTTCTTGGTCGAAGTTCAGAAGGGCTTGGAGGGTCTACGGCGGAAAGCAAAGGGACAACTGAGCTAAAGACACCTTATGAGGAATATGATGTCAAAAATAAAAATGCTGCTTCTCTCGTTCGCTTGCCTAATGGCAACTGGGTGTGTGGATGGCGTAATGAGTACACTCGCTCCGCTTGGACCGGTGGCTGAACGCCAGATGAGTACCTTCATGGTCACTCTCTGGGTCAGTTTAGGCATTTTCGCGGTGGTGGGTTCGTTCTTGGTCTACTGCATTGTCAAGTTTCGGCACACCGAGGGAGTCACCAAAGACACTCCTCTGCCGGAGCAGGGGCACGGAAGTGCTCTCGTCGAGATCTCCTTGATTCTGATCTCGGTAGGCCTCGTTGGAGTGGTCGCCCTCCCAACCGTACAAGGGATATTCTGGGTAGGCACCGTTCCATCGAACGAGAAGGTCTACGAGGTTAATGTCACTGGGTATCAGTGGTGGTGGAAGTTTGAGTACCCCGAACTGGGAGTGGTCACGGCCAATGAGATCGCTATACCCGCGGGTCGGCCTGTGAAGTTCAATCTCAAGGCCGCAGATGTGCTGCACTCCTTCTGGGTGCCGCGCTTGGGTGGCAAGATGGACTTGGTTCCGGGTCAAGACAATTGGCTCTGGCTCGAAGCAGACCCGGCTATGCTTAGAGAGCACGCCGAGGAACTGAAGACCTCATCCGACCGTTTTGAACTCCCTGAAAACTATCCGTTCCCGGGTTACGTGCTGTACGGCCAGTGTGCGGAGTTCTGTGGAGAATCCCACGCATTCATGCGTTTTCGAGTTCTAGTGCTCGACGACACCAACTTCCAGAAGTGGGTCGATTGGCAAAAACGTGGCGCCCAATCCGACCTTCCTCAGGAGGAGGCCGAGCGATTGCAGTCCCTTTTCTTGCAGAATAGGTGCGGACAATGCCACAACATTAGAGGCACCAAAGCCCAAGGTATGCTGGGCCCTGATCTGACTCATTTCGGCAGTAGAACTTCGGTCGCTGCTGGTTGGTGGGAGAATACCCCCGACAAGATTGCCCACTGGTTGTATAAGCCCAATGAGGTCAAGCCCGGAAACCTGATGTACCGGGACGGATACGTTCACAAAGATAAGAACGGTAACGAGGTTCGGGGGATGGGCGTTGAAGTCGATGAGCAAACCGCTCAAGAACTAGCCAAGTACCTCTACAGTTTGAAGTAAGGAGCCGACGTGTCTTCACCACACATGCATATAGAGCCCGCACCAGAGAAGGGCTTCTTTGACAACATCCTGCCCCGGCAGGTTGAGCCGAGCGGCATCATCGGCTGGTTGACCACCATTGATCACAAGCGAATCGGTATCCTATACGG
>JBJHCR010000194.1:0-12592 GCA_050486105.1 Vulcanimicrobiota bacterium
ATCCTGACGATGGTCCGCAGTTACCCCACCCCTTGGAGGAGTGGATTGACCTCTTGCCTGTTGCTTGGGTTCTCGGTGCTGCTGGTTAAAGAAGCTCCGAGGCTGGGCACCCAGGGCGGACAGACACTTTTCTTGCAGGCTCTTATGTTTGGGTTGTATCCCATTTTTTGTTCCGTGTTCTCTCGGGATAATAGAGCCACCCAACAGGCCGCATTCCAGGCTCTCTGCGCGGCAATCCTAGTTTTTCTAGGACCGTCCAGTTTGAGCCTGACGGTGCTAGCGGCCTTGTCCTTAGAATGGGTACGCCGGGACTTCCTGCTCTGGGGAGCCCGCTTAGAAAGCCAGAGAGAGTTTTGGCAGAAGCGTCGCAACCAGGCTCTCGAGCGGAAGACGACCCAAGTCAACTTGACCCTCCGATCCCAGTTAGTGGAGCGCAGGAACCGCTTGAGGGACTTTTTATATGAAGAGCCGTATCGTCTGTCCGTCCTAGAGTGCCGTGAAAAGATCCTTGAGCTACTTCGAATCGAGTTGGGAGCTCAATTCGCAGGCTTGGTTTGCTTCAGGGGAACAGAGCCTCCGAGTTGTCTTGCCGCAAGTCCTAAAGGCTTTGAGAAGCGCTTGTATTCTGAGCTCCAAAAGTTGGACCAAGGCAAGGATCTCGAAGCCAGCTTAAGGTCCCCGTCGTTGTTCTCAGTCCAGGGCTTCTGGTGGCTTGCTCACCCATTTGATCACCTAGTCTTGTTGATCCGTTTTCCAGACGGTGAGCCGCCTTTGGTGGAGTGGGTCGAAGAAGCGGTGCTGCTGATGGCCGTGGTGGACCGGGTCTGCCGTCAGCGGGCTTTAACCCTGGAAGCTACGAGCCAAAACGAAAAGGAAGCCGAGATTCTGACCGAACTGAAGAATCAGACCCGTTCGGCCCTTAGAACCGCTGTGGCATTGCATGCAGCCCAAGGAGACCAAGAGCGCTCAAGACTTTATCGGGCTTGGCTAGACCAGGCTGAGCAAGGCACTTCTCTCAACCGGATTCTTCAGCAGGTTGTTCGGGTCGCAGAGGAGATCGAGCGCGACACCACCAGCAAGGAAGCCGAATACCAAAGATCCGAAGCTTTGACTCTGGCCCGATTGGAAGGCGAGCAGCAGTCGACCCTGGGCACTCTAGCGGCAGGTATCGCCCACGAGGTCAACACTCCTCTTGGGACCATTCTCTTGACTATAGATTCCCTGCAGATGGGCGTGCCAGAGTATGAAGAGCCCTTGGAACAGGCCGCTCAAGAAACGTTAGCGCTGCAGACTCTGATCGAGCGCCTGTTGGCCCTATCCCGCGAGAATACCCAGCAGGCGACACGTTTTTGTTTGGGCGGCTTAGTCCAGGATCTGCTGGGGTTGATGCAAAGGGGTCTGGCCGATGAGGGCTATGTTTGCAGCTTGGAAATCCAGTCCGGCGTGGAGATTCAAGCCATCAGATCTCAAGTGCAGCAGTTAGTACTGGACTTGGTTGGAGAACTCAAGAGTTCGAGGTCCAAGGCTCACCTTGTGGTTTCGCTTCGAATGATCGAAGGTTGCCCACATTTGGAGTTTAAGGCGGAGGGTGGGTCACCCATGGGGCCTGAGCAGTCGCAGCCATGGGCTGCGAACAGGTTGCGCGCCCTGATGACCGAATCCTTGCTCGAATCGGTGGGAGCCACGGCCAAACAAAGAACTGATGACCAGTATCACGAAATAGTCGTTGCCTTCGGGAAGCTTAGGTAAAGGGGAGTTGCGAATTTGAGGATACTCGTAGTAGAAGATGATTTAGCCCTTCGGGAGACTTTGGTGGCTTCATTGAGGGAGCGTGGGCATGCTGTGGAGGAAGCTTCTGGGGGGGCACAAGCCATCGCCTTGGCTCAAGAGATTCCTATCGATATCGTGATCAGCGATATCCGTATGGAAGGGACTGACGGACTGGCCGCTTTGGAGGAGGTCCAGAAAGACACTCCAGAGGTGCAAAGTCTAGTCATCACCGGATATTCTACCGAGGCTGATTCCATTCGAGCGATCAAACTCGGGGTAGGTGACTATCTCAAGAAACCGTTTAGGATGTCCACCTTTCTCACCGCCGTGGAGCGCCTCATCGAAGCCAAGAGGATGGAGCAGAAACGCCTGATTAGGGAGTCCAGCCAAAGGCAGAGTGCCCTCTGGAGCTTGGAGAATTTCATTCATAGCTCACCCTTGGACCAGCAAACCTGCAAGACCGTGATCGATAGGGGTCGACTAGCCTATCAGGCATGCTGCGACTGCGGATTGAGTTACGCTGAGGCTGAGGAAGCTCAGATTTGCTTTTTGGTGGCCCGAGCCGCCGAACTCGCTCAGACTCCTCCGTCGTTCTTCTTGGATTCGTTGCCGGAAGGAGTGCACGAACTCTTGGGCGAGTTGAAATCGGACCACCCCTTATCCCTTGGAGCTCAGATCTGTGTTGCCGCCGGGCTCGAGCATCCCCAAAGTGGTGTTAGGGACGGAAGGGTCGATACGGCCGTTCAGGCTAGTGTGGAACGGTTGGCCCAACTCGATGCCATCTGGATGACACCGTCCCTATCCAACAGGGTCGGCGAAAGGGTTCAAGGTCGCAGACGCAAGAGTCTCCTGGCGCTAGCGCACACCCTAGAGAACAGTCAGGATCGCAGCAGCGCCATTTACGCCTATAGAGACTTGCTGACCGAACCGACTCCTTCCCGAGAGACGGTTAAGGCCTGTCTTGCTCTGGGTCGTCTAGAGGATCGCGAGGAACACTTCACCAGAGCGGTCTCGGCGGCTCGCCGCCTGGGACCGAAGATCACCGCCGAGGTACTTTTCGGGGTTGAAGAATATCGATTTGGGCGACTAGGGCAGGTGGTGACATCAAATCTGGAGGAAGCCCTGACTCTGGCCCAAGGTAGCCGGATATTGGAAGCTCTGATCGAGACTTTGAAGGCGCATGCTACCAAAGACAAAGAGCCGGAAACTTTGCTCAAGAACCTGTCCATTCTGACACAGCCTTCTCATCTCGAGCACCTCAGGGTCAGTGCCAACTGGCTTTTCCCCTTGATCTTCAATAGTGCTCGAACCAGCGACCAACCGGCGTTCGAGCAGGCTGCTGAACTCCTCAGGCGAGACTTCAGAGCCGAAGTGGAGCGCCTCAATGGAGGTCATACAGCCGGGGAGGTCGGTCGCCCTGAGAAGGCCCCCTCAACCCGGATCGAGGTGCCTCAGACAGAGCAAGGACCTTCCCTGATTCGATTCATGTCCTTAGGCCCGTTTCGAGTTTTCGTTGGTGGTGAGCCTATTGATGACAAGAGCTGGAAAAGCCAAAAGGTCCGTTACCTTCTAGCTCACCTCGCTTATCATAACGACTCTATCGTTTCCGAAGACGTGATTTTGGAACTGTTCTGGCCCAACAGCAGCAACGCCAAGGCCAATCTGAGGCCGGCTGTTTCTTACATCAGAAGATATCTGGTGCCGGACCAGGCCAAGAGTCGACTGGACCCAGTTCTTCGGGTTGGGGAGGGCTTTCGATTGAATCCTGACCTCCACGTCTGGCACGATATCAAGGATGTCCTGCGACTAGAGAAACTGGCCGATCAGGAGTTTCAAGCTGGTAACAAGACCGAAGGATATCGCGCTCTTCAAGAGTTGGTGGGATTGTATAACGGTCCCTATTTGGATGGAAGTTATGAAGATTGGGTCTTTCCTATTCGTCAGACCTTCGACCGGATTCTGGCCAAGGCTCTCATGCGTTTGAGCGCTTTGGCACGAGAAGCCAGCCAGAATGATGAAGCCTTGGAGTACTGCTATCGCTTGCTTGAGATCGACCCTTGTCACCAGAAAGTGCACCTGGCCATCATGAGGTTGCACCTAGAGAATGGTCGTCCGGAAGAGGCCATACGACAGTTTCGCATCGCCGAAGAGGCTTTAGAGGAAGAGTTGGGCTTAGAGCCCAGTGAAGACCTACAGAAAGCCTATCAGCTCGCCGGTGGAGTGTGAGTTTTGGGGCAAGCTGCAAGACTACCGAGCCGCACTCTATCGGAGAGCTCTAAGCTTGAGATCTTGCGTCAACTCTCCCTGCAGTTCGAGGCTGGGATTCCGATTCATCGATGTCTGGAGTTCCTAGCGAGCTCGCGCCAAGATGAGGAGCGTGAGGCTGTCGTAGCTATCCACAAGGACTTGGTTCACGGTTCTAAATTGAGCGAAGCTCTGGCCCGCTCTGGAGGTTACAGTCGAGTGGTGGTGGCGATGACCAGAACGGGAGAAGAGAGCGGTCGCCTGCATCGCACTCTAGCCTTGTGTGTGAGCTGGGGAGACCGAGACCAGCAACTCAAGAAGCGCCTTCGTGGAGTCTTGACCTATCCGGCCATCGTAGCATTCGCTGCCCTGGGTATGGCCTTTATTCTCCTTAAGCTCTTGGTTCCACCGTTCGCCGAAGTCCTAAGGGACTTGGATGCTCCCTTGCCGGTGTTCAGTCAGGTTGTTTTTGCTCTCGCCTCCTGGGCAGAGAGTCCTTTCGTCTGGCTCGCGACTCTGCTGGTGGCCGGACAGGGAGTGTTCTGGTTGGTTCGGTCCTGGGAGCGGGAGGATTTCCGGCGAAAGCTCTCCGATCTCTTTGTCCACGTCCCGGTGGTGGGGAACCTGATCAAGCTTTCCGTGCAGGTGCGCCTTTTTCTTGCGGTGCATGCCCTGCTGGCAGCAGGAATCGACTTGGTCTCGGCTCTCAAGCACGGGCTCATGGCAGCGAACCATCCCAGCTACGACGTTTGGGGTTCTCAGGCTATGACTCGCATTCTCGATGGAGAACAGCTTTCTCAGACGATGATCGACAGCGACCTCTTTTCGAAGATCGCTTCGGCCCTGGTCAGAGTGGGAGAGCATACGGGGAAGTTGGAGCTAGCTTTTTCGAAGTCCGTGGAGCTACTCCAGCAAGACATGGAACATCAGATTGACGTCTTCGCCACCCTGATTGAACCTTTGCTCTTGCTCTTTGCCGGGGGCCTGGTGGGAGCGGTTTTGGCGGCAACCTTTCTTCCCATGTATCACTCCATAGGGCAAATATGAACCCGGCTCTCGATTGGGGACTCTTCTTGCTTTTATGCGGAGCCTCGCTCGGTTTCCGTCGTCCCATACTCTTGGTTTTCGCAGTTCTCGGTTTCACCTTGGCGACGGGGGTACCGCTTTCTCTCTTGCCCCTCGCTGCCGTAGGGCGGCAAGCCCTGCGCGATGAGCGGTACTTGCTTGGAGCATGCGTCTTGGCGGGAGTCCTCGGTGCGATCCTCCACGGGAGGGAAGGCGGACTGTTCTTGGCGGTGTTGCCAAGCGTGCTCGGATTGGGAGTGCTGCAGTCTAATCGTGGACCCTATTGGTTGGGTTTTGTCTGGGCTGCCTATTGGGGCGGAGTGCTCTACCATCAGCCGTGGCTGGCTGCTGTTCTTGCTTGTCTCCTGGCTCCGGTTTTCTCGGATTCCAGGGGCACGGAGTCTCCAGGTCGACTCTCTTTGGAAGAGAAGGTACAGCGGAAGAAACTGGTCAAGAGCGAACTGGAACTGCGCGGCTCCCATAGACGTTTGCAACTCACTCGCAGGCTTGCGACCACGCTGCTGAGTTCCTCTTCACCCCAAGGAGCTCAGAGTCGGATCGAGCAGGATTCCGAATTGTCGCGAGTGATCCGGGAGCCGAAGCACGAGAAGTATGAGGAAGAGGTATTTCGGCAAACTCTTTGCCATTTGGCCGAACTTGGAATCAGGGGGCTTCAGCATCGGGAACAGGAGCGTATCCAGTTGGAAGGCGCCACTCAGAAGCGCCAATCTTCAGAGGCAACTCTTCGTTCTTGGGACCATTTGTTTCGAGGCTTCCTGACCCTGTCTGAGCTAGAAAATCTCAAAGACCTAGAGGCTTTTTCAGAACGCTTTGACTCGTCTAGCTTCGGCGAGGCCGAAAAGCAATTGTGGGTCGAAGCTCTCGCCCTTTGCCACCAACGGGCGGCGCTCAGGAGCGAGGTTTCCGAACTTCAGGCCACTTTAGCGCAGCGAGAGAAGGAACTATTGGAAACCCGAAAGGTTCAAGTTGTCGGATTCCTTGCGGCCTCGCTTTCCCAACAATTCCTGCTGCCTCTCAAGACTGTTCGAAAGGTGTTGTCGGGGGTTCATAGTGCTCGGGAAAGCCTTGAAAAGAGAAGGTTGGTGGCCTTGGCCGAGCTAGAGCGAGCAGAAAACTTGTTGCTGGAATTGAGCGGACAATCTGCTCTCAGCGACCAGGGCGATGCCCGGGTGGTCGAGGTACTCGAGGCGGTCTCAAATGCGTTCCAGGTTTCCGGGGGAGAGGTGGACTTTCAATGGGATCGATCGGCCTTAGCCGAGTTGAAAGTCCGTCTTGCTTCGGGTCGTCTACAACAAATATTGACGAACCTCATTAGGAACGCCTTGGACGCCTCTTCTGATAGTCCGGAAACGGTTTCGCTGAAGGTCACCACGCAAGACGGGAGCGTGATATTCGAGGTTATGGATCGGGGGCCCGGGGTACCTGTGGAAATCCTTGATAGAATCTTTGATCCGTTCTTCACGACTAAAGAGGTGGGACGGGGTACCGGATTGGGACTGTCCATCGCCAAGAGTTTGGCCTTACAGGGAGGAGGCTCCCTCGAGTTTCATCCTCGAGAAGGGGGAGGAGCGATCTTCGTCCTAAGCTTACCGGCTCTTTAGTCCTCCACGTTCTCCTCGGTGTTGACGTAACCGAGCTCTTGGAGAAACTCCACCATTCCAGTTCGTTCTTTGGGGGCAGAGGGCCAGAGTTCTTGGAGTCTTTGCAGGCTGAGCGGCCTAGGTCCTTGGAGGCCGTGGATGTTTTGGAGTTGAGCGAAGGCTGCCTCTGCGGTTGCTGCTAGCACCGCAGGTGAGATGTCGCGGTTGCGTAAGCTGAGGGCGTCAAAGTGTTGTAGAACCGCCACCAATTTGGAGTCCGGCAGATGGTCTGAATGAGAGAAATCGAGTCCAGTGAAGCTTCCTGCCAAGACCGGATTAGCTGATTCAAGAGCTTGGAGTGCTCGGTTGAGGGCTTTTCCACGGTTAGAATCTAGCTGAAGCACCTCGGTCCAATGATGTTCAGCCGGAACGACCGGACGCAAGTGGACTTGCTCTTCGGACGAGGAGTCGTCAGCTTGAGACTGCTTCTGTGAATCTTCCTCCCAAAGGTCGCATAGTCTTTTGAAAAATAGCAACCCAAAAAGATGGTCCTCCAGACCGTCCCACCGGGCTTCCTCACCCTTTAAGAGTGCTCCGGCCTGGAATAACTGGTTTTCTAGTTTGGGAGAAGTGAGAGGACTCAAGGAACCTAACCTCCATGTCTGGTCAAAAGTCGTTGTCCCAACCGCTCCAAGGCCAAGACATGGGATCATAGTAGGGGGCCAGGGCCCAATTGTCTTGAGCTTGGTAGATGCCTCGCATCTCGGCGGTGTCGGCATCGGCTTTCTCGCTGATTTGCTTGGTCATGGTTTTCATGCGGGCGATGAAGGCATCTTCGTCCGGTTGGGCGTTGATGGCCATCTGCATGGAATCTTTGGCTTTATCGGTTTGTCCGTGTTGGGTGTAGAGAGTGCTCAGGAGAACGTGGGGAGTGGGGTTCGTTGGATCGGCAGCACTCATCTTAGTGGCTTCGGCTTGATGATTATCGAAGACCTGGGCCGAACCGTCGACCTCTCGAAACAGAGAGGCTCCAATCTTGTCGCGCCCGACTTCCACCAAAACAACATAGCTGAAGGCGCTATTCAGGGTTGGACCTCCATAAGTGATGGACTTATCGTTGGTCTGTTCGGCCCAGACCTTGGTGCGAGGGGTCTGTCCTTGGGCGGGCTTGAAGACCGAGACGTGATAAGGTCCCGACTTTTCCGTGGTCCAGGAGAAAACGGTCTTGCCATCAGCCGAGGTGATGGATACCGGGCCAAAATCTGGAGTTTCGGTGAGGGCGTGAGGGTCGACGGCCTTCACCAGATTGGAACCCGTGGTCACTACCGTGCGGGCTGAATCGTCGCCGTGAAAAACCTTTCCTCTGTTGGACCCGATCCCAATAAGGGCGGGACCAGTGTAGTTCTCTTGAGCCCCCGAAGCGAAGTAGACCACCGTCATCTTGGCTCCTCCTCTCAACTCAACCAGAGTCTTCGGGTTGATATGAGTCATGGGCTCCACGAAGGTCTTCTGGCCGTCCACGACCATGACGGCCGAACCCGTCAGGTGGGTAACCATAGCGCTGGGTCCATCGGCGGCGTTCGGCTCATCGGCCAAGACAGGAAGGGTCAGAATCAGTAAAGTGAGGGCAGTCAACAATTTTCTCATAGGGCTGCCTGCTTCTCGCTATGAACCAGGTTCTCCCGCAAGTTTGTGCAGCTCGTTTTGCGGCGAGAGCTTTGGGTTTAGTTGATAGGCTTTCCGGCGACTTGGGTCAGCGCGAGACTCGAAATGAGTGTCTAACTCTTGAGAGCTTTGCGCCCAACGCAAAGCCAATAAACCGTTCGCCATCCCAGAAACAGCACCCCGGTAAAGACGAGAGCTACTATCACGAACGCCGGTTGAGGAGGGCGGCCTTCGTAGACCATCCTGATACCGAACCCACCACCCATACCCAAGAGCCAAGCGGCCACTGAGCTTCCAATAAAGGAAAGGGCCGAGATGTGAGGTCGAAACGCTCCCAGCGGAAAACCTACGGCATAATAGGCCACAGCAAAGGGAGTGAGCACTCGAACTAGCTGCACGGCCGTGATTTCATCGGGGGTGCGATGAAAATAAAGTCCACCAAGGCTGAAAGCCAAGAGCACGATGAAATCCCCCGTTATCAGGCCTTTGTTCACCCTCTTCACTTGGCCGCCCTACGAGCCTCGGGGAGACTGCTCCTCCACAATCGAGTCCGATTGAGGGAGTAATCAGCTTTTGATAGTGGTCACTATCCGTTCCATAGTGGCGGTGATGGTTCCAGTCTCTGGGTTATAGCGACCCATAACAGACTGCTCCACGGTCTCGTCTCGGAAGCCAGGGAGGCGGACCATAAGGTAGGCGTTGTTGTCCCTTTTCCCCAAGGTGATCTCTTCAAAGATATCGTCCTTATGAGTGAATCTCACTCCCTCTCGATGGGACGAGGCGGTCCAAGTTCCGAGGTCACCGAGTTCAACCTTCACAGTTTCTGATCCCGCTGCCAGTTGCTCCTCGGCTGCCGTCACCGACGGATTGTTGAAAAGTGAAGTCAGGCGTTCTATATCGGTCGGGCCCTCACTGAAGAAGACTCTCTGGCTGATTTTGTCTTCGATCTTGCCATCAAAATCCATGGTTTGTTCAAGGCCGTCCATTACGAAGGCGCCTTGAGTTTGTGGCTGTTCTGACCCAAACATCTGGGGAGTCCACATCGTGGTCTGGTGGGTGGTGGTTCTGCTGATCATATTCCTAACTTCTCCTTGGTAAATTCGAGAATACTCTAGTGCTCTGTCGTTGCCTTGAGATTGCCTCCTAGGAACTGACTTCCGTTATCGAGGGGTCCGATCTGAGTTCCTCAAGATATTCCTCGTGACTACGCACTTTGTCCATCTCCTCAAGGTGAGCAGCATAGCCTCCGGCTAGAGCGGCGGCCAATGACGATGCGGCGACGGGTAAGACTGCGAGTCCCCCGGCATTCAAGGTGACGGCGCTCCAGACGCTCACCGCTAGGGCAGAGACGCCTAGTCCGAGGGCGACGCCTTTTTCCAAGATGGAAGATTTCTCTGTAGTAGAACCCACCACGCCGGCGAGGGCGGAGAAGAGACCGCCAATGACGGGCACGGCTCCAAAGGCGGCACCCATAACCCAAGAGTTGGCCACGTCCCCGCCCTGATACCTGTCTCTGGCTCGGCCAGGATTCAACGGTAAATCATGGGTGTAGTCTAGAATCCCGTTCTTGTCTCGTGTTAGGGTCCAGGTCTCACGTTGACTTCCCCAGCTTTCGCGGGATTTGTGAATCGAAAAGTCGCCACGGTCTCGAAGCAATGAACCTTGAACCTTAAGTTCGACTCTCTCTAAACCGGTGCCGTACCCTCGCTCCCAAAAGGAACCCTCATACTGATTTATCGATAGACTCTTGGGATCGTAGTCCAGATGGTGGGCTTCGATCTTTCGAGCTGAGTACCGGTCTTCTTGGACTATCGCGCTGAGGATCACCCTTCCCCTATCTCGATTGGCATCCGCACCAGTGTTATCCTGTTTCAGCACGGAGAGGGCCATGGACGATGACTCTCTTTCCAGTTCGCGCGCCTTCAGATATAGAGCAGCTTGCTCCACACTAGAAGCCCCCGATTTCTCAAAACGTTGCTTGGTGGTTCTTATAAACATAGGACGATCTCCTAAACAAGTTTGCATCTTTACATGAAACCCAAGGCACGTTGCCCCTCGGTTGCCGGAACTACGAAGGAAGCAGGGCGATCACGGGACCTTCACAAAAGTCCAGGCATGCTAAATCAAATCCGGATCATGTCATGTTTTCTTGTCATTCTTCTCGTTTCTGGTTGCGGTTCTCGATTTCAAGAGACTATTTCGGCTGACGGGGGAGTGACTGGCCCCCCTTCCAATGTGGCTGTTTTTAGCGTGGTGGCGGCCGAAGGTGCGGATCTAACCCATACCGCCGACTCTCATCGAGTGGTGGTTCCACAGAACGGTCTGACTCAAGATACCGAGGTCCAGCTGACCCTATTTCCGGCTGATAGTCTCACTTTGCGCAAGGCCGACGAGTTCGTTCCGGTGGGACGGGCCCTAACCTTCGATATCTCAGCGGGTTCTCTAAACGGCCAACTGACCTTCCATCTGCCGTTCCAAACCGATCAGCCCGAAGCTCATCGCCTGTATTGGCATGTGCCGGGGTCTCTGGCAATTCCGTTGGAGACCCAATTTGACCATGCCACCTCTCGCTTTGTGGCCACCATCGATTTGAGTTCCCCGGTGGTTGCTCAGGTGGCCCAGCAAGGTGGAGCAACCCCCAACGACAGCTTCACCTTAAGCGTAGTCGATGAATCAGGATTTCTGTCCAGACCGGCCCATCAGCCGTGGCCAAGCTACAATCTGTATGTTTTTCGCAACGGGAGTTTTCAGAAAGTGGTGAATCAGGGTACACCCTCGGGCCTTTTTCCCGACCCTGGAGAGAACCCCCTGATGATCGTCCACGGCTTGGGATCCGATATCCCAAGATTCAACGACGCCGCAGCCTTTCTTCAGCAGAATGGAAATTTTTCGACCATTTGGGGTTTCGAGTACGACACCTTGAGCGGTCTGGTCACGACTGGGCCTAAGCTGTTTCAAGCCTACGCAATGGTCGAGGATAACCCTGAGAGCCAGTGGCGTCACTTGGCTCACAGCATGGGGTGCTTGGTGTCCCGCACCGCTTTCGAAAGTGATGGGGCCCGGCCGTACAGCCAGAACACCGTGGTTTTTGCGGCGGGGCCTCACTTGGGTTCTGAGGCCATCAATGTTCTCGAGGGGTCCCTAAGCCTTTTCCAGCAGTTCGCGCGCTATTTGGTGGTCAACGAGGTGATGGACTTTGCCAACGCCGACGGAACCCCTTGCCAGGTGGATGTCAACGATCCTGGATTTAAGGACTTGGCCGTCAATAGTCCCACCCTTAATGCGCTCAACGATGGAGCTGCGGACCGGCATCCCAAGGAATTCTACCGCACCCTGGGTGGCAACGACCCCGGCCTCGAGTACGACGCTGCCGACTACATCTTAGGAGTGGACCTCGACGACGGTTTAGTCGATCTCACGAGCGCGAATCCTGGAACTCTCATAGGGAGTCTCGATTCGGCCGTGGTCCCCGAAAGCCACAGCAGTATCGTGGAGGACACGGAAAACTCGTTGCCGGTGATCTTGAATTTTCTCAATGGCAACTGAGATTGGCAGGAACGACTCTCTAAACTCCCTCGCATATAGAAACGGGGCCTGAAGTCCACTTCAGGCCCCTCGGACCCTCTTCACCCAGTTTTATTGGCCAAATCAATGCAAGGAGTTATAGACTAAATGGTGAGGGATCCGACAGTGGCGCCAGCTACGGCATAGCCCAGGGGGCCGCCTCCAAGAGCTGTGCCTAGGAGGTTGACTCCAGCGCCCTGGAGGGCACCAACTCCGCCTCCGATGGCTCCACTTACCCAAATCCCGAAGAGCAACTCTGTCGTGCTAGTAGGCTGCTCCTCGGGTGACGCGGCTGCATTGAAGGCCCCTTGGATTCCTCGAAGCGTAGCAACGAAACTTGCCGAATCTCCGAGCGAACTAGAAGCCACCAAGTTGGTAGACAAACCAGTTGGTAGACAAACCGACCACCGCTCCGACAGCCATTCGTCCGAGGATCTGGCTGCCGGAGTAGTGACTGTCGGAGCCCTTCGTTGAAGAAAACGTGAAGGAATCTTTGGGCAAGGAGGGTTCTGCCGAAGCGAGCTTCACGGGACTGTCTTGGGGCTTGGGGTTCTGCCTGGTTACCTGGGAGGCGTTTGGTTTGATGAGCATTATTGGGAAATCTCCTGGACTCGATCTTTATGTGTGGGCTGTTTTCCCTGTGAGACAAAGGTACATGGTCTGCGTCAGAGATCGAGCAAAGT
>JBJHCR010000195.1:0-4177 GCA_050486105.1 Vulcanimicrobiota bacterium
ACCCGGCACCCGCTCGCGGGTCCCCGGCCCTCGAATTGATTTTCTCAGACACCCACTGCGTGGGTACCCGGCCTCTCCACCCCAACCCGCAAACTTAAGCTTGACAGAGCACTAGCCCTGGCGGCCATGCATCCTCTCTCGCAGCGTCGAAGCTCACTCAAATACGCCTGGTATTAAGCGTTCGCTTCTCCTTGCATCACCCACGCGGACGCGGCCACCCACGCAAGCGCGGGTTCCCGGCGCCTGACCACCATTTAGTAGGGACGAACTTCACAGACGTTGCACTAGGCAAGGTGGACAGTGCGCTCGGTCTTTGACATGTTCGAGCGAAGTGCGATGCTGCTTGAGTGCATGGATCCTCGACCAGAATGCGTGCCGTTCATTGCAAAGAACCAGGGATTCTGGAATTCAATAGCGACCGAGGTGCAGGCATTTTCACTCCCAGAAAGGCTTCACTTGTCTCGGAGGAAGCTCGGCCAGGCAAGGTAACATGATAGACACACGGCTTCCGAGCCCCTTGGACGACTCTGACCAACCCTACGGCGTTGGCCGAGGTTTCCAGGGCTGGACCGAAGTACTGAGCCAATAGGCTAGAGAACTGGGAAGGCAATACATGACCGTAATCTTAGAGAACCGGTTGAGTCAGAAGCTTAGGACCGCGATCCGCGCGATTGAGCAGCTTGAACAGGAGAAGAAAGAAATCGCTGGAGCAATCAAGGAGACCTTCGATGAGGCCAAGCGCGAGGGCCTCGATGTGAAGGCCATTCGACGAATAGTGGCCCTGAGAAAAATTGGGCGGGGAGAGTTCGAGGAGCAAGAATCTACGCTCCAGACCTACATGTCGGCTTTAGGAATGCGCTAGCGAGGACAAGGATATTTCTTCCATATCTAACTCAAGAAAGGCCAATAGGGTCTTTCTTTTTTAGGAAGAAAAAGTTAGCCCCCTTGAAGCGCGGCACTCTGAGGGTACCCGCCACGTCTCGCGTCCTCATCACCCGCCTCTGAAGTGCAGAACCCTCGGGCGAATACTTTAGTCCAAGAGATTCTCTTCGATGTAGGTGTGAATCTCTCCACTCAGCGCTCGCGGGACGTCCTGTCTTGCCAAAACGATTCGGCCATTCCCATCAATAACCAGGATGGCCGGAACCTCTTCGATGTTAAACAACTCCAGAATTCTGGGGTCTCCCCACAATTGAGCAGTGTTGGCGGGTTGACTGAGGTAGAGGCGCAGGGCGTCTTTTTGGGTCTCGGGATTGGAGTGGATGGAGACCGCCTCGATTCGGTCTCCCCAACGGGAAGATAGTGCGCCAAAGTTGGCCAAGTGGCTGTTGGCTTCCGGGTCTTCACTGTTCCAGAAGAGTATGACCACGGGTTTCTTGAGGAGTTGGTCCGCCAATCTGTAGATTCGCCCGCGGCGGTCTTTAGCCACCAACGGCGGGGCCAGTTGACCCGATTGTCCGCGGGTTGCAATAAGCTTGGCTTTGCTGACCAATTCTGGAGGTTGGTCGGTCGAGATTCTCACTAGGGCTGCGTTATCTTCACTTAGTTCCAAGGTCAGGCTCTGATCGCCGATGGTGACCTTGCATGGTCCTGGAGTGACGGTCATCGACAGCGGTGGACGTACGGATTGATTGCCTCCCGAAGTGGTGACGGTGACCGATTGGGCGCCTGAGCCGATGAGTCCAAGACGAGGGCTAGAGTCCAATTCAAAGGCCTCTTGAAGGGCCTGATCGGCCTGGGCTCCTTGGCCCTTTTCCAAGTAGGCGAGCCACAATAGGGCTCGAAGCGAAGCCCAATCCGGCCGTTGTCGTTTGGCTTCTTCAAGCAGGTTGACGGCCTCGTCCGCTCTCCCCAAGGTGAGGGCCGCGCGTGCCGTGGCAAGCGACAACAGGGGAAACGGCAGTTGGCTCTCTCGAGCGACTTCGATCCCGCGAAATAGGGCCTGAAATGTTTCTTCCGGAGACCCCGCCCGAGCTTGCAGCCGACGCCCCAAGAGATAAGAAAAGGAAGGCTCACTGGGGACTCTGTCAATAGCGCGCTGATAGAGACGGAGAGTGCCGTCGTCAAAAGTACTCCGATTCTCAGCGTTGATCACCGCTGCAACCCCGGACTCCGGCGCTTTTTCCGCCGCTTTCCGCCACCATTTTAGGCCTTCGTCGGGACTTCCACGAAAGAACTCTAGGCGGCCTCGATAATAGAGAAGTGCAGAAACCTGGGGGTGCCAAGCATAGGTGCTGATCAACTCGTCCAGGATGCGAGAAGCCTCGGCAAATCGAGATTCTCGCACTAGGTTGTCGGCGTGACGCCCGCTGGCTAGAATCAAATTGTGCTGAGCCTCTTCGTTTGTTCGAGACAACGAGAGCGCTTTGCGGAATGAGAAAATCGCCCTCCCATCGTTCCCTCTTTTGTAATGAACGAGGCCCAGACGGTTGTGTGCAATCGATGATTCTGGAAAGAATCCGACCAGCTTTTCAAACAGCAACACGGCTTGGTCGAGATCCTCGGCGGCCAGCGCCTCCTCTGCTTTGGAGTAGAGCGAATCGAAGCTCGGCTTTTGGGCCAGAGCAGGTTGAGATAAGGCCACCCAAACAACTGTAAGCAGTGTCGAGAGAAGGATTCTCGAGGTCCAGACTAGAGACGATTTTGCACTCTTCATGCTTGATGTTTTCGCTCGATTCCCAGGGGAGCCTGCTTGCACAGAATTACCCCAATTCGCCTAGGAGGGCGTTCTTTTCTCGGAGAAGCCAAGGCCCCATGGAGATCTTGCTGTTTCAGATTCGAAACCCCGGGGACCCCATGCGCCAGCAAGAAGAGCGGTGCTTTCTTAGAAAGCTCGAGCCCTTGAGTGAGTCCACCCCGTGGCGGCTCAGCGTTTGCAACATCGTCACCGAACCGGTGGCAGAGATCTCCTGCTGGGAGCGTTTCGACGTGGTCATGGTTGGCGGTTCAGGGAGCTACGGGTGCGTCAACAATGGTGAAGCCTGGTTCGAACCCTTTTGTGCAGCCTTGCGGGGCATGGTAGAGAAAAGAAAGCCTCTATTTTGCTCATGTTTCGGGCATCAGGCTCTGGCCGTGGCTCTCGGGGGAGCTGTGATCACTGATAAAGCCAGGGCAGAACTCGGGACTCTTCCGCTGAGGTTGAACGAGGCGGGCCTCAACGACCCGCTCTTTGCCGGCTTTCCGCAAACTTTTGAAGCCCAATTTGGTCACAATGATCAGGTCAGCAGAATGCCGGCAGGGGCGGTTTTGCTTGCTTCCAGCGAACTCTGTGAAGTGCAGGCCTATCGACTTGAAGGGTTGCCGATCTATGCAACTCAGTTTCATCCCGAGTTGGACCATCTGGAGAATCGGGAACGAGCTTCGGTCTACCTCAAGGTCTATGATCCTGAACTGACAAAGCCGGAAAGCCTCCAGCGTCTGTTTCGACCTACGCCGGAAGCCAGCCGTCTTCTATCCCGCTTTGTCGAGTTGACTATTCAGCAGGGATAGCCCCTACTGCTCAGCCACTCTTCCAGGGCTAGGCGATCACCTTTCAAGTGTTCCTGGAACTTTCCAAAAGCCTCCTTGGCCTCGGCATGGTTTCTTTGAGCCACCTGTTCTTCGCAGTGGATGAGGGCCAAGACAGAAGGCAAACCCTGGAGAAAATTAGCCAGGAGTCCCCTCAATTGATGCAGCTTTTGGGCCAGGACCTGCCAGTTTTCGTCAGTAGTCGGCTTGGGAAAGCCCTCGAAAGCTTGCAATTCTCCATCGAGACGCGATCGGCATTTCAGCCAGAGTTCTCGGAGAAAATCTTCGTCGCCGAATCGTTCCAGCAACTCCTTCTCCGGAAAACCGAGTTGAGATTTGGGCTCATCTCTCATTGCCTGAGCCTCCGAATCACCCGGTGAAGGTCTGCCACCGCTTGCTCTTCCTGGGGATGGAACCTCTCCGTCACCACTTCCTTGCCACCTACCCAAACGTCAGTGACTACGTCCGGATTGGCACTGAAGACCAGGTCGCAAGGGAGACTATTGCAGGTCCAGCCAGCAAGGCTGAGATGGTTCAGGTCAAGGGCAATAAGGTCGGCTGTGCCTCCTGGTGAAGCGACATTTTCCGGAACTCCCAGACTGCGTCGTCCGTTGGCTGTCAGCATCGCGAGAAAGCTTCGACCTGCCTCTCGATTGGCGGTGTGTAGTAT
>JBJHCR010000195.1:4187-8496 GCA_050486105.1 Vulcanimicrobiota bacterium
GAGTGAAGTTAGGCGAAGGTGGTACTCCAACTGACGCACGTCTTCCCAAGGAGAGATCTGGGCTTGAGAATCTGACCCGAAGACGAACCGGACCCCTGCCTGATGGAGCCGGTCGGCAGGAACCACTCCATCTCCAAGGTTTCTCTCCGTTGTGGGGCAAGAGCAGATCGTGCATCCTTGTTGACCTAGGTTGCTGATCTCGTTGTCGCTTAAGTGAATCGCGTGAACCAGGGTGCTTCGCTCGCTCAGGGCCCCGATATCCTGAAGGAGTTCGATGGGCCTTAGTCCGCTCTCCTCGAGCGATTCTTGAATCTCCTTGGGTTGCTCGTTGGCATGAATATGAAACGGAAGTGAGCGGCTGGCGGCATACGCACTCAAGATCGTCAAATCTGCTCTAGTAACAGCGCGCACGGAATGCGGAGTCACTCCCACTCGGTGGCCCTGGGCCGTCAATCTATCCAAGGCTGCGAGATACGCTTCGACATCGGAGTCGCAGAATCGTTTCTGGCCAGGCTCCAAGGCAGAGTGCCCGTGGCCTGCTCTCTGGTAGAATGTGCGAAGCAAGGTGACCTCTAAGCCTGCGCTTTTGGCGGCTCGAATGATGCGCCATGCGAGTTCGTCCGGGTCATCGTAGGGGGTTCCGTCGGCTTGATGATGGAGATAGTGGAATTCTCCAACCAAGGTTACTCCAGCTTTCACCATCTCGATGTAGACCGCCCGGGTGACCGCTTCGATCTCCTCGGGTGTGAGTTCTAGGGCCGCAGTGTACATGAGGTCCCGCCAACTCCAAAAGTCTTCCGACTGAGCGGTAGTCTCCTTCGGAAACTCCGTTCGACCGCGCAAGACCCTCTGAAAGGCGTGACTGTGGGCGTTGACCAGACCCGGCATGAGCGCTCTGTGCGCAAGCCGTCGCACGGTAATATAGTGGCCCGCTCCTCGGAGTTGCTCTATCAACGTCAGCAAGTCTCGGTGCGGTAGGACTCGACTTACTGTTGAGCCTTTCAGGAGCAATCCCAAGTCTGGACAGAAGTCCTCGCCGTCCCACAAAAGGTCCGGAAGGAGTGCGTGGTACGAAGCGGGGCAATCCATGTCTTGAGGGAGTTTCTCACCAGGTCGGTGACCTCCTGGGTTCTAAGAAAAGTTGGTAGGGGATTCAAGGGAGAAGAGGGGTAGGGTTGAGAATCAGCAGGCGTAGTGGTCCTCTTCTTAAGAGTTTTGTCGGCTTTATCCTTGCTGCTTTTTGCAGCAGCTTGTCAACCCTATCCAGACCACGAGCGACTCCTAGAGAACCCGAGCAAGAACTTTTATGACCTTGGCAAGAAGCGTTCTCTAGGGGTGACCGAAGTCCGAGGTGACGAAAGATCGGTGACCTTGGTATTCAATCAGCCTTTGAGGTTGTCCACAGAGGAGACTGGCGGTCGCTTGTTGCTATCCTCGGTTTCTCTCAAGCCCCAAGTGCCCATCGAGCGGATCGTCGAGGTTGGGCTGGCAGGGGTTCAGATTTTTTTCGCTCGACCGTTACCTCGCAGTCGGGAAGTAGAACTCAGACTCTCGCCGGGGTTTAGGGCCGCTTCTGGGGCTTCCTTGACCGCTCCCGTCAATTGTCGTTGGGAGACCCCAAGGCCGACCCTGATTGCCCTCGGAGTTGGTGGTGAAGAAGTCCCACCAGGGGTTCCCACCAGACTCTCTTGGGACGGAGTCGAAGACCTGGAATTGGTCTTTGACCAGCCGGTGACTTTGGACTCGTTGAAGCAAGGTTTGTCCCTATGGAATCAGGAGAGCGAGCGTTCCGTCCCCTTAGAGTTGATGGGATTGCGATCCGATTCTCCCGGTGATCGATCGAACAGTCGCCGGGCTTTCAGCCACTTTCGGGTGAGAGTTCTAGAGCCTGTGCATGGACAAGCCAGGCTAAGAATTGAGCCCGGATTGAATTCTACTGAGGGTTCCCTGAAATCTCAACAAAGCTGGGAGGTCGAACTCTACCGAGGTAGGGATTTGCAGGTCGAGGGGTTCTCCGACGTGGGCTTACTCCGTTTCAATCAACCGGTGGACCTTCGAGACCTCGAGGAGTTTAGTGTGTGGATTCCTACCGGAAGTCGAGCGTCTTGGGAGCCGGCGGACCCGCCCGAGCAGAAACCTTCGGTGGGCTCGTTAGTGTTTCGATTGAAGCCTTCAGACTTGGCAACTAGGGTGCAGGCTGTTCTTCTCTTGCCAGGTCTCACTTCGGTCTATCGGGGAAGCCTCCAAGAAAGAAGTGTTCTATATTCTCCCGAGACCTTCGGTGGAGAACACCTCATGGTCGACGATTCCCAGGATTCTGGCAACCTAGCTTTCGAAGTACTCCCTGAAAGCCCCTCAGTCGGGTCGGAGATTGCGGTTTTTGGTTTCTGGAGCAGCGTTCAAGCTCAAGTCCCATCTGGTAGCGCCAATGATGAAGTCCATGGAGACCCGGACCCGGCGATCGAGTCGCCATCACCTGGGCAGGTAGACTCCAACCAAGGACCGGGCTTCGACTTGGAGGCGGAGCCTGAGACCGCAGTCGCAGCGGTATTGGACAGCGAAGGTCAGACCATGAGCGAGACGATCCTGCAGCTAGCACCCAAGGGCACATTTCTAGGACGGATTCAGGCTCCAAGCCGCCCAGGACGGTATACCTTGACGATCCGACGGCAGGGGGAGGTGGGCGTTCTGGGTCAGGCTCCCTTGACGGTTCAAGCTCGGCTCCCAAGTTTTCGACACATCAGCCTCCAGTTCGAGAAGGGGCCGATGTTAGGGCACCCCTTTTCGGCTATCCTGAGCTTCGAGGGTGGTTCCAGGAGTGAATACCAAATATTGGCTTGGATACGCCCAGCAGCAGCAAATGTGAGGGGATCGCCAGGTTGGCAGAGGATCTCCGAGGAGACCCCTGTCACTCACAGCTTGCCGGTGAAGACCCGCAGTAAGTCGAAAACAGACACGGAGATCGAAGTAACGCTCCCGGAAGATTCTGATTGGGCTGAGGACCTGCAGGTCGAGGTCGTGAATGCCAAGAGCGGTGAAGTCGTTCTCAGTCGGAGACTTCCCATTCTTGGGACAGTTGAACCCATACAGTTGAGAACGTATTACGGCCTGCCTCAGGTGGATCATCCCTACGCTGTGAGAATCTTGACCCCCGAAGCGCAACCAGAGGAAAGGCTAAGGTTGACCGGTAGGCTGACTTTTCAAGCAGTCCCAGCCCACCGGGAAGAGTTGCTTGAATGGAAGGAAGTGAAGACTTATAGGACTCTTTTGGATGATCCTGAAGGCTCGGCAGGGGTCTGGGAACTGAGCTTTGCTGAGCCCGGTCGATATCGTCTTGAGGCCAAGTTGGTTGGAGACTCGGGATTCTCGCGTTATGCGGTTTGGGAGACTCGCGTTTCATTGCTCGACTCAAGTCGGGCATCCCGGCCTAGGCTGGAGAGCATTTCCCCTGAGTTCGAGATTGACGGCGGTAGCCTTGGTCCGTTTCGAGCCGGGCAGACAGTGACTTTGAAAGAACTCTCTGGTGACCTGCATTCTACCCTGACCGGATTGGTTGCTTTCGAACCTATACAATGGGAGACAGACCGGATACCGAAGGTTGAGGTTCTCGAGCTTCGGCTCAACAATGATGGTGAGCAAGAATTGGCCTTGCCTTCTGCTCCTGGGTGGTATCGTCTGAGAATTTTGGCCGCAGATCACGAAGGACGACTGGCAAATTTTCAACAAACTTTCACCCTATTTAACACGGTCGAGACTGAGGTTGTCGCTCCCCTGGTCGTTCGACCAGGCGACCGCTTTCGAGCGGGTCTCCGGGTCCAGGTGAGTGAGAAGTCTTCTTCGGCAGTTGGGGTTTCTGCGAGTTCTCTTCAACAGAAGGACTTCGAACCCATGGGGTTCCATCATTCCTCCGCCGTTATCGAACCTGGAAAGACTCAAGATTTATTGTTTCGCTATCAAGTTGAGCCTTCGCCGGGGACGATAGACTCCGATTCTGAGATTGAATTCGGATGGTCTGTGAGTTGGCCTGGGCATTTTCAAGAGCTCAGCCAAGTTCTTCCGTTCCTCAGACTGCCAACCTATGGGAGGCGGATTTCTCGAGCCAGGCTTGAACAGGGAACCTCCTTCCGATTTGACGTAGACAAGATTCTTCGCTGGGGGATTCATTTGTCAGCCCAGGAATCTGCTAGCGAAGTCTGCGAATTTGAGCTGAGGGGCCCCCATGGATTTCTCGGGCTCCATATACTTAACGAAGAGTGGGGCTCGAACTACGATGCGTCAGGCCGAGGGCCGGGAGTGGTCAGGGTGGACT